>OZ243107.1:1306666-1633333 GCA_965212245.1 Owenweeksia sp. | reverse complement strand
CACTGCGGGCACGCTCCTTCTGCGCCTTCATCTCGCTATCATAACCCGCTTCATCAAAACTGAAACCCCGCTCTTTCAATATTAAAGCAGTAAGATCTGGTGGAAACCCAAAAGTGTCATACAGTTCAAACACCCTGGAACCTTCAATATTTTTGTTATCGCCTGCCTCTACAATAATCTGCGCCAGTCGGGTTAAACCCTGATCTAAAGTGCGCAGGAAGGATTGCTCCTCCTCACGGATTACGTTAGTCACCAGCTCTTTTTGATTCCTGATCTCAGGGAAGGCATCGCCCATCTCCTGAGCCAGCACTTCCGCCAGTTCAAAAATGAAAGCTTCCTTTTTATGGAGATAGGAAAATCCGTAGCGGATAGCCCTCCGCAAAATCCTGCGGATCACGTAACCTGCCCCATTATTGGAAGGCAATTGTCCGTCTGCAATGGCAAAAGCCACCGCTCTTACGTGATCGGCAATCACACGGATGGCTACATCCTGCATTTTATCTGCACCATACTCAACATGGGTAAGGGCCGAAATACGCTGGATCAAAGGTGTGAATACATCCGTATCGTAATTGGACGTTTTGCCTTGCAAAGCCATACACAGGCGCTCAAAACCCATTCCTGTATCCACGTGTTGGGCCGGAAGTTTTTTCAAGCTTCCATCGGCCATACGGTTGAATTCCATAAACACCAGGTTCCAAACCTCTACTACCAGGGGATGGTCATAGTTTACCAACGTTCGTCCGTCAACCTTACTGCGTTCCGCATCGCTGCGCAGGTCAATATGTATTTCTGAACTGGGACCACAGGGGCCTGAAGCTCCCATTTCCCAGAAGTTATCTTTTTTATTTCCGTTTAAAATACGGTCTTCCGCAATCCACTGCTTCCAGTTTTCCAAAGCTTCTGAATCTTTGGACAGACCATCCTCCTTATCGCCTTCAAAAATGGTTACGTATAAACGGTTTTTATCCAGACCGTAGACCTCCGTGAGCAGTTCCCAGGCCCAGGCAATGGCATCTTGCTTAAAGTAGTCACCAAAACTCCAGTTACCCAGCATTTCAAACATCGTGTGGTGGTAGGTATCATGGCCCACTTCTTCAAGGTCATTATGCTTACCACTAACGCGCAAGCATTTCTGCGAATCGGTCACCCTTTTATCCCTGGCTTCAGTATTTCCTAAAAAGGCATCTTTAAACTGATTCATGCCGGCATTGGTAAACATCAGGGTAGGATCTCCCTTTATCACAATAGGGGCCGAAGGCACCACCTGATGCCCTTTGGATTCGAAGAACTGGAGGAAGGTTTTACGTATGGAGCGCGCTGTCCACCTTGCCGACTGATTCATAAGCTTTTAAACAAAGATTTGTTTATTGTGTATTTTTGGGTTGCTCAAAGCGCTTTGATTAAGACTTATATTAGCTTTTACAAACCGTTTTGATTAACTCATTTTAAGTTGCCAAAAGTAGGAAATATAGGGTAATGGCTAAGGTAAAGTACTACTACGATCCCAAAACGTTATCGTACCGGAAAATTGAAAAAAACGCCCGTTACAGGCTGCAGCGCACCGGAGCTTTTCTGGTAGCAGCGGCTTTCCTGGCAGGTATTTTTCTTTTTGTGGCAGACACCTTTATTGATTCTCCCAAAGAAAAGCGCCTTAAAAGGGAGCTTGAGAATATGCGTATTCAATACGACATCCTGGACCAGCGCCTGGATCAGGTATCTGCAGTAATGGAAGATCTGCAACAACGGGATGATAATATTTACCGGGTAATTTTTGAAGCGGAACCCATTCCCAACAGCATTCGCAAAGCGGGTTTTGGGGGGGCTAACCGTTATAAAAAACTGGAAGGTTACCAGAACAGTGAGCTCATTAAAGAGGCCACCGCTAAGCTGGATCGTATAACCAAAGAGGTGTATGTGCAATCCAAATCATTTGATGAACTGGTGGAACTGGCCGAGAATAAGGGCAAACTATTAGAAGCCATTCCTGCTATTCAGCCGGTAGCCAATGAAGATCTGAAACGTCTGGCTTCCGGTTACGGTTTTCGTTTAGACCCTTTTACCAAAGTTCCGAAGATGCATTTTGGGATGGACTTTTCATCGGATATCGGCACCCCGGTTTATGCTACCGGTGATGGTGTGGTAGAACGGGCCGATAATAAATCCAGTGGTTTTGGGAACCATATCCGTATTGAACATGGCTTCGGCTACATCACGCTTTATGCCCACCTTAGTGAATACAATGTAAGAGTTGGCCAAAAGGTAAAGCGGGGTGAAGTGATCGGTTACGTAGGGAATACAGGGCGCTCCCGAGGACCGCATCTCCATTACGAGGTATGGCTGAATGAGGAACGCCTGAACCCGGTAAACTTCTATTACGGAGAACTATCTCCTGAAGAGTTCAGCACGGTTATCCAGATGGCTAACCAGGCTAATCAATCCTTTGACTAATGAACCTGGACGGGAATATCGAAAAACGCTATTATACCATTGGCGAGGTGGCACGTATGTTTGAAGTAAACACCTCACTGATACGCTTTTGGGAAAAGGAATTTGATATTCTCAAACCTAAAAAGAATAAGAAAGGGAACCGCCTGTTTACTCAAAAGGACCTGGAGAATCTAAAGATCATTTACCATTTAGTAAAGGAACGGGGCTTTACCCTTAAAGGTGCCCAAACCAAGATGCGCCAGAATATGGAGGACACGGCCAACACAACTCAGGTAGTGGATAAGCTTAAGGCCATCAAACAAGCTTTACTGGAAATCAAAAAAGAGCTTTAACAAAACCACCCAGGTTTATTCCGGGCTGAAGTCCGGACCACCGGATTCTCATTTTTCAGAAGGAGCATAATAAAGCCCTTTCCCGCCCTCCTGCCTTTACGCAGTTCTACAGAGTTTAGATCAACTCATTTACCTTTTGAAAAGCCTGTATACATGGACTACTTTCTTTTTTTCAGTTTCCCCGGGTGACCTTTTTCAATTCATCGCATAAAGGGTTGGATTGTCTCAATTTTTAATGGAGGCAATTTGATAACAAACAACCATTTAAATTAAAAACCATGATGAATTTGTCAGATCAAACTGAACCAGGCTTTCTGCGAAAGCCTTCGATTATTCTCCTGATCCTGATTTTAACCGCGTGTTCACCGGTTATTACAGATATTTCCCCTGATTATGGTCCTCCGGGAACCGAAGTCACAGTTCGCGGTCAGCGATTGGTTACAGGTGGCAATCTTCTTCAAACCCGTGTGGAGCTGAACGGAGTTGTACAACCTGATATATCCGGTGATGCCAACACACTAACCTTTATAGTCCGGGAGGGAGCTACCTCCGGTAAAGTTAAGGTGGTGGTTGATGGTAAATCTGAGCTCTCTGATGAGCATTTTGACGTAGTAGAAAATTACACCAATGAGAATGAGGAGTTCACCTTTGGCGGATTGCACGTTCAGGCTGAAAGAGTTACGCCCTCCGGAAATGACCAGGAGGTTCTTTTTGGGATTCTACGGCCTAAATGGGCTCCGGACCAAAAGGTTTTTGCCGATTACCGACCGGACATAGACACGGGTTTTATGGAAATGAATGAATTCTGGACCGAGGCTTCTTACGGGAAAGCTTCTTTCACGCAACGCTATCTTACTGAAAGCGTGATCGAGCTTCCCAAATCAGAAAACTATTACTACCACCGTGCTCAACAGCGCGAAATCAGAGGCCATTTTGTAGATAACAGCATCAATTTCCCCGACCCTAAACAGTTGGTGGTGGCCTATGAAAACGGCAACAGCTTTACGGTTAATTTTCCAGCCGGCAATCTCACCCGCAATGATATTGCGGACTCCGTTAGCAACGCTATCTCGCGGATTGCCGCAAGCCCTCCTGACTTCCAATTTAACATTTCGGGCAACCGCTTTAGCTTCCGTTCCAACCGTACCAGTAAGCGGGAGGACAAGTTTGAATTGAGCGGAACCGCTATTCCCTACCTTGGCTTTGGGGTCTCTAACCTCTATAATCTTCCGGATGAGCACCCCGTGAAGATCTATTTTGGGAGGCCTGTTCCTTCTACGGTGGACTTTGCCGCAAACGTTAATCTTATGATCACCACCCTTGGCGATACTACAAGAGTAAGTTTCGCAGCCGGTAGCAGCCTTACCACAGCCGAAATTATCAACCGCATACAGGCTGCTATGCCTGCAGCAGACCGCCAACAACCTTTTATTGTTGAGCAAATGGTTGATCCTTTAAATGGTAACCAACGTTTTCTTGTTTTCAAAACCGTACGTGACCCTGAAGAGGATCATGGCTTTGATCTGACCATTGGAGGCACTGCACGCACCGCATTGGGTCTTGACCTTTTTGGGGAAATACGGAAATATGAGAAGGAAACATTTCGGGGCCGAAATGCCATAACCGATGGTTTTAATGTGTACGCCTCTTCCCTGCCGGGAGGTACCGATCTCCAACCCATCTTTGGTCCTTCCAGGATGTTTGTGGGTATTTTAGCAGAGGACAATCAACTTCGCGCACACCATAGTACGCACACTTTCCCCATTATGGATGAGCGCTACGAACGCAACTATTTTGTGGCCCGCGCCAATAACATAGGACCCTTTGCTCATGAAACAGGTCATGCCCTGGGATTACCAGACCTCTATGATGTAACGGGAAGAAGACTGGGCAATGTACCTAACGACTGGGATATTATGGACTGCAGTTACTGTGATGCCCATCCGGTACAGTGGTTGAAATCACGTCATCATAAGGAACCCGGGCACCAGGGAAACGCATGGGTAAACGGAGCACGTATTGCTTCATTATCGCCTCCCGCTGCACAGGTGAATGATACTTATGAATTTATACTTACGCCCGGGGAAAGTCCGTGGATCAGCAATAATCCTTTTGCCGCCTCCCACCCAGGAGTGCAGGTGGTGCACGCTGTAGAACTGGTCCCAACCGATCCTAAAGACGTTTTCTTTATCGAGAACCGTCAGCCCGGACCCTACGTGGCCGATCACCTGGGCGATCCGATTGACTTCAGCCAAAGCATACCCGGTGAAGGCGTAATTCTCTACCAGGGAAGACGCATCCCTGTTCCTCGACCTGCCGACTTTTTACCGGTAAGCATACTGACCCCCTATGCCAACCCTCTGAACATTGCCGGTGAAAGCTACGAGCACGTAATAACCAACTCCAACCGTGTAACGGTAGAGGTTCTGGAAAAACTCACCAATCCGGATGCCAGTGCCGGGATCTCTTCCTTCAGCTACCATATCCGCATAAGCTGGGGTCAGGGTTCTTTTTACGACCTCGCCATTCGTGAGTGGGATCCCGCACCGTGGGAATCAGAAGATATTTGGGTGGATAACCGGGCAGAGAACGGTTGGGACGTTTACACCTATGACGATGAGAACGGAAACCCCATTCTCAATGGTGATAATGTTGCGGTAGACATTCCCAACCGTCTCTACGCCCGCATTCGTAACCTTGGCGATATAGATGTAACCCAGGATTTTGATGTGATCTGGAGAGTAGCCGTTCCTCAGCAGGCTGGCGGGCCTATAGAAACAGAGCTCGGAAGGGTTCGGGTAACGCAAACTGTGCCGGGTAACGGTTCCATCACAACTCCTCCTTTTGAATGGGTACCCCGTAACAACAATGAAGAGCACGTTTGCATTAAAGCGGAGATTATTACCGTGCCGGGTGAACTCAACGGTACTGCAAATAACTCGGCCCAGGAAAACATTACACAATGGTTTTCACCTGCCGCCAGTCCGTTTGCTCCTGTGGTGGTTGAGTTTGAAACCAAAAACCCTTACGATGATCGCAGTGAAGACTTCCGCATTCATGTTCCTGATATTCCAGAGGGATGGACGGTAACGGTTGAAGACGTTAGTTTCCGGTTGAAGCCTGGTGAAGTAAAACGCCAGACGGCCACTATCCGGCCCATACATGGTTATTTTCATAATCGCGGACTTATTAAGGAATTCAGGTTTATTCCTGAACTGGAAGTAAACATTGAAGCTCTTATGCCGGTGGGCGACATTTGGGAGCGCTATGGAGGGATAACAGCCATTGTGCACCCGGTTAATTCCAATTCCACCATACGTCTGCGTGATGAGAACAAGACCAACTCTGACGGCTCTGTAGAGATCTGGGGTAAGCTGGAGAGTTCCGGGGTACTTTATCCTCCTCTTAATAACCGTGAAGTAAATATCCGGCTCCAAAATGTGAACCGTCCGGAAGAGGAAGTTTGGTTGCAAACCAAAACCCGGGCAGACGGAAGTTTTGACCTTTTGCTTGAAGCTAACCTCCTCAATGAACCTGTGAAGATAAAGGCTTATCACAGTGGTGGTAAAGGCTTCAAGCCAGCCAGCTCCAATGAAATATTGATCCGGTAATTTTAGCCAACCCAAAAATAAAAAGGGCCTCAAATGAGGCCCTTTTGCTTTTCATCTATAATACTAATACCTTTCTCTTTCAACCTGACGCAAACTACTTATGAGAGCTTTAATTACCATACTTCTCTTCATGCCCATCTTTGTATCAGCTCAAACCGATTCACTGAATGCCCGCTCTTTTGATTTCTGGACCGGTGAATGGGAAGTCAGCTGGACCAACCAACAGGGTAAGAAGGTCAGCGGCACCAATACCATTACCCGCATCCTGAATGGCAAAGTGATTCAGGAAAACTTCACCGACCCCAATACCGGGCACGAAGGTAAAAGCTGGAGTACCTTCTCCCCTCAAACTAAAAAGTGGCATCAAACCTGGGTGGATAATGGCGGGGGATATCTCGAGTTTGATGGTGCTCGCTATGGCGACACCCTCGCTTTTACAATGGACCCGCAAATTATAAAGGGCGTGCGCACCCTTAAGCGCATGATCTTCTATAACATTTCAGAACAAAGCTTTACCTGGGACTGGCAAACTGCTCCCGAAGATAATCCGGATTGGAAACTACTCTGGCGCATCCACTACAAAAGAAAGGGCTAAGGACAGCCTAAAACCTAAGCAATGTATCTTTGCCCAAAGTTTTAAGCACGGCATGATCTACATTGAACGGAAAGAGCGCTTTAGCGCTGCCCATCAGTTGTATAACCCCCAATGGAGCGATGAGAAAAACCGGGAGGTATTTGGCAAATGCTCCAACAAGAATTTTCACGGTCACAATTATACACTTACCGTAACCATTAAGGGGAATATTAATCCGGATACAGGTTTTGTAATGAATCTGGTGGATCTTAAAAAGATCATTAACAGCTTTGTAACGGATAAACTGGACCACAGCAACCTGAACCATGATGTAGACTTTATGAAAGGTAAGTTCAGCAGTACGGAAGTATTGGCCGTGGAGATCTGGAAGATCCTGCAACCTGAAATTGAGAAGCACGGGGCACATCTTCATAAAATCCGGCTGGATGAAACACTAAACAACGCGGTGGAGTATTTTGGGGAGTAAAAAGCGCATAGTAATCAGTGGTTAGTGGTTAGTGGTTAGTGGTTAGTGGTTAGTGGTTAGTGGTTAGTGAAGCTTCCATAAAATCCGTCTATTCACTTGAATTTCAAAAATATGCAAGACTATAAGAGTTTAATCATATGGCAAAAATCCCGAGCGCTGGTAAAACAAGTCTATCAGGCTGTCACTGACTTTCCGAGCCAGGAAATGTATGGACTGAGTTCTCAGATTAAAAGATGCACAATTTCGATACCTTCTAACATTGCGGAAGGAGCAGGTAGGAATAGTCCCAAAGAATTTTTACACTTCCTTAGCATCAGTCAAGGGTCAGCATTTGAACTTGAAACCCAAATTTACCTGGCTTATGATCTCAACTTTTTACACCATGATCAGTTTTCATCCCTAACAGAAAGTATTTTAGAAATCCAAAAAATGAATAGGGCTTTGCAAAAAAGTATTCGCAACAAGCCTACTAAAAACTAGTTAACTGACACACTAACAACTAATCGTATATGAAAGCATACATCTTCCCCGGGCAGGGGGCACAGTTTAGCGGAATGGGTAAAGACCTCTATGAAAATTCAACTCTGGCTAAAGAACATTTTGAACAAGCCAATGATATACTTGGCTTTCGTATTACAGACATTATGTTTGAAGGTTCTGCTGAGGACCTGAAACAGACCAAGGTTACCCAACCAGCGGTATTCCTGCATTCGGTTATTCTGGCCAAAACTCTTACTAACTTTAAGCCAGACATGGTAGCAGGTCATTCATTAGGTGAATTTTCTGCCCTGGTGGCCAACGAAACTCTTTCTTTTGAAGACGGACTGAAACTGGTAAGCCAGCGTGCACAGGCTATGCAAAAGGCCTGCGAAAAAGAACCTTCAACAATGGCGGCAGTGCTGGGTCTTAAAGACAATGTGGTAGAACAGGTGTGCCACGACATTGACGGCATTGTAGTACCTGCCAACTACAACTGTCCGGGTCAGTTGGTTATTTCAGGGAGCACCGGAGCCGTTACCCTGGCCTGTGAAAAAATGAAAGAAGCCGGAGCTAAGAGAGCGCTGATGCTCCCCGTGGGTGGGGCTTTCCACTCTCCGCTTATGAAACCCGCAGAAGAAGAACTGGCCGCAGCCATTGAAGCTACACAGTTTAATCAGCCTATCTGTCCGGTATATCAAAATGTAAGCACTACGGCTATTAGCAACCCCAGCGAAATACAGAAAAACCTGGTGGCCCAGCTTACCGCTCCTGTAAAGTGGACCCAAAGTGTACAGCAAATGATCAAAGACGGGGCAAATGTGTTTGTAGAAGTAGGTCCCGGCAAAGTGCTGCAAGGACTGGTTAAAAAAATTGACAGCAGTGCAGAAGCTGCCAGCGCTTAAATGAAAAAAAAACTACTCTCCTTTGGCCTTTTCGCAGCCCTCAGCTTTACCGCTTGCAATTCCGGTGGCCCGGAAGCCGGTGAGCAAAAGTATGAGGTAATGACTCTTTATGGAGCCTGGCAGGCCCGTGTAGATGAAACCCGCGCAAAAGTGGGTACCATTGAAACCCAGGAATCTTCTTTTTTAAAGTATGAGTTTGATTCCCTGGATCGCAATGTTTTTGATAGCCCCTATCCCTATTGGGATCAAATTCAGGTGTTTTTGAATAAAAAGGGAATACAAAAAGCAAAACTTTTTGCCAATGCTACGAAGAGTCTTATGACTGAAGAGTTTTATTTTGAGGATGGCCATCTCATCTATGCACAGATAGAGCCGGATGGTATTCATACCACAGAGGCCGATTCAATTTTCAGAGGAGAACAGTTTTTTTTCACACAACAAGCCCTGGTGCTGGCTTTAGACGCCAAGGGAAAGCGCAGGGATATAACCGATGACAGCGTGAAAATAAAAGGGGTTGACCTTATTCATGAAGCCGACCAGATCAAACAAATTATAGCTTCAAAACAGATTAAACTTTGAATATAAACAGTACGTGGCGGAGCCCGTCCAACATAGCCCTGGTAAAATACTGGGGAAAGCACCACCCTCAAATTCCGGCTAATCCCAGCATTAGCTTTACGCTGGATCAGTGTTACACTGAAACTACCTTGAGTTTATTGGAAAAGAAGGTCAATTCTGCAGATGCGTATGACCTGGAAGTGCTGCTGGATGGTAAAAGCCAGCCTGGTTTTAAGCCCAAAATCACCAAATTCCTGAATAGTATTCAGGAAGAGGTTCCCTTTATAAAGGATTATCATCTGCGCATTGAAACACACAACAGCTTTCCCCACAGCAGCGGGATTGCCTCCAGTGCATCTGGCATGAGTGCCCTGGCTTTATGCCTGCTCAGTATTAGTGAAGAACTTTCAGGCCAACCTGATAAAGACTTTTACCACAAGGCCAGCCAGTGGTCGCGTTTAGGATCAGGCAGTGCCAGCCGCTCCGTATACGGTGGTTTGGTGGAATGGGGGCAGTTTGCTAACCTTCCGGAAAGCCATGATGAATACGCAGTTCCGTATCAGGGAACCGTCCACCCGGTTTTCCGGGATTTTTGCGACTATGTATTACTGGTGGAAACCGGTTCTAAAAAAGTATCCAGTACAGCCGGACACGGTTTGATGGAAAACCACCCTTATGCTGAAAGACGCTTCTTGCAGGCGCATGAAAATCTCTCGCGACTTTTAGAGACGATTGCCCGCGGAGAGGTAGATGATTTTGGAGCTATTGTGGAGAGTGAAGCTCTCACCCTGCACGCTATGATGATGACCTCATCGCCCTATTTCATCCTTATGAAACCCAATACCGTACATATACTGGAGCAGGTGTGGGCCTTCCGTAAAGAAACAGGCCACCCGCTCTATTTCACGCTGGATGCCGGTGCCAACGTACATTTACTGTTTCCGGCCGCTATTGAACAAGCTGTAAAAGAGTTTGTTATAAATTCATTAACAGGGTATTTAAAAAACGGTCAGTATATTTGCGACCGCGTTGGACAAGGTCCCGTTAAAATCAGTTAGATGCACACGAACCCTTTATACTACGCCAAAATCCTCCTTTTTGGAGAATATGGCATTATTAACGATTCGCAGGGATTATCCATTCCGTATAATTTTTACCGGGGTGCCTTTAAGCAATCAAACCAATTAGAGGGTAAGTCTCTAAAGTCCAATGAAAGCCTTAAAGTATACTTTGATCATCTTAAAAGCCTGCACGCTACCGGAGAGATCATAGCTCCTTTAGATCTTGTGGCTTTGGAAAAGGACATTGAATCAGGTTTTTATTTTGACAGTAGTATCCCGGAAGGTTACGGTGTGGGCAGCAGCGGTGCGTTGTGTGCCGCCATCTACGATAAATACGCGCTGGATCGCATTGATCCTGAATCCGATATTGACAAAGATTCCATCATTACATTGAAGAAAATCCTGGGACAGATGGAATCCTTTTTTCATGGTAAAAGCAGCGGGCTGGATCCATTGATCTGCTACCTGAAGCTTCCGGTACTTATCAGCTCCAAAGAAGAATTAGGTACCGTAGCCATACCTGAACCCGGTACGGGTAAAGGTGCTGTTTTTCTATTGAACAGCGGCCAGCCCGGAGAAACACAACCTATGGTAAACATCTTTATGGAAAAGATGAAGAACAAAGGTTTTCGCCAGGTGATGAAAGACCAGTTTACCAAATATAATGATGCCTGTATCCAGGCTTTTTTAAAGGGAGATACCAAACCGCTATTCAGTAACCTGAAAAAACTCAGCCACCTGGTGCTGGAGTACTTTACTCCCATGATACCACATAGTGTACATGAACTTTGGAAAAAAGGTATTGAGACCAATGCCTATTACCTGAAGCTCTGTGGCTCCGGGGGTGGTGGTTTTGTATTGGGCTTTACCCGTGATTATGATAAGGCGCGTGATTTATTAAAAGATCACGAACCAGAACTCATTTACCGCTTCTGAACACCATGCTGAACCGGAAGCAGAGGCTGCTCATTTTCAAGCTCTCCGCCTTGCTTTCACTGGTGCGGTGGTACAATATTTTTTTTCTGGCCCTTTCCCAATACCTGGCCGTAATTTTTATCCTTAATGATCCTTTCAACTGGGTCAATACGCTGCTGAATATTGACTTGCACCTCATTGTATTCGCCTCTCTTTTTTGCGTGGCGGGCGGTTATATTATCAATAACTTTTACGATCTGGAGAAGGACCTGATCAACCGGCCTGACAAAACGCTTTACGAGAAGATCGTTAAACAATCTACTGCGTTGCGCCTGTATTTTCTTTTTAATGTGATTGGCGCTATGCTGGGCTTCCTGGTTTCTTTCAATGTATTTCTCTTTTTCAGCGCCTTCATTTTCTTTATGTGGCTCTACTCCCACAAGCTTAAAAAGATCACCTTTTTAGGAAATATGGTGGCCTCACTATTAGCGATCACTCCTTTCTTCGCCATCTTTATTTATTACCACCTGGAAGACTTGCTAATCATCACTTACATCAGCTTTATACTGCTTATCATTTTTATCCGGGAGATCATCAAGGACCTGGAAGCTCTGAAAGGCGATGTGATCATTGGCTACCATACCTTACCCGCTACTATAGGTATTTATAAAACCAAATGGGTGATTGTAGCCCTGGCACTTACCGGTTTTATTCCAGCTGCGGCTATTTTTATTAAAACTGATTTCAGCGGGGTAAGCTACTATATGGCATCCGGACTGGCCGGGCTGCTTATTTCCATTGCCTTCCTGATACAGGCCCAAAAAAAGAAGCATTACATTATGCTGAATAATATGTACCGCCTGTTGATTATAGGAGGTATTCTAAGCCTGATGCTGTTTACTTAGCATACCATTCTTTAATAAGCTGTTCCACCGGTTTATTCTGGGGTGTAAAGCGATTGTTTTCCGTTCCACCGGCCTGGCTATGATCAGGGTGCCATTTCCAGAGAAAACCTCCGGCAAACCAGTCTTTACCCCAAAAAGCCTCATATAAACCCAGGTAAGCATTGTATTGAGCCTCAAGGTTTACACCTTCAAAATGATTGGATTGCCACGGCTCGCTGGCGCAATGATCCGAACTGCGGTACCCATACTCGGTAAGAATTACCGGTTTTCCGATTTCCTTCTGATGCTTTTCAATAGCATTCAACCAAGTTTGCCAGCCCTGCACACATTGAGCTACCGTTGGAGTTTGAGCCTCTGAAACCGGAAAATAGGCGTCTATACCAATTAGGTCCAGTTTACTCCAATGAGGGAAGCTCTGGTATGAATCCCAATTACCGGCATAGGTAAGGGTGCCATTATAATTTGCACGCACGGAGTCAATGAGCACAGACCAAAACTGTGGCCGCTTTTGATGAAAATTCTTCCACTCCGTACCTATACAAAAGGCACCACACTGCAATGAGTCAGCCAGGCGTGCAAAATGCAGGATGTACTGGTAATACGATTGTTCCAGCTCTTGCCAGCCTTCTTCTGTACCGAGCTTAAAGTCACCTGTAAAATCACCATCCGTGATCCAAACCTGGGGCTTCAACATTACCTCTATATCCTGCGCATGTGCATAACTGACCATAGCGGAAACTCCCGCATCTCGCTCGCCCCACCACTGCCAGCTTAGGTTGTAGAACACTTCATACTCTCCCTTTCGTATAAACCCAAAGGGAATAATGGCGGTCCAGTTGGCATTAATATCTTTCAGAGGTTTAAACGAGGAAGCGGCTATAGGTTGGGATGGGCTTACCCAACTTACCCCCTTATACAAAACGTTATTTGAAGCAGTAGGTACTTCCTTATTCTGGGCGCAGCCCACACTTAAACTGAGAACCAGTATTAAGATTACTTTATGCATGAGCGGTAGGTTTTAAATGAAGCGGAGGGCTCACTCCTTTCCACAGTTCATAAATCATAAAACCGAAAACCACGGCATATTCCAAACTCACCAGCCATAGATTTTCCTGAAACCCGGCCTGGCTATAAGCGCCATAACTTAAAATCACCAAACCGCTCCACACTACCGGAAAGCGGTAGCCGCTTAATACGGATAAAGCCAAAGGCACGGCTATATACCAGGGATGCACCGTAGTAGACAAACCATAATAAATAGTAACTGCCCATAGCATAGATGCTACCAGGGTACGTGAGCCCTGGTTTTTACGGAAAAAAGAAAGGGTGAGAATACCGGCCAGGGTAATCAGTGGTAAAATACGCCCGGCTGTTTGAATGATATTGTAACCCGTAACTTCATAGCCTATAGCCCGTACGATGTAATATATACTGGCGTTGAATTCGAAATTTTGAAAGTATAATTCGATACTACTGAAAAAGTTAGCGATAAGCGCCTGACTGAGAAAGGGGCTAAACAATATCAATACCGTAAGCCCCGTAAACAGGTAATAGGAAACCGCTTTTTTAAAGCCCATTTTTTTAAACAGAAGTGGAAGAAAAATGAGTGGTATGAGTTTTACACTTACCGACAGACCTAGTACTACCGCAGACTGTATCCATTTTTGAGTGAGTAATAAATACACAGCCCATAAGAGGAAGAATACCATCAAACCTTCAAAGTGAAGATTACCGGTAAACTCCAGGATCACAAACGGGTTCAGCAAGTAAAAATAGATGCAGCGTTCACTAATGTCCAAATGCCGCAACAGTTTACGCCCTATCCACCAGATACCGATATCTGCCGATATCATGATCAGCCTGAGGACAACCACACTGGCCATAATACTTTTAGACCCCACCAGGGCAGCCAGAAAAAAACAGAGTTGATTGAGAGGCGGGTATACGGTATAATGACTGGCATTGAGATTTCCCATACCATCTGCCAGTTGAGCACCCTGATCTATAACCTCAGCCTGGGTACCCTGTAGAAAATCCAGCGGATAACTCAGGTAAGGGTTAAAACCCTCCAAAAGCAAACGTCCGTCCCATATAAAACGGTAATAGTCATTGGATAACTCTGGTGTGGAAGCTATAAACAATAAGCGGAACACCAGGCCCATAAAAGCCAGGAAGCCAAAACTGAAAGCCGCCCGGTTAAGGAAATACAGGAAACCCGCAAATACGATGAAATAGTGTGTTAGCAATAACCCAAAGTCCTCGCGGGAAACAAAATAGGCCAGGTTCACATAACAGAGAATCACCAGGGCCTTGATGATCAAAACCTGCCAGAGTGGTGCCTTTCCTAAACCCGGCATGTAACTGATTTATAGAAGACAAAGCCGAAACCAAAAAAGAGCATGAGATGGAAGGGTAATAGTCCATAATCCATCAGTATAAAAGCACTGATTACCCCAAAGCCAAAATAAAGCATCATGATACCTTCCAGCCAATTGACCCAGGTAAGACGGGTACGGACGTATTTATTGCCTTTCCAGTTATCCTTAAGGCTGAGCACATTAAACTTGGGTGTACGGATAAACCCGCTTTTCTTCCCCATATGTCCTTCCAGTACCGCCACCGAGTTTTGCAGGGAAAAACCCATGGCTACTGAATAGAACACCACAAATTCACGTATGTAGGCCATGAAAGTTCGAAACCCGCCACCGTGAATATTCCGGTAGGACACCCAATACATCCCGAAAAAGATCACGGTACTAATGATTACTATGCTGGAGAGCTGAAAGAATATCTCATATTCAGGACTGTGAAATTTGATGTACAACATGGGTATGCTGAGCAAGGACACCAGCAGGATATTGACGAACATGGTACTGTTTAATAAATGAAAAAAGGCGTGTATACGGGTTTTAAGCGGGGCCATGCTCCGGGAAAAAAGATGACGCTTCATTTTTTGGAAGTTCTCAGCACCCCCCTTATTCCACCTGAATTGCTGCGAGCGCGCGGCACTTATGAGGATGGGAAGTTCCGCAGGAGTTTCCACGTTTTCCAGGTACTTGAATTTCCAACCTTTCAATTGTGAGCGGTAGCTCAGATCCAGATCTTCCGTAATAGTATCGCTTTGCCAGTTGCCCGCCTCTTCAATACACTGCTTGCGCCATACTCCGGCTGTACCATTAAAATTTATGAAGTGATCACCAGCATTTCGTCCCACCTGTTCAATGGTAAAATGTGCATCTAAAGCAAAGGCCTGTATTTTAGTAAGCCATGAAAAATTACGATTCAGATGCCCCCAACGGGTTTGTACCACACCTATATCAGGATTTTCAAAATGCGGTATGGTCTTCCGCAAAAAATCCGGACCGGGTATAAAATCAGCGTCAAAAATAGCCAGGAATTCACCTTTGGCCTCCGCCATCCCTTCTTTAAGAGCTCCGGCTTTATACCCTTTCCGGTGTGTTCGGTGTATATACCGTATGTCCAAACCCGAAGCTTTCAACTCCGCTACCTTATGGCGGGTCAGCTCCACTGATTCATCGGTGGAATCATCCAGCACCTGCACTTCCATCTTTTCACAAGGATAATCCATGGCGCCCACCGCATCCAGTAAACGTTCCACTACATAAAGCTCATTGTATACCGGCAGCTGAATGCTGACCACAGGCCATTCAGAAGGGTCTTCTGTTTCCGTTTCCTTCTTCCTTTTAAATTTCAGGTAGTTTATAAGCAGGTTTAGCTGCACAAAACTGTATACCAGTATCATTAAAAGACAAAGTGAATATAAAATGATCAACAGCAATTCCATTAACGCCAACTATACTTAAAAATTAATCCTAGAATTTTGTACCCGGCCATTAGAGTACCTTTAACAGTGCCGGATATTTTAGAGACACCGATACGGTTTCTATAGGGCACTGGTACTTCGGTATATTTTAATTTCCTTTTCAAAGCTTTGATCTGCATTTCCACTGTCCAGCCAAAGTCTTTATCCTGCATATGTAAAGCCACCAGCTGGTTGTAACGGATAGCCCGGAATGGCCCCAGGTCTGTGAATTCTGAACCGTAGATCAAACGCATTAAGCGGGTGGCCAGCCAGTTTCCAAACACCTGTGGTGGCGTCATAGACCCTTTTTGCCGCAGTTCTTTAGTACGTGCCCCGATCACCAGGTCATAGTTGTTCTTTGTAATAGGCTCTACCAAACGCGGTAATTCTTCCGGGTAATCGGAATAATCCGCATCCATAAACACAATAACCTTGGGTTTATCCCGTAATCCTGCCACATACTCCAGGCCTCTTAAGCAGGCGCTCCCATACCCTTTACGAGGCTCATCCAATACAGTTACACCCGCTTGTCCGGCCACGGCCGCGGTCATGTCCGATGAGTTATTATTAACCACAATTACCTCATCCACTTTGTCGCGGGGAATGTCATTCAGTACATTCACTATAGAATCCTGTTCATTAAAAGCAGGAATAATCACCTTAACACCCGTCATCCTTTCTTCCTGAGCCACTGAGGGTTGTCAGCCATAAATTTGAGGTAGCTGGTCCACTCCCCGGTTTTTTCTCCTTTTTCAAAACGTTCTGCTTTTACCATTTCTCCCTCTTCATACAATACACAATATCCATCTGCCCGGCTCTTATGGTAATCACACTGTTTAATTAGTTTTCCTTTAGCATTGTAATACATCCAAAGGCCATTCATCCGGTTATTCACAAAGCGACCTTCCATCTTTTTCTGACCATCAGGATAGTAAAAAAACCAATAGTCTTCGCGTTTGTCTTTGCGATAATGACCTTCACGCTCTACCACACCGCTGCTTGTATAGAATTTCCAATACCTTTCTTTCTTTCCTTTTTGCAGCCAACCCTCCGAAACTATCTGACCACCAGTTGTACGGTTTTTCACGTATTGCGCTTCATTTTGAAAGCTGTCACCAGTAAACAGCAAACCACCGGTACATAGCCCTATAATAAGCCACCACATCAAATCACTTGTTGATATATTCCATAAGATTATCGGCATTGCCAATAAAAGCCGGGTCTTCTTTCATTCGGTTATTGGGAGAGCCATTCTCCAGCTTAAGTACTCCCCTCGGACAAACGGCTGAACATATGCCACAGCCCACACAGGAAGAACGTACTATATTCTGTTCGCTTTGCGCATAGGCACGTACATCAATACCCATTTCGCAATACGTAGAACAATTACCACAGGAAATACATTGCCCACCGTTGGTGGTGATGCGAAAGCGGGAAAAAATACGTTGCTGAAACCCCAGAATTGCAGCCATAGGACAACCAAAGCGACACCAGACGCGGCTCCCCAGCAAAGGATAAAAACCTACACCTATAACTCCGGAAAATGCCGCTCCGATAAGGAAGCCATAGGTGGAACGCAACTGCTGACTGTCCACAAAAAGAATTTTATCCGGAGTTGAAAAATAGTGGATCAATACCACACCGGCCATCAAAGCCGCTACGGATAAAAAGATGGCACGGGTCTGCTGGCTAAAATGTTTTCTTCTGAAAAAAGCCACCAGTATACCGATAAGCAGAAAAAGGCCAACCAGGCCCCAGGTAAGCTGGGCACGTGTAATCACACTCTTATCTGGATTATTGCCCAGATAAGAAGTAAGTACACCCACCGTCATAAGTATGGAAAAAACAGTAACCAGGTGAATACTCCAGCGCTCGAAACGCCAGGCAGAAACTTTTTTACTGGAAAGTTGCCGGAAGGGATCACCTGCGGTTTCAGCCAGGCCACCACATCCGCAAACCCATGAGCAATACCATCGTTTACCGTATAAATAGGTAAGGATTGGTGAAATCACAAAGATCATGGCAATCCCAAAGATCAACATGAAAAGCCCCAGGTTTCCGCTGCTCAAAAAGCCATTAATACTCCACTCATCAAAGAAGTAATAGTTAAGGGGCCACATATTTTTAAAATCGTTGTAAGGGTAGTTCAGGCGCAATAAGAACTCCGGCAGAAGAAAGGCAAAGCTCAACTGAAAAAACATCACGGATATAGTCCGGAATACCTGGTAGCGATTGTGCCGGTATTTCAGTATAAACTTATACCCAAAGGCCAGAATAGCCAGTGTATATAAAGTTCCGTAGACAAACCATTGGCTGGCCGGCTGGCCTTTCAACAATTGACTTAGGGGGTCAAACAATGCTACTAAACCTGAATTGGCAGCCCCGTCTTTTCCCAAACCCAGGTACTGAGGAAACCAATACAATAAAACATAAAGAAGAGTAAGCCCAATACCCACTGCCCAGCCCACAGCACCTTGGCTGGTAAGTGATTTAAAATATACTCCATTGTTTTTTATGCCGGCCGGCTGGTTGAGATAAGTACGCCTGGCATATACCACGGTTCCTACCAAAATGGCCGAAAGTGAAAGACTCAGCGGAATAGCATTATCCGTAAATGTAAAACCAAAGCTCACTACTAATAGCAGGGCCAACCCCAATAACCCCAGCGTAAGCGCCCCTTTTTGCACCACATCTAACTGTGGCGTGTCCGGTTTAGCCAATGAAATGCTTATGTATTCTTTTTCCATGTTTTGCGGATTAAACGGTTAAGGTTTGCCCCTTAAAATGTTTACGAATATCTTTCTCATACCTTCGGAAGAATTCCGGGTCAAAATTGGCCTTCTCCAAATTTTTCAGCACTTCCTCAATCGGTGTTTTATCTGTAATCCAGCGGTCGCAGACTTCATGGCGGAGGCGTATGCCAAAAGCATTGGCCGCCAGAAAAGCACCGCTATTCCGATCATACACCAGGCGTAAAGCCTTCTTCCCCCTGGGGTGCTCCCAGTAAAGATTTTCTTCATTCGCTTTGGGTTTGGGCCATACCCATCCGTAGGTCTGATATTCAATATCAAAGAACTTAGCCGAGTTAAACCAGTTCCCCGGATTGTAGGATATTGGGTTACCACAAATGGTCTGGGCTACTGTTTCGCCCATCATACGTCCGGTATACCACACCTGCTCGATGGGTTTACGTTCACCAATTGGCTCTTTTTGTTCCGCACAGTCACCCACGGCATATACATCTTCTACATTGGTTTTCAGTTCACGGTTTACCAAAACCCCTTTATTGGTTTCAATACCTGAACCTTCCAGAAAGTTAATATTGGGGTGAACGCCTACGGTAAGGCCCACAAGCTGACAAGGAATTTCTTCTCCTGCCTTGGTGCGCACCGCTCGTACCCTGCCCTGCTCATCCGGCAGGATTTCTTCCAACTCACTTTGTAAACGCAGATCAATATGATGCTCTCTGATATGTCGGCTTATCATGTTTGATTCTTCATCCGGCAACACGCTGTTCCAAAAGCTTTTTTCACGCACCAACATACTCACTTCAACATTTCGGGTAGCCAGCATTTCGGCCAATTCTATACCAATCAGGCCCCCGCCTATTATTACTGCTCTTTGCGTATCTGAAACAGATTCCTCCAACAGCTCCAGATCCTGCCGGGAGTATAAACCCTGCACACCTTTAAGATCTTGCCCCGGCCAATTGAACTTATTGGGCACTGAACCGGTAGCCAGTATCAGTTTACTATAATCCAGTTCTGTTCCCTTGCGCAAATGAATTTTTTTAGCCCTGGTATCAATACGCACGGCTCTATCTCTAACCAGTTCAAGCCGGTTCTTAGCCCAAAAGTCATTTTCATAAGGCTGGGTATGCTCAAACTTCATATGCCCCATAAATACATACATGAGTGCCGTACGTGAGAAAAAATAATCGGTCTCTTCAGACACTATACTAATACGGGTTTCCGGATCCAGTTTCCGGATATGCCGGGCTGCGGTTATACCGGATATACCATTCCCAATAATTACAACGTGCCCCATGAGCCATTCAATTTGATGCAAACAAAAATAAAAGGGTGATATAAGGCTAAATGTAACCCACCTTACATTTGACCAAGATGCAATATCTTTTTTTTGATCCCTAAATTTACCTGTATTAAATGAAGCTCATAACCACCATACTTACAATTCTCTGCTTTTTTACAAGCCAGGCTCAAAGCAATGATTTTTCTCTCTTTCTTGAAAAGTGCGACCGGTTTTTTGAAACTTATGTAGAGGATGGTTCTGTGAATTATTCCCGCATAGCTGCAGAGCCTCAGGAAATAAATGCGCTATACCATATAATCGGCACGCTGCAGGTGAAGCGTAGCGAGCTTGAAAATTATCAGGCTTTTTGGATAAATGCCTATAACCTGGCGGTGATCAAAGGTATCAGTGAAGCCTATCCGGTGAAATCTCCTATGGATATAGGTGGTTTTTTTGACCAGAAAAAATTCAGGGTGGCTGGCGAAGACCTCACCTTAAACCAAATAGAAAATGAAAAACTCCGTGCCGGGTTTGAGGATGCCCGCTTTCACTTTGTATTGGTTTGCGGAGCAGTAAGCTGCCCTCCTATTGTACCTTTTGCCTATACTCCGGCAGACCTTAATACATTATTGGAACTTCAAACTATTAAGGCCCTCAACAACCCGGAATTTATCCGGATAGATCATGAGCAACGGGAAATCTCTATTTCCGAGATCTTCAAATGGTACAAAGAGGACTTTATGAAGAATCATAAAAGCCTTATTGCTTTTATAAACACCTACCGTGATGACAAGATCCCGGAAGATTACCGGGTAGGTTACTATACGTACAATTGGGCATTGAATGATGTCTCCGGCTCCGGTAAACCGATTCAGGGAGGGTCTGTGATCCAAACGTATACACCTTCCAAACTTTTGAAAACCGGCCAATGGGATCTTAAGAACTTCAACAACTTTTACAGCGAAACCAAAGGGAAGTTCAATGGAGAAGAGTTTGAGAAACCACGTGAAAATTTCTTCACCTCAACCTTTGAAGCTTTTTACGGAGCCTCCAAAAACGCCCGTTTTAACCTGGGACTTATTGTTAACCTGAAGTCTACCACCAGGAGTAACGATTCCGTAAGCAAGGGGTTTTTCTCCCCCATTGCGTTTCAAAACCAAACCGGCATAAGCCGATCGGGGATTGGTTCCATTGCCCCCAGTATTCGCTTTGTACCCTTTAAAAAAATCGCCAACTTCTCCATGCAAACGTCTTTTTTCATCCCCCTGCTTGAAGAAGAAAGTGCAGAAGGTGTTTTCCTGGATCGTAAATCCTATTTGTGGGACACCCGTTTCTTTTTTGACAAAGGTTTCTGGAACCAGCAGTTTCAGATCTTTACTGAAGTGGATCTGCAATATTTTTTTGGAGATAAAAACGCAGGTTTCGCCAACAATAGCCTGGGTGTACCGGTGAGTGCTTTTCTCAGCTACTTTCCGGCTGATTGGTTTACGGTGTATGGACAGTTACAACGCTACTTCCTGATAGATCTGGGCAATGAATTCAGCCAGGAGTTTACACAGTTAGGAAGCGGAATGAAGTTCCAATTAAACCCGGTTCTGAACCTTGAAGTATCTTACACAAGTTTTATAAGCGGTCGTGATTCCGGTTTAGGGCAAACTATAAACCTGGGCCTTCGCGCATTATTTTAGATGCTGTATGCGGTTAACACTCTTCCTGTTCCTCATTTTTATTTTCTCTTCAGGGCCGGGGTTATGGGCAAAAACCGATTCCACGGCTGGCAAGCCCGTGGTGTATAGCCTGGAATTTAAAGGCTTGAAAAGAACCCGCACTTCTTTTGCCAGGCAGATGGTTCATGTAAAACCCGGAGACCTTTTGGATTCTGCCAAACTGAAGGCTGATATTCAAATGCTGATCCGCCTGCCTTCAGTGGCTCATGCCTATTACCAGATATTCCGGTCTCATGAAAACCAATATCGGGTTTTCTACAATGTGGAAGAAAACTTCACCCTCCTCCCCACTTTTAATATATGGACCGTGGGTGATCGGCTTTGGTGGTATACCGGTTTAAGTGAGTACAATTTTTTAGGCCGCAATATTCTTTTGGAGGGATTTTACCGGAATAATGGCAAACACTCTTACGGTATTAACTTTAAGGCTCCCTTTTTATGGGAGGCCAAATGGGGGGTGGCGGCCACTTACAAACATTTGGTTTCTGATGAACCCGTGTACTTTGGCGAAACTACAGCCATATATGAATACAAAAACACCTCCTTTGAGTTATTGGGCTTATACCAATGGAATTTCAACAACCGTCTGGAGTTGGGAGGCTCTCTTTTTAGAGAAGAGTACAGCTATATTGAAGGAGGTGAGGGTATTGAAAATAAACCAGAGCGGTTGTTACAAAACAAATGGCTGGTAAAACTAAACCATCAATATTACCGGGTAGATCAGTATTATCAATACTTAAGCGGTATTGTAAACTCGTTTAATTTTCAAACGGTAATGACCGTAAATGACCCTCAGCCGGCTTTCAATATTTTTTGGAACGAATGGACCTGTTACAGGCGGTTAGGTAAAAAAGGAAATTTTGCAGGGCGGTTTCGCCTGGGGTTTTCCACTAATAACGACAGCCCCTTCTCCGCTTTTGTGGTAGATAATCATGTTAATATTCGCGGGGTTGGCGATCGTGTAGACCGTGGAAGCGCAGTGATCACCCTTAATTCGGAATACCGCAATACCCTTTGGGAAAAGGATTGGGCTGCGGTGCAGGGTGTAGGTTTTATAGATTACGGCAGCTGGCGTCAGCCGGGAGGCGGGTTGGATGATTTTTCAAAGGCTGCTAATATCTATGTATACTCCGGGGGAGGTATGCGTTTTATTTTAAAAAAAGTGTACAATGCCACTCTGCGTATAGATTATGGCGTTGGTCTTACCGCAGCTAATAATTCGCAGGGCTGGGTTTTGGGCCTTGGTCAGTATTTTTAATCGGGTCTGGTGTTCAGTTTCCAGTTGTAGTCCCGGAAATTTATTTGCGGATTGGCCGCTACTTTGATCCTGCTGTACTTCCTGATCACTTTCTCTACACCTCCGGCAACTTTAAAATCATCAGCAAACCATTTAAAAATAGCCGATAACTCCAGTTGATTTTCTCCAATACGGTTTCGAAGAGGGTCATTCACAAAATCAGCAAAAGCCTTTTCCAACTGAGCATCTACCCGTGCTGCGGTAAAGGCCTCATTAAGCAAGGCCGGGCATGAATAAGAAGCACAATTTACTCCGGCATGTATGCGGTAATCCTGATATTTTCTCAGCAATTTATTATGCTCAATCTGGTTAAGGGTATAGGTTTTACCACCCACTTTGGCAAAGGGAAAACTCCACGCATCCTTACCTCCCTTACCAATATCTTTTATGCTTTTAATTGGATAATGATCCAGAATAAGCTTAACCGTATAGGCATTATACGCATTGATCCACAAGGCCTTGGCCGCATCTTCCCCGAGCTGCTCCGGCTTTTGATCATCCAGCCATTGCAGGTACTCATCCAAACGCGGTTCATCGCCTTGAAAACCTTTATAATCTACCCATCCCTTTTCATTTACGTGCTTTTGCAAAAGCTCATTCCACAATGAGTTTTGAGCTCCGCTTACTAAAGTGCAGAACATGAACCCGGCAATAATTTTCAATTTCATAATGCTAATTATAAGATGTAAAGAAAATCAAACCGGCCGGAAATAAGAGTAGTACAGGCGACACTTTTAGTTTCATTCATTATTGACACAGCCTATTTGGCCATCTACCAGACATTAACCAAACCTTTTGACTTTTATATTTGCATTCTAACTTTTACTACCCATGCGCACAAAATTTCTTTCCCTACTCTTTTCTATTGCTTTTTTAGCGGGCTGCCAGGAAAACCAATCGGGTCTCAGCTTTGCAAAAACGCTGGAAGAAGCCCATCAAAAAGAAGAGTTCCTTAAAAAAGAGGCTATACAGTTTGATCTAGTTTTAAACTTTGGTGGTAACGAACGTCTGAACGGCACACTTACCTTACTTACCAACTCCAGCAAAGGACGCATTGATTATAAAGATGGAAGTATTATTATTTACGATGAGGACAAACTGTATTTCTCTCAGGAAATTGATGCAGAAAGAGTGTCTTTTACAGCCTATACCTGGTCTTATTTTTTCTTGATGCCGTATAAACTTACGGACCCGGGTACCCGGTGGAAGGACTTTGGAGATAAAGAATTAAAAGGCCAAATGTACGATGTGCAAAAGCTCACTTTTGACCCCGGCACCGGTGCTTCACCGGATGATTGGTATATAGTTTATCGCGACCCTAATACCAAACTACTCCATAGTGCCGCTTACATAGTAACCGCGGGAAAAAGCAGGGAAGAAGCTGAAAAAGATCCGCACGCCATTGAATACCTGAACTATGAGGAAATAGAGGGCATTCCCATTGCTACGGCATGGAATTTCTGGGCCTGGCGCTCCGGACAGGGTTTTACCAAAAAACTGGGTAATGCCCAGCTTAGCCGTGTGCGTTTCACTCAACTTAACCAAGACTTTTTTGAGCCTTTACCCGGCATGCAGGAGGCGGATCAATAGTTATTTTTTACGGGAAAGAGGATAGCTTATCTGGCTGAGAAAGCCTTTTGGAAAATTTTCATCGTCTTCAAAGCCCAATTCTATATGAGGTCCTTCATGTGGAATATGGGCCGTTCCAAACACGTAATCCCAAACCGACAGGCTTAAACCAAAATTAACTCCATAGCGATGTTTTTCGGGCAGCTCACGCGCATGGTGCCAGATGTGCATACGCGGATTGTTAAAGACATATTTCAGCGGACCATAATTCCAATTGAGATTGGCATGGTTCAAATGCCCGATAAGAATGGTAAAGAGATGGACCAGTAAAAAGTCATCTATTCCAAAACCGATCATGGCCAGAGGAATGTATTGCAAGGTTTTATAAACAATGGTTTCCATCCAGTGGAAACGCAAGTGAGCCGCAAACCCCATTTCTTTTACCGAGTGATGCACCTTGTGAAATTCCCACAGTAACGGAATACGGTGCAGCATACGATGCACATTCCATTGTATAAAATCCGCTACTATGAAAAGAGTTAAAAGCTGAGCCCATACCGGCCAGCTGCTGATTTCAATGGCTACCGTATTCTGTATACCGAAATAAGCCAAAAGATCATTAAAGGCATTGACCGCCACATTGGATAATGCATTATACACCACCAATGAGAAAAGAAAAAAATTGAAGAACATATAGAACCCGTCCAGCCAGAAATCCCTGCGAAAGGCTTTCTGACCTTTTCGCCAGGGAATAATCAGTTCCAGCGACCAGATCACCAAAGAAAAGCCAATGAGCCAGTAAAAGTAATTCCCCCAGTGGGGGTTAAGTATCTCCTGCCAGAGGTAATTCCAGTAACCGGTGTACGAATCTTTAATAATTCGGATATAGAATTCCATAGGGCGAAAATACGATGTTTAGCCCTTAAGCTTTGTAACACTGGTTACTTCAAACTACAGCCGGCACACCTATTCCTCCAGCCAGTTGGCCAGAATAGAGCGATGGTCAAATGCCAGATCCGGCATATCGTGAATACTGAACCACTGTACATTCCGGGCATCATCTCCAGCCTGTAAAGTTATATCCTCATGAATTTCAACTCCAAATGCCAGGCTGATCATACGTCCACGCGGATCACGGTCGGGTGCATCAAAATACCCCAGAAAATCCAGCTCATCCTCATTTACGATCGCTCCGGTTTCTTCCCTGAGCTCACGTAATGCAGCTGTTATAATTTCTTCATTATTCTCCACGTATCCCCCCGGCAAAGCCCACAGGCCTTTAAAGGGGTTGTTCCCACGTTCAATCAGCAATATCTCTTGCCCCTTCTGGATAATTACATCCACCATGAGCTTAATATTTTGCTTTTCCATACCCTCTCAACTCATAGCATATCAGATGGTTTACAGTTTTTAAAAAAGAATGCCAAGCCCACATCCGCCAAAGCCGGATGATCCTTTTATCTTTGATGTTCTTATTCAAAACGAGGCATGAAAGAACAGAAAAAATATATCGAACAACATAAAGACCGTTTTCTTGAAGAGCTGAAGGATCTGCTGCGTATACCCAGTATTTCTGCAGACTCTAAATACAAGGAAGACGTAATGAAAACTGCCGAAGCGGTGGCTAAAAGCCTGCGTGAAGCCGGAGCTGATAAAGTGGAAATTTGTCCTACCCCCGGTTATCCCATTGTATACGCAGAAAAGATAATCAGTAATGAATTGCCTACCGTATTGGTATATGGGCATTATGATGTACAGCCGCCAGACCCTATGAACCTATGGAATAGCGGACCTTTTGAGCCGGTAATCAAAGAAACTGATATTCACCCCAAAGGGGCCATTTTTGCCCGGGGTGCCTGTGATGATAAAGGCCAGATGTTTATGCACGTAAAGGCATTTGAAGTGATGAATAAAACCAATAGCCTGTCCTGTAATGTAAAGTTTATGATTGAGGGTGAGGAAGAAGTTGGCAGTGCTAACCTGGGTTGGTTTGTAGAGCGCAATAAAGATAAGCTGGCCAGTGATGTGATCCTGATTTCGGATACCGGTATACTGGGAAATGATACGCCTTCCATAACCACCGGTTTGCGCGGACTGAGCTATGTAGAAGTAAAAGTTACCGGCCCCAACCGCGATCTGCATTCTGGTTTGTACGGAGGTGCAGTGGCCAACCCCATTAATATTCTCACCCGCATGATCGCCTCTTTGCATGATGAGAACAATCACATTACCATCCCCGGCTTTTACAATGAAGTGGATGAACTTTCTGAAGCTGAACGTGAGGAAATGGCCAAAGCTCCCTTTAACCTGGATCGCTATAAAAAAGCGCTGGACATTAAGGATGTGTGGGGAGAAAAAGGATATGCTACCATGGAACGGAATTCCATACGTCCCACTTTGGATGTAAACGGTATTTGGGGTGGTTATACCGGTGAAGGTGCTAAAACCGTAATTGCCTCTGAGGCTTTTGCCAAGATTTCCATGCGCCTGGTGCCTCACCAGGAACCTGAGAAAATAACTCAGCTTTTTAAAGAACATTTTGAAAGCATTGCTCCTGAATCCGTAAAGGTGGAAGTTACACCTCATCACGGAGGAGACCCCTACGTTTCGCCTACAGACAGCCCCGGGTATATGGCCGCCAGCAAGGCTATGGAAAAAACCTTTGGCAAAAAACCAGTACCCGTGCGCAGCGGGGGTAGTATACCTATTGTGGCCCTCTTTGAACGCGAGCTTGGTGTAAAGTCCATTCTAATGGGCTTTGGCCTGGATTCAGATGCCATCCATTCACCCAATGAGCATTTTGGACTGTTCAATTTTTATAAGGGTATTGAAACCATTCCCTTGTTTCATCAGTACTTTGCTGAATTAAAATAAAAGGAGATGATGCGGCTTCACTTTGTGAAGCCGCATCATACCAACCGCCTGGCATGCCTTTAACCAGCAACCTCAATAATAGCCGCTCCCGTTTCAGCCGGGGTACTATTTTAAAAGTGCTCGGCTCTATTATGGCCATCTCCATAAGCTTTCGCTGGTTTTATTACATCGACAAATACAGCACTAACCTGCTTTTAACAGATAACTGGGATTTTTATAAAGCTCATTTTCAATCCTATCCGCTTTGGGGTTTTTTCACCTATCAGCATGGCCCACACCGCCAGGGTATTGGGTTTATTCTCACTAAATGGCTTGACGATTGGAGTGGCTGGAATACACGGGTTATAGCTTTTGCCATTGGTGCTCTTATTTTTCTGGCCGCTCTTATTTACTGGCAGGTAAAACGCAAGATAAAACCGGGTTTTACGGGTTTTGAAGCGCTCATTTTTCTGATTCTGCTCATTCCGCGTCAGCAGGGTTTATTTACAGGAACAACTAACATTTCGCACGGGGCCATGCCCGTGCTGTTGCTGGCTCTTATTAGTCTGTGCTTTTTCCTTAAAAATCTTTATTTGCGTAATGCCCTCTTGATCTTCCTCAATTTTAACATGATATTCAGCGCCTTTGGCCTCTTTACCGGATTCATATTACCTATTGTATTTATTGGTGAATTATTTTTTTTCCTCAGAGCCAAAGATTCCTTAAAAGCTTTGACTTCCGCTTTAAGCATCGTTTTATCACTGGCCCCCTGGCTACTGTTTTTTCACAACTATGAATTTGTTCCCGCTGCCCCGGATTTTGTTTTTCCGCACCCACGCCCCTGGGAATATGTTCAATATGTGGTTTTGGCTTTTGCCGGAGTATTGGGCGTAACACACACCAATCTTATAGGTGTTTTACCAGGCTTGGTAATTGTAAGTATTTTGGTTTATATACTCATTTTCCATGTTCGCTCACTCTGCAAAACCTGTTTTGAGGTAGGCTCAAAAACCACTTCCATTAACAAAGTAATTGTTACCCTTATCAGCTTCTCATTTTTATTTATCTGTTTTACGGCCGTTGGCCGAATATCTTTTGGTGTAGGCTCAGCCATAAATTCCCGCTATGTTTCCTATCTGATGCCTGCTATACTGGCCATATACTTTCACGCCATCAGTAAAGCCAAAAAGGAAGTTCGCTGGAACTCGTGGATGCTTTTTGTGATGCTGATCGCTACCACATTTATAGGTTCCAGTATCAACCAAATGAAAAGGATACACGGTGAAAAGTCCCGTTGGAAAGAAGCTTATCTTAAATATGAAAGCATTGAAAAAGCGGATAGCTTGAGTAATTTCTCGGTTCACCCGGACCCGGAGGGCACCGATCTTAAGCAGAAGTTGAATTATCTCAGGGAGCACCGCCTGAATCTCTATTTAGATCAATAGCGCTTTACCTAGCTAAAAAACGCCTTTCTTTAATTTAAACCAAGGCGTCCATAATAGTCCCCTCGGCATCTTTACCCCGCTGGTAATTCTGAATTATACGGGCTTTAATAGCCACCAGATTCTTTAACAGAAGTACAAATTCCGAAAGCATAATAGCCTGCTTGTGGGTGATTTTTTTCTGGCTGGCTATAACCATCATACTGTTCAGGGTTTGTTGTAAATGCTCTTGCAATTCCCGCTTACCGTGCAACAGATCGTCTACATTTAACAACTGTTCCTTATCCAGTTTATCAATCACCTGTTCCGCAAACACATCGTATTCCTTTTTAAGGGTAACCACTGGCTGAATATGCTCTTTATCGGGTAGCAGCTGATGGTTCCTTTCGTGTTCTACCACCAGGTCTACCATAGTTTCCAGGCTTATCCTGAGATCTTCAATATGGTGTTGATTAAACAGCAGAGCCACCCCGTATTCATGTGAATGAGCTGATTTCTTCAAAACCACTTTGTATACGATCTTCTTAAGTTTGGCGGCTGCCTGCTCAAATCTTTTCCAGTCTTTAACCACTTTTTTTACCGGCCCGGAGTTTTCATGATTGAGGTAGCGCATACATTGGTGTATAATAGCGCGCTCATAACTTAACATGGATACTATATCCTCTTTAAGCACTTCAAATAAATGCGCCTGCTTTTCCGGCTTTAACTCTTGGGCCTTCAACTGTGAGCTTACCTTTTCTTTTTTATTAAAACGCAGATTACTCCTTATAAAAAAGATCAGGGCCACACTGCCCAGCAGAATTGCCACCCATGGCCCACCATAAAAAATAAGAGTGGCCAGGGCTCCGGCTGTAAAAAATGCCATTAAAGCGGTGAACAGCCACCCGCCTATTACATTTAGGACACCCGCCACCCGGTACACCGCACTTTCACGGCCCCAGGCCTTATCCGCCAACGAAGTTCCCATGGCCACCATAAATGACACATAGGTTGTTGATAATGGAAGCTTATATGAAGTAGCCAGGGCAATTAATAAACTGGCAATAATGAGGTTTACTGAAGCCCGCACCAAGTCAAAAGCCGGCCTGTCATCATGTGATATTTCAGCCATGCGTTGATAAAAGCGAATGTTCATTCTGCGTATCAAAACCTCCGGGAGCCACCTTACAAACCATCTGCCTATCGCCAGTGCACCTCCCACAATTACCCGGGAAAGAAGGTTGGGTCTGAAACGTTCATCACCCTCACCCTGGCGACCCAGGTTTACCTCGGTTTCAGTAACCTTGCGGGCCTTCCCGGAAAACCAGAGGGTAATTACCATGATCAGCCCAGCCAGAAAAAGAAATGCAAATGGTGTACGCACCGCCTCGCCCAGCTGATCCATCAGGAAAAGATCAGGGTCGGCCCCGGTGCCACTCCAGATGGTAAAAGACTGATAGCCCGCCAATGGAACACCAATAAAGTTTACCAGATCATTTCCCGCAAAAGCCATAGCCAGAGAAAAGGTTCCGGCAAACACCACCACCTTCAGAGGATGAGCTTTGCCAAAGCGAACCAGAAGATACACCAGTATCAATGAAATCAGGAATATAATACCCAGAACAGCATATACATGCCCTGCAATAAAATTCTGCACCTCATCACTCAGCAAGGCACTGCCTTTCACTCCTTTAATCAACAAAAAATAAACAATAATAGTAAGTGACAGTGCCGCAAAAGCAACTCCGTAGGATCTGAGGTATTTTTCAAAACGGAACGTAAAAAGCAAACGGCAGAGGTACTGTACCACCCCCCCAATGGTAAAAGCTACTCCTACAGACAGAAAGATGCCGGAAATAATAGCCGCTGCGGTTTCATAGTTAATGGCTTCCACCACTCCGGCCAGGCCTTCCTGTGCTTCCACTGATTTCCAGATGGCTACCGCAACCGCAGCGCCCAAAAGATCAAAAACAATACTCACCGTAGTGGAAGTAGGTAAACCCATGGAGTTGAAGAAATCCAGCAGCAGGATATCCGCCACCATAACCGCCACAAAAATGACCATCACTTCCGAGAAGGTGAACATACCAGGGTTGAAGATTCCCTTACGGGCAATTTCCATCATACCACTGGAAGAAAGGGCCCCCATCAGAACTCCGGCTGCTGCAATGATGAGAATGGTATTTCGGCCCGCCACTCTTGAACCGATAGCCGAATTCAGGAAGTTTACAGCATCATTGCTTACGCCAACTATCAAATCAGCAATGGCCAGTAAAATAAGGGTAATGACTACAATTTGATAGCTCTCCATTTGTGGTTACCTTTAGCCGGTTGCGCAAAGGTCAACTTCTCATATTACCTCTATGTTAAATTCAAATTTATGCTACCATTTCCATCCTTTTGGATTGGTTATGTGGTTCCTATGTGTACACTTTTTTTCATCATGTTCATCTCCAAAAGAAACAACCATGCAAACTACTAATGCACTGGCCCAGGAAAGCAGCCCTTATCTTTTGCAACACGCATACAACCCGGTGCACTGGATGCCATGGGGAGATGAGGCTTTTAAGAAAGCCCGGACCGAAAACAAATTGCTTATTATAAGTATTGGCTATTCCAGTTGCCACTGGTGCCATGTGATGGAACATGAAACCTTTGAAGATTCTGCGGCTGCTGCTTTAATGAATGCACACTTCATCCCGGTTAAAGTAGACCGGGAAGAACGGCCAGATGTAGATCAGGTATATATGACTGCAGTACAACTGATGACCCGGCAGGGAGGCTGGCCTCTAAATGTAATTGCTCTCCCTGATGGAAGACCCATATGGGGCGGCACTTATTTCCCCCGGGAAAACTGGATGAAAGCCCTGCAAAGTATTTATGAGATCTACCGGGATGATCCGGCTAAGGTTTTGGAATACGCTGAAAAACTTCACGAGGGTATTGTACAAAGTGAATTGGTTGCTCCTAACTCTAATCCACCTGCATTTAGTCAGGAAGAAACTCAAGCTGTATTTTTTAACTGGCAACAAAGCCTGGATACGGTTAAAGGAGGCCCCGATCGTGCACCTAAGTTCCCTTTGCCCAATAACTACCAGTTTTTATTGGAAATGGGGCATCTCAGTAAAAATGATGAAGCCCTGCAACAAGTACGACTAACCTTAAAGCGGATGGCCTATGGAGGTATTTATGATCAGGTTGGTGGTGGTTTTGCACGATACTCTACGGATGCAGATTGGAAAGTACCACACTTTGAAAAGATGCTGTATGATAATGCACAACTGGTAAGTCTTTACAGCCAGGCCTACACCAAATTCAAAGACCCGATGTATGCCCGTGTTGTTAATGAAACCTTAGATTGGGTTGAACGCGAGATGACCGGAGAAAACGGTGAATTCTTTTCAGCCCTGGATGCGGACAGTGAAGGCGAAGAAGGTAAATTCTACATCTGGACCAAAGCAGAGCTTCAGCACCTGATACCTGAAGGCGAATGGCAGGAGTTTGCAAACCATTTTAATATTAATGAAACTGGTTTGTGGGAAAACGATCATTACATTCTTTTGCGAAACCCCGAAGCCAGGGCGGATGAACCCGAAACAGAAAAGCCCTTATATGCTAAATGGAAAGATCTTCTATTTGAAGCACGCTCCAAAAGGGAAAGACCTGGCCTGGATGACAAAGCCTTAACCAGCTGGAATGGCTTAATGATAATGGCTTACCTGGACGCCTATAAAGCTCTGGTCAATGATCAGCCGGAAAAAGCAAAGGAGTACCGGCAGAGGGCCATACGCAATGCGGAATGGTTGCTTAAAAACCAGGCCCGGGAAGATGGCAGCCTGTACCATTCATACCGAAGCGGCAGGCCATCTATTGAAGGACTGCTTGAGGATTATGCCTTTGCCACGGCAGCTTTTTTGAAACTATTTGAAATAAGCTTTGAAGAAACTTACCTGCAAAAAGCCACAGAGTGGACAGAATATGCCAGGCGTAATTTCAGTGACTCTGCCACCGGGCTTTTTTATACCCGTAACCTTCAGTCTGACCCGCTGATTGCACAAAGCATGGAAACTACTGACAATGTAATACCGGCCTCCAACTCCGTAATGGCTCTCAATCTATTTTACCTAAGCCATTACCTGGGTAATGCTGAAAACCGCAGCTGTGCTAAAAAAATGCTGAATCAGGTTAAAGACCAGCTTTTACGTTATGGGGAAAGCTACAGCAACTGGGGCAGGTTAATGTTATACCTTACCTATCCCTATTACGAAGTAGCCATTAGCGGTAAAGAGGCCCGTACCAAATACGAAAAACTACAGCATGCTTACCTGCCCAATGTGGTATGGATAGGTGCTAAGGGTAAAAGTGAACTGGTACTGCTTCAAAACCGATTCATTGAAGGTGAAACCCGTATTTATGTCTGTCAGAACAAAGTGTGTCAGCTACCGGTACAGGAAGCTGATAAAGCATTGGACCTGATTCGGTAAAACCGGCAAAGCCTTTCTAAACTTATCTTACCCGGCCCGGGTTAAAAAACAGATTTCAAACCGTTACATTAATCTTGTCTGGCCTATCTTAAGGCCATAAATCAGTAGCCAACCATACATACTTAAGTTTAAATGGAAATACCTTTATTACAGGAAATGGTGATCTTGCTTGGCCTTTCCGTGGCGGTCATCTTTATTTTTCAAAAATTAAAACTTCCCACCATACTGGGCTTTCTGGTTACTGGTATTGCTTTCGGACCTTCCGGTTTGGGACTTATTGAAGCTTCACATGATATTGAGATACTCTCCGAAATTGGTATCATACTGCTTCTCTTTATAATTGGCCTTGAATTTTCACTGTCCGATCTGGCGCGTATTAAAAAAGTGGTATTTATTGGAGGGGCAAGCCAGGTATTGCTCACCATTGGAGCAGTATTCGGTGTAATGTGGTCGCTCGGCTTCCCACAAAACCAATCTTTATTTTTTGGCTTTTTGGTAGCCCTCAGCAGTACGGCCATTGTACTCAAGCTCTTGCAGACGGGTGGAATGATGAACAGTCCCCATGGCAAAATTGCTTTGGGCATTCTTATTTTCCAGGATATCATAGTGGTGCCTATGATGTTGCTTACGCCCATGTTGGCCGGAGAAGGTGGCAATCCTCTGGTAGAAGTAGGCATATTAACTGCCAAGGTAATTGGTGTAATTGTAATGACCCTTCTCTCTGCCCGTTATCTGGTACCAAGGCTTTTAAAAGCCATTGTAGCTACCCGCAGCCGTGAGCTTTTTATCATATCCATTGTGGTTATCTGTTTTGCCGTAGCCTGGGGCACCTCCAGTATTGGCTTATCTCTTTCGCTGGGCGCTTTTCTGGCGGGTCTGATTATCTCTGAGTCCGAATACAGCCATCAGGCCACCGGGCTCATTATACCCTTCCGGGAAATATTCAGCAGCTTCTTCTTTGTATCCATTGGTATGTTGCTGGACATCCGGTTTTTTATAGAACATACCGGCCTCATACTTTTAATTACGGTGGGTGTTTTCCTGCTTAAGTTCACCGTGCTGGTTTTTTCCAGTGCGTTACTGCGTTACCCCGCACGAACTAATCTGTTAAGCGGTTTTACACTCTTTCAGGTAGGTGAATTTGCCTTTATCCTGGCGGCCGTAGGTATGAGTTATCAACTGTTGGAAGAAGAGCCCTACCAGTACTTTCTTTCTGTATCTATACTCACCATGGCCCTTACTCCTTTTGTGTTTATGGCCTCGGATAAGTTGTCTTCTTTTTTACTCAGTTCACGAACCTTAAAAAAGGCGAAACACGATAAAGTGAATACCGGTATGGAAGAAGTGACCAAAGATCTTCAGGATCATCTCCTGATTGTGGGCTACGGCTTAAATGGAAGGCACATGGCTGATATAGCACATAAAGCGGGTATTCCTTATGCCATTATTGATATTAATACCGAAAATGTAGAAGAGGGAAAAGCCAATGGTGAACCCATCTTTTTTGGAGACGCGTCCAACCCGTATATGCTTGAACATATGCATGTATACCAGGCTCGTGTAGCCGTAATAGCCATCTCTGATCCTCCTGCCACTAAAAAAGTGGTAGCCGCCATTCGGGGCATTTGCAATACCGTTCACATCGTTGTACGAAGCCGTTTTTTACATGAAACCAACGCCTTTTTAAAGTTGGGTGCCAGTGAGGTGATCAGTGAAGAATTTGAAACTTCCATTGAAATATTTACCCGGGTGTTGCACCAGTATTTAGTGCCTCAAAATGCCATTCAGGATTATGTAGAAGCCGTGCGGAGCGCTAATTACAAAATGCTTCGCCCTTTCTTCAATAAAAATGCGAATCTGGATGTTCCGGATTGGCATGACTTTAAAGTAGTGGCCTTACGTATAGAAACCCAGGATGAGAAGATAGTGGGCTTACCGCTCAGTGAATCTCGATTGCGAAACCGCTTTGGGGTAAGTGTTATGGCTATTTATCGCAAGGAACAGGTGTACACTGTAGTAGATCCGGACGCCACTCTGGAAAGGGATGACCTGGTATATGTTTTTGGAAGCCCGGAATCTATCCGAAATTTTGGGAAGGCCGTCAAAAGTTCCTGAATCAGGCTAGTATGGCCATTGGTATACCTTATACTTACTCAGGTATTCTTGTGCTTCATATTCTTCATGGGTAAAGGTACTATCCAGTATAATAACCGGTTCATACCCCTTGCTCTCCATTTCTTCAATATCTTCAGGAGTGGGTATTTTTTCATAGGCTACCCGGTCAGAATAAAACATAACATCTACAAACTCCATTTGAGGAGTATTGAAGATCACACTATTCTGAGGGAGTTTATTTCCCAGGTCACTATAAAAATTGTTCAATGCTATTTGGTACACCCTATAGGCGCCTTTGGGCCTGAAGTGACTGAATCTCAGCTTAAGATAAAACACGCTGGCTAAAGCAATAACCAAGATCCCGGTACGTAAAAACCACTTTTTATGAGAACGGGTTAACAGGCCATTCAATCCACACGATGCTATGAGGGTAGCGGGAACTATCAAAATCATGGTATAGCCCGGCATCCTGGTTTTGGCGATGGAAAAAACCGTCATGCACAAGACTAAGGCTATAACGGTTACCAATGCTATTCTCTTAAAGAATACGTCCTTACTTTTAAAAGTAAAGAAGATACCCGCAATAAAAAAGAAGACGATGGGAAGTAAATGCTCAAACCAGGTTTTGAAATGAAAATACCACTCTGACACATGACCGTCCAGTAATTTAAACAAGTGTGAAGATCCGTTTAGTTCCCACTCCTTAACCAACACATCTCTGAAGTTTAAATAGCAATACGTAAACCATGATCCGGTTATCAATGCACAAACAGCTACCGAAATAACGAGTGCACGCCACTGTTTGACGGACCGAATTTCAAAAAGGAGGATATACAAACCCCACATACAATAAATGAGACTCCCCGCAAACCATTTGGTCAATATGGCGCAGGCCGTGGCAACAGCTATCCATATTACCCACTTTTGTCTGCCGGAATTCAGATATTCACACCAGGCCCAGAAACTGGCACCTATGTAAGCCGTAAAAGCCAGATCGTTGTGATCCATTCCTATTCTGCCAGAGGCAAAAAGGTATAAGAAAGGCTGTAGAGATAGTATCAAACCAACGGTAAAAGCAATCTTCGGAAAAAAAATCCTGGCACTCCTGTAGCCTGAATATACAATAAGCATAACCATGAAGACACTGGCCAACCGCATTGTTAGTACACTTTTGCCCAGCAACCATATACACAAACCCATTTGCCATGAAAATAAGGGGCCTTTATGCATCCAGATATGGGCCGTCCACCATTCGGAATAATTGGCCCTTGAAATTATGTTTTCTTTAAACAGTGTTGGCCGAAAAGGGTTCTCCAGCATATTCTGGGCCACCAAGGCATGAAAACGCTCGTCCCATCCATGCAAAAAAGGGTCAACCGAGATGCTCCATACTCCTATACAGAAAGTACCCAACATTAATAATGCAACATCCATAAAAGCCGGAATCACCCTTAACCTGGATAAAATACTGATAGCTATTAAGATTATGCCCGTACAAAACCAAAAGGAATAGGGATCTGTCTCCATAAAATAAGGGTTATATGCATGCCGCCAAGTTAACAAGAAACGATCTTCAGAAAATCAGGGCTTATTAATGATTTTCCGACCTTTAAGTATGGCTTTTTGCCTCCTGCCACTACTGACCGCCTTTACCTTGTAGTGACGTGGTGGCTGACAAAATAGTTGCTTCAATCCATTGCCTTTCAAAACTTTAACCGTAAACTTTTGCTCCCCTTAAAGGCTATATTGCTGATTTTTAATGATTTTCAGGAGGTGTAAATTTTCTTACTGCAAAAATATTTATCAATAAGGCTTATAAACACTGGTCATTCGAGATAATATTGTACATTTGTGTCATTGGCATTCGCCAATAGGTTAATTAGGTTAAGGTTGGGTAAGCCCCGGTTCATTCCGGGGCTACTCTGTTTTCAGACCCCTTGTTACCATCTCTCTCAAACACTTTTTACTGCGGACACAAGTCTGTTAAAGCAATTGATTTTAGTATGGGTATAGTTCAATATTGTAGAAAAAGCACCAATTCTTTTTTTAATCTGAAGGACATTTAGTTGAAAAAGAAAGAATTGATACGCTTTAAATGTATTTTTGCTGAGCCACGAGATAGTTGCTCAAACCATCTTAAGCATTATGAGGGAAATAAATATTAAAGCTCTGCTTTGTACAGGGCTGCTTTTTTTAGGAGTATCGTTTTCAACTACAGCTCAGCACAATAGTATTATGGTAGGAGGCGGGCTTTCAACCATGTTGGGTGATGCAGATTTAAATATTATTGATTGGGATTCGTACGGGTACAGTATTACCGCTCGCTACATACACCCCTTCAAAAAAAATGACCGTTGGAATTATACCCTGGAGTATAGTACAGCCAGCATGACTCAAAGAGGGTTTATAGCCACTGACTTATACAAGCCAAAAATTTCTCAAACTTACGTAGGTGTAGGTTGCCGTTTTTACATCTTCAATACCATCCGCGAGTACAATCCTTATTTTATGGAATTGCTGCCCTTTATACAGGCAAGTGCAGGAGTCCTGAGCCACTCGGTATATTTTGCAGAACCTTATGCCAACTCCAGTGACTTTGGAATATCTGAAGGCGAATACCAGGGCGCTACTCTTCAGTTTACCGGTGGCATTTTAATAGTACTGGATAAGCACTGGGGTCTTGAAGGATATGCAGGTTTCCGTTACGATCCTGTGGATGAATGGGACGGACTTAAGGGTAATACCAGCTTAGGAGACGTTTTCAGCCACGGGGGAATTGGTTTAAACTATGCTTTTTAAGCCACCTCTTTTTTCTCCTTTTTCAGTATTTCCTTCAATACAGTGGAAAGGATCAGACTGAACATTACAAAAGACAGGAACAGGTAAAAGCCCGGCCGAAGTGAGGTGAGGTTGGTGGCAATGGAAGTTACGGTTTCCATATCACGGTCCAGTGAACTGAGCTGATCGTCCAGTATTCCGCTAAAGCCTACATAGCTCATAAATATGGCTACCACCATCACATCGGCCATTGACCATTTCCCTGATTTATAGGCCAGCCAATAAATCAATTTATTGTTTCGCACGCGCTCTGCCAAAAGAAAAAGTGCGTTGCAGGTCAACTTTGAAAATGGAAGAATTACACTAAACGCCAGGATCAAGGAACCCACCAACATAGAGTCGAATTTTCCGGTATTCAGAAGTATTTGCACCACATCCAGTATGCTCTTACTACGGTAAAAAAGTATCTGGTCTGTAAAACGGATATGTTGCTCCAGTAATACGAGGTCTAACTCAGATATACGGGCGTCAATCTCAATCATTGGAGATGCTAAACCCACCAACAGAACTATGAACGCCAAAACTATCGAAGAAAGAAAAAGAGGCTTTTGCAGTACCGGGCGTTTCATGACGGGAAACCAGGCCAAAAGAAAAAGAGCTGCAATGCCTAAAAGCATAAAAGTATAATTATACGTGGTTCTCCCCAGGTCTGCTGCCCTTGCCTTACTGACTTGATTGAAATCTGCCCGGTTGGAAACTCCGTACACTTCAAATAGTGGTTTGATGTTTAAAGAGTCACGGTTATCATATATTTTCCCTGCAAACTCATCCAGCTGTTCGCTGGCAATACCTTTTAACCGCTCTTTACTGGCCTCGCTGGTAAGGTTTTCCATGATACGATCTGTAAACCCAGGCACTTTTTCCCGCAACTCATCCTTATCTACAAAAACATTAACCGCTACTTTACGAAGCTTCTTTTTAAAGCTGTCATCATCCTGCTGAATCATCTTTTCCAGCTCATCCAGCATGTCATACAGCAATTGCGAGATCTCTACGCGCATCAAACTATCCTGCTCCTCTGTGAGTGAAAAATCGCGTATCTGGTTCTGTACCATTTCCTGTAGTTGTTCTTCCCAGGCGTTTACGGAAAGCAGGCCATGATATACATCATTTACCACGCTGAAGTGATTCATCACACGGGCGCGCTTGTTGGCATTCTCGTATACCCTGGTGCCCAACCAGCCCGCTAAAACCAAAACAGGTAGTATAATAATAAGAAATCCGCGTGCAGCAGATTTATTCCAGGGGTAGGCCATTATTGCAGAAGTAGGTTGGTCATAAATTTAGTTGATACAGGAATTAACACCTTAGGAGACTAAAAAGGTTCAGACGACAGGAAAATCATTTAAGCCTGACCATTCTAAAAAACAACCTCCGAACCATGTTTTTTAACCCAAAACTGCTTTCTCATGAAAGTTGGTCCAAAAAAGAGTGGAGAAAAACAATGGCGTCACTACACTCGCTACTATAGTTTTGAAAATCAGTTTTTTAAATTTAAAACACTGTTCAAAATCCACTCTGTTTGGCCTTTAATTTGATTACGGCCGAACCTGTATAACCATTAAACACATTAACAAACTATGAAAAGAGTGCTTTTCTTAACTGCGGGTATTTTATTGGCGTTGAGTTCTTGCGTATCCAAGAAGAAATATACCACCTTACAGGGACAATTCCAGCAATGTGAGGATAAACTGAGTACAGCGAAACTCGAACTGGCGGAATGCCTGGCCGAAGCCAAAGCCGCCAACCAGCAGATGGACTATTTACGCAACACCAATTATAAATTGTTGAATAATGTGGGTAACCTGTCGGTACTCTCCAAACGTGAGGCACAAAACCTGGAAAAATCTTTGGAAACCATCAAAGAAAAGGATTTGCAGATCAACCGGATGATGGATGCTCTTTCTAGGAAAGATTCCGTAACCCTTGCTTTGGTTACCAGCCTCAAGGGTGCATTTATCAGTATGAATGATGAAGACATTCAGATACAGGTGGAAAAAGGTGTTGTATTTGTATCCATTTCGGATAAGCTGCTTTTTAAAAGCGGCAGCTATGAGGTATCTGACCGTGCCCGTGAAGTATTGGGAAAAGTAGCCAGGGTAGTACAAAACAGACCTGAACTGGATATTATGGTGGAGGGACATACAGATAACAAGTCTTTTCAGAAAGGCTATTTACAGGACAACTGGGACCTCAGTGTAAAACGGGCGACCACCATTGTAAGAATACTGGAAAATGATTTTAAAGTAGCCCCGCAACGCCTTACCGCAGCCGGAAAGAGCTATTACATTCCGGTAGCTGACAACACCACTGCCAACGGTCGCGCAGCCAACCGCAGAACCCGTATTATTGTACTACCCAAACTGGATCAGTTTTACGGCATGATAGAAGAAGGCATGAAAGCAGCGGATTAAATAACTGCAACCAACCTTTTTAAAGTCAGAATCGTAATATTTTAAACCACCATATGATGAAGCTTGTTTTTTCTTTTTCAGCATTAGTTACCATTTTCTTTTTGGGCACCTGTACCTCATGCGCCAAGCAGAAAGAAGCGGAGGAAGCGCAGACTAAAACCGAATTATTAGTGACGAATAGCTGGGATATATACAAAGTTCATCAAACCGTGTGGATTAATGATTCTCTGGTTTTTGATGAATCAGAAAGCCTGAATAGCAGTGCCAATTTTAAAAGCAATAAAACCGTTTTAATATCTACCCCGGGAGAAGGCTCCGAAAGCCTCTCCTGGGGTTTATTTAACAACCAACTGGTGATAGGACCGGATGTATACAACATTGAAACCCTCTCATCTGCGGAACTTATAGTATCTAAAACAGAAACTGAAGAAGACCCGGATCTGGGTACTGTAAAAACACGGGAACAACTGTTTTTCAGACACTGATTACACCGGTTTTTTCAAAGCCTTTAAAACTAATTTTAATTAACCCTTGATTATTTCATACCATGAAAAACAACATCTTAACCTTAGCGGCTATTGTAGCCCTTGCGTTTACTACCTCTTGTAAAAAAGATAAAAAACAGGAAGAAACACCAAAAACTCAAACCGAACTGCTTACTCAGGCCGAATGGAAGGTGATTAAAACTGAGGAAACGCTTTACCTAAACGACACCCTTAACGATCAGGAGGTTGACTTTGACCAAAGCCTGAAAGTGAAATTCAATACGGATAATACAGTATCCTTTGCTGAAGAGGGTGAAGATCCCGAAGTAAGTTTCTGGAATTTAAGTAATGATTTTATCCTTATTGAAGATGCTGCATTTACTATTCTTGCACTTACCGAAACTGAACTCACACTTCAGGCTGAAGAAAAAGGAACTGATCCTGATGTAGGTAAATACCGCTTTCTGTACACGATCTATATGACCCATTAATCAGCGAAAAAACTGAATGGATAAGGCCGGCCCGATGGGCCGGCCTTATTTTTTATACTTGTTATCTTTAGCTTCAAACCTATCGTGTATGAAGTATCTTATTTTTCTGTTCAGCCCTTTTCTTTTGCAAGCCCAGGACACCCTTTCCTATTGGGAAGAAATGCAACAACACCGGGATCATCTGAATCAGGAATTTGCCACGCCCGAAAAATCACCCTTAACGGAAGAAGACCTGGCCGTGTTTGACAGTCTTGATTTTTATCCGGTGGATACCCAATACCGGATTGTGGCCCGGTTTATTCGCACCCCGGGAGAAAAACCTTTTGAAATGGCTACTTCCACCAGCCGAAAACCGGTGTATGAAAAATACGGTGAAGCTCATTTTAAATTAAAAGGCAAGTCCTTGGTATTGAATATATATCAGAACCATCGTTTACGGAAAATGAAAGAATATAAAGACTACCTCTTTCTGCCTTTCAAAGACTTCACCAATGGCCATGGCTCCTACGGGGGAGGACGTTTTCTCGATCTTCGGATTCCGTCTGGTAACACTATTGTGATTGACTTTAACAAAGCCTACAATCCTCTTTGCGCTTACAATGAACGATACTCATGTCCTATTCCCCCGGAGGAGAATCATCTTCAGACAGCCATTGAAGCAGGTGTAAAAGCTGATCATTGACATAATGAGATATTGTGGGTTTTTTCTGAAATTTACCCCTAACTTGTTTTTTCCATATGGCGTATGACCCGGTTTTAGGAGATCGCATCAGCGATTGGTTTACTCATAAAAAAATTCCTTTTGAGGTTAAGAAGATGATGGGTGGCTTGTGCTTTATGGTGAATGATAAAATGTGTGTGGGAGTTATGAAAAATGAACTGATGGCACGTATTGCTCCTGAGGTTTATGAGACGGCCCTGCAACAGGACGGTTGCAGGCACATGGATTTTACCGGACGGATTTTAAAAGGTTTTGTTTTGGTAGAGCCGTTTGCTCTGGCCGGAGAACAGGATATAGATCAATGGATGCAGCTGGCCCTGGATTTTAATCCCCGTGCCCGGTCATCCCGTAAAAAGAAGAAGGTTTGAGCCTCTTGATTTTAGGGGGTACCGGAGGTACCGGGAAGCTGCTTATCCGTGAGGCTCTCCAAAATGGATATAGTGTGCGTACCATTGCCCGCCATCCCCAAAAACTCCCGGTAGAGAGCGCGGCTCTTACCGTTTTTGAAGGTAATCCTTCTGACCCGCGCCTGTTGGCTTCTGCATTGGAAGGTTGTGAAACGGTTGTAAGCGCCTTAAATATTTCACGTAAATCCGTAAATCCCTGGGCTCCGCTTACCACTCCCCAAGAGTTTATGTCTCAAACCATGCAACGCGTGCTGCGGATAGGCAGCGAAAAGCAACTTAAACGAGCCATTATTGTATCCGCCTGGGGTGTAAACGAATCGTTTAAAGAACTACCCTTTTGGTTTAAAGCTTTGGTGAAATGGAGTAACATTGGTGCCGCTTATCAGGACCACGGGCGTCAGGAACATGTCTTGCGTTCTTCCGGTTTGGAATGGACTGCTGTCCGTCCTTCGGGCCTTACCGATTCAAAAAAACTTAAGCCGCTAAAAATCAGCATTAATGGGAAGCCCAGGCCGAGCCTTACCATCTCACGCCAAAATGTAGCCCGCTTTATGATCAGCGAAATTCAGAATCGAGCGTACCTGAATAAGGCCATCACCGTTTCCGAAAGCTAAACCACTTCGTTACTTTCGCTTCATATAAAATGAAAAACCTCAAAGGCAAAATTATCTGGATTACAGGCGCCAGCTCGGGCATAGGCCGCGAGATGGCCAGGCAATGCAGTGCCTCCGGTGGGCTGGTTATTCTTTCCTCACGCAGAGAAGCAGAGCTTAAAACCGTTCAACGGGAATTGGCTTTCCCGGAAAACACCATGGTACTTCCTCTGGATATGATGCACTCTGAAACCTTTCCACAAAAGGTGCAGCAAGTGCTGGATCGTTTTGGACGGGTTGATCTTTTATTCAACAATGCCGGTCTGAGCCAGCGTTCTGATCTTAAGGATACCACTGAAAAAGTAGACCGTCAGCTGATGGAAGTAAACTATTTCGGTACAGTGGCTCTCACCAAAGCACTTTTACCACAGCTGCGCAAACAAAATGAAAGTCACATTGCAGTAGTTAGCAGTCTGGCCGGTAAGTTTGGCTTTTATGAACGTTCTTCCTATTCCGCCTCCAAGCATGCTCTTCATGGTTTTTTTGAAGTATTACGCCTGGAAGAAGAAGATCACCACATACAGGTTACAATGCTTTGCCCGGGTGGTATTCGTACGAACATCTCTTTGAATGCGGTAGACGGAAAGGGTGAAGCGTATGGCAAAATGAGTGCTTTACAGCAAGAGGGTATGCCGGTTGAACAATGCGTGCAGCAAATGATACGGGCCATTCAAAAAAATAAAAAAGAAGCCATTATAGGCCGGGGAATGGAGAAAATAAGTGTACAAGTAAAAGCACTTTTCCCTTCCTTGTTTTACCACCTTTTAAAAAATCGCAGACCGCAATGAATAAGATAATCAGCGGCATTCAACAAATAGGCATTGGAAACCGCGATGTACATACCCTTTGGAAATGGTACCGTGAGCAATTTGGTATGGACATCCAAATTTTTGAAGAAGCTGCGGAAGCCCCTTTAATGACCCGCTATACCGGTGGAGAAGTCCACAGTCGCAATGCGGCTTTAGCCCTTAATATGCAGGGGGGCGGAGGTTTTGAAATATGGCAGTTTACCAGCAGAAAAGCGCAACGCCCTGCTTTTACTCCCAAGCTGGGCGATTATGGAATTTTCATTGCAAAAATGAAAACGCGGCATGTAGAAAACACCTACCGGGAGTTTTTACACCGGGGTTTAAATATAACCGGAGAGCTTAGCCGGGATCCGGCAGGCAGGCCACACTTTTATCTTAAAGACCCGGATGGGAACCTTTTTGAGGTGTGTGAGGCAAAGGATTGGTTTGGACGCACGGCAAGCCTTACCGGAGGAGCCTATGGTGCGGTACTGGGTGTTAGCAATATGGAGGCCAGCCTGAAATTATACCGCGATATACTGAATTATGATCAGGTGGTATATGATAAAACGGCCCGGTTTGAGGACCTGAAACCACTGGAAGGAGGTGATACAACTTTAAGAAGAGTGTTGCTAAAACATTCAAAGCCCCGCCAGGGCGCTTTCAGTAAATTATTGGGCGCCTCGCAGATAGAACTTATACAAAGACATGACGGTAAGGGACAAAGGCTTTTTAAAGACCGGTACTGGGGCGATCTGGGGTATATCCACCTGTGTTTTGATGTTCGCAATATGGACGTATTGCAAAAGGCCTGTGAAAAAGCTGGTTTTCCATTTACCATTGACAGTGCCCACTCTTTTGATATGGGCAAGGCCGCTGGCCGTTTTGCGTATATTGAAGATCCCGATGGCACATGGATTGAATTTGTGGAAACCCATAAATTACCCATTGTAGAAAAGTGGAACTGGTTTCTGGATATCCGGAACCGCAAAGCGGAAAAAACCCTGCCCACCTGGATGCTGAAAGCTTTGCGCTTTAACCGGGTTAAGGACTAAGATCCTTTCGCAAAGCATGGCTTTGTTTTTGTAAAGTCAGATTTTACAATCTGCACCATGCAAAAAGTTTATCCGCTCATTTTAACGGTATTCCTCCTGGGTTGCCAACCTGAAAGGAAACCGTATCCCACTCATGATGTTGGATATATTGATCCCCAAAAAGCCCTACATCCTTCTCCTGATTTTAAGATCTGCGGCTTGGAAAAAGATATCCTGCAATACTATAATCACAACCAGCCAGGAGATAAGCCTGCCGGTTACACAGGTGGCCCCAAAGCCATAAAAAACACATCCGCACGTATTACCCGGAGCTGGATCTCGGGCGTGAATCGGGGATGTTCACCGTGCGTTTCATCATTAATTGTGAGGGCAAAACCGGCCGTTTTGAAATCTTTGAGAATAACCTGGATTATGTGCCCTCTCCTTTTAATCCAAAAACCCGGGAACAGCTTTTAAAGTTAACCCGGGAGCTTGAAGACTGGCGCGCCAACTATATGGATGGTGATTACCGGGATAGTTTCATGTACATCACATATCGTATAGAAAATGGAAAGATTACCGAAATTCTTCCTTAGCCTTCCCCTGCTGTTTTGGGCCTGTTCACACCCATCACCTGATCCGGAAAAATCTCTCGCTTTTTTAGATAGCGCACAACATCAATACCAGGGTAATGTGAAGAATATGACCTATCTTCAAAAAGCCATTGCGAGTGATCCTGATCATGCTGAAGCCCATCGCGAGCTCTCCATTCCCTACCTCAAAAGAGGATACCCCCACCTTTGGTTTCCACCGATGGATAAAACCATAGAACTAGACCCTTCATGGACCGGGGCACGTGGTTATAATTACCTTTTCTTTTACCGGGATTATAAAAGAGCGCTGGCCGACTTTCGTGCTACGGATACACTTACGCCCGGTTTCACGGATTTTCCTCAGGCCATGAGCGTTCGTTATTTAAAAGGACTGTGTTTTTTAGGAATGGAGCAATACGATTCAGCTTTATTCCATTTTCAGGAATACATTGATGAAGACACCCAAAGATTTGGTTTGGAATGGGTGGATGAAAAGGTCTTTATCTACCGTGCGGTACTTTATAACCACCTGAAGCAACCGGCTAAAGCGCTTAAGGAAGCTCACCTGGGGCTTTTTATTTTTGAACAGTCAGCAGACCTTCACTTTCACAAGGCGGTATCACACCTGCAATTAGAGCAGTTGGATTCCGCACGGATACATGTGGCTAAAGCCCGGCAGTATTTCAATATGGGCTATTTTCATAACCGCCCGTATGTAGAAGTTCAGGAACAGATATACAGGAATGATATTCAGGAGCTGGAAGAAAAATTAAATTAGAGGCTCCATATTTAAACTCTTTAACTTGAGTAAAAACCAGCCTTCGTTGCTTTCCATCATCACACCCGTAAAAAATTCGGAAAAGTGGCTTGAGGAGTGCATCAGGTCTGCTGTACAACAAGAATTTACAAATTGGGAATGGATATGGGTGGATGATCATTCTACGGATCACAGCCGCCACCTATTGCAAAAGTGGGCTGAAAAAGATCCGCGTATTCAACTATTCTCAAACCCCGGCCAGGGTATTGTGCCTGCTCTTCAAAAAGCCCTGGCCGAAAGTAAGGGGCAATTTATCACTCGCATGGATGCGGATGACCTGATGCCAGACGGGCGGCTTCAAAAACTGGTGCAAGTTTTACAGCACTCTCCCCGGGGAACTGTAGTTAGCGGGCTGCTGGCGTATTTTCCGGAACAGGATCTAAGCCCGGGGTATCGCTCCTATCAGAACTGGCTGAATACCGTAGCCCTTGCACAAAGCTTTTGGGAGAATTTGTACCGGGAATGTGTGATAGCCTCCCCAAACTGGATGATGCGCAAAACGGATCTTGAAAAAGCCGGTGGGTTTTCCGGTTTGGAATACCCTGAAGATTATGACCTGGTATTCCGATGGTTCCAAAACGGGTTTTCCATTCGGGCGGTTCCGGAGGTAACCTTATACTGGCGTGAACATCCGCAACGCACTTCCCGAAACTCGCCCCATTACTCACAGCAAGCCTTCTTTCAATTAAAAGTAAAGCGTTTTGCGGAGTTGTCTTACCGGGGCAAAGGTGTTCAAATATGGGGAACCGGTAGAAAAGCAAAAATGGCTCAAAACATCCTGGAAGGTTTTAAAATACCGGTGATGGTTATGGGCTTAAGCAGGCATCCCCAGATACTTCATTATACCGCCCTCCGGAACTATAAGGACCCACAGCTGCTTATTGCCGTATACCCCTCTGAAAAAGAGCGGGAAAAACTTCAGCTCTACCTGCGGAGCCTGGGCCTGCAAGAGGGTGTAAACTACTGGTTTCTGTAAACATCTTAACTGGCATACTGCGTTAGGAACTGAATCAGCTTCTGGCGTGAGAAGGGCTTGGTCATATAATCCTGCATACCCACTTGCTGTGCTTCTTCCAATGCTTCTTTGGTTACGTTGGCAGACAAGCCGATAATGACCAATTCCTTATTTTTCTTGCGGATGATCCGCGTGGCCTCAAAGCCATCGAGTTCGGGCATGTGGACATCCATAAAAACCAGGTCATAGTGGTTTTCCGCCACCTTATCCAAAGCCACTATTCCATTTTCGGCTACATCGGTTTCAATGTTCAGTTGCTCCAATACCTTTTGCAGTACCATTACGTTCAGGGCATTATCCTCAACTATCAGTATCTTTTTTCCTTTAAAGGAAACATCCTTATTGGCATTCATGCTGCTTCCTACCGCTTTTTCTTCTGCCCGCTTAAGCACTAAATTCACTACAAACTCACTTCCTTTTCCCGACTCGCTGCTTACTGAAATGGTTCCTCCCATTTTTTGCACCAACTGGTAAGTTATCGCCAGGCCTAAACCACTTCCCTCATGTTTCCTGCGCAGGCTGCTGTCTACCTGTGCAAAGCGGTCAAAAATGGTAGTAAGCTTATTCTCAGGTATGCCTATTCCGGTATCTTTAATCCGGATCTCCACTATTAATCTATCAGCTTCCACCTTTTCATCACACCTTACGGTTACCCCTCCTTCATGGGTGAATTTGAAAGAATTACGAAGCAGGTTGGTAATGATCTGGTTGAACTTGCCGGTATCACCTATAGCCTTTTTCTGACCCGTACACGTACAGCTAAAATCCAGGCTAAGGCCTTTTTCCTCAAAACCCATCCTGAATACCTGCACCAGATTTTGCAACTCGAGCTGTGGAGAGAAAGCTTCTTCCCGCAGAGTGAGTTTACCGGACTCTATTTTATCAATCTCCAAAATATCATCCACCAGTGAAAGAAGGTTCTTAGAAGAAAAGTCCATCATATTCAGGTACTTCTGCTTTTCTTCCTCAAGTTCCATATTTTTCAGCACCTCAATAAACCCAAGAATAGCGTTGAGGGGTGTGCGGATCTCATGGCTCATATTGGCCAGGAATTCGGTTTTGGTTTGTGAGGCCTGATCCGCCTTTTTACGCTCTTCAGAAAGTGCTACATTAAGCCTTTTTAACTTTTTATTGACCACATGCACCCGCCTGGCTTCTGCGGACGCTCTTTGAGCATAATAGGAAATGACACCCAATAAAACGGAAATGGACAGCCCTACCACAAGGCCGGATAAGCCCAGGCTACGGCCATATGATTGGATGAACTGGGGCCTTGGAAAAAACTGTAGCGTCCATATGGTTTCCCCGGATGCATCAATAGCCAACTCTTCTGAATACAATAAATCCGGGGAAACCTGATAATTTTCCGGCACATTGTATTCAAAGAAAACTGTACCAGCCGGGTCTGTTAGCTGCACGGCATAGTCTTCTGTATCCTTTAATATAGATGTAAAAGCGTTGGTAAAATCCATTCCACCGGTTATCGTTCCCTGGAAACGGTTACCGTAATAAACCGGTATATCTACTAAAAAAGCCTGGCCGCCCTGGGTAAGGTTTACCCAATTCGTAATATTAGCGGTACTATCCGCCACATGCCTCAGCCAACCATTCCTTCTGTATTCTATCAGAGCAATATCCAGGTTTACCACTTCTTCATTTCCTGCCGGAGGCTCTACCCTGCGGATGACCATCGTACTGTCTATCCATTCTATAAAACGAAAGGAAGAGTTTTGCTGCAAAAGGATACGTGCATCGTGAGACCAATATTGAAAATAGTCGCCACTGGTGATCTCAATCCTCACTTTTAAATTTTCAAGACGTTGAATATCTGATGAAATAACGGTGTGAAGTTGCTGAGCCGTAAGCTGACCCGTTAAAATGGTATTGTGCTTTAGATTCTCTCTTTGATTCCTACTGTACATTACCCAAACCCAAAACACCAGTAAAACACCCATTACAATAACGAAGCCCGATAGAATAATATCCAACGATAATTTGGAGAGTTCTGATTTACGTTTTTTCTTCATGCAAAAGGTCAAATGCTGAAAGACATATGCAAATTAACCAATTCCGCTGATCTCCGGCAGCTCATCCTAAAATCACATAGGAATAAGGAATCCGTATTCAGGCTAACTGGCGTTCAAAAAAAATCAGCCCACATCCAATTCATTACGAATTTTCTGTTCAACTTTGCACCGCTATGAAGCTCTAAGAATTATGATTACGACAATTAAAAAGCTGGTCACCACTACGCCAGATATTCCGAAAACGGCCTGATAGAACCGTTTCCTTGTCGTTTTTTCTCTTTTTTTACCACATAATTCTGCATTCTCATGCCCTCACATAGATTAAACCTTCTCCGTAAATTCTTTTCCAACCTGCGCCTGGCCGTAAACGGCAGTGAACAGGATTTTACCACCGGCAGTATTCGCAAAGCTATTTTTATGCTTTCCATCCCCATGATACTGGAGATGGTTATGGAATCCTTATTTGCGGTGGTGGACATATTCTTCGTTTCGCAGGTAAGTATCAATGCCATTGCTACCATTGGTTTAACCGAATCTGTAATAACTCTCATTTATGCCCTGGCCATTGGTCTCAGCATGGCGGCTACAGCCATGGTATCCAGGAGAGTAGGTGAAAAGGATTATCAAAAAGCTTCCTTAACCGCAGCTCAGGCCATTATACTGGGTATGGCCATCTCCGCAATTACCGGTATAGCCGGCCTCTTGTTTCCTAAGGAGATACTGGGCCTGATGGGTGCGGAACCGGAACTTATTGAAGAAGGCTACGGCTATACCCGCATACTGATTGGTTGCAACATTACCATTATGATGATTTTCCTGATCAATGCTATTTTCAGAGGAGCAGGTAATGCTTCTATCGCTATGCGTTCACTCTGGCTGGCTAATGGATTAAACATTCTTCTGGACCCCCTCTTTATTTTTGGCCTGGGCCCCGTTCCCGCTTTTGGTGTAGAAGGTGCCGCAATAGCCACCACCATTGGCCGGGGCGTAGCCGTGCTCTACCAGTGTTATATGCTTAGCAATGGCAAAGGGCGTATTAAGGTAAGCCTGGCCGACTTACGTTTTAAAGCTGAAATGTCTCTGAGGCTGATCCGGATTTCCCTGGGGGGTATAGGCCAGTTCCTCATCGGAACCTCCAGCTGGCTTTTCCTGATGCGCATCATGTCTGAATTTGGAAGTGAAGTGCTGGCCGGTTACACCATAGCTATCCGCATTATTATGTTTACCATCCTGCCCTCGTGGGGTATGAGTAATGCTGCAGCCACACTGGTGGGACAGAACCTGGGAGCCAAACAGCCGGAACGGGCCGAAAAATCAGTTTGGAAAACCGCTCAATACAATATGTATTTTATGGTATTTGTATCTATAATCTACATTGCGTTTGCCAACCAGTTTATCCGCCTTTTTACAGATGCCACAGATGTAATTTACTATGGCTCTCTCTGCCTTAGGATTATTGCCGGTGGTTATCTCTTTTATGCCTACGGCATGGTAGTAAGCCAGGCTTTTAACGGTGCCGGAGATACTAAAACCCCTACCTGGATAAACCTGATCAGCTTTTGGCTTTTCCAGTTACCGGTGGCTTATTTTACTGCGATTTACCTGGAATGGGGTCCGGTTGGGGTATTCCTGGCTATTGCCGTATCCGAATCATTATTGGCTATACTGGCCATTCTCATTTTCAGAAAAGGAAAATGGAAAACCGTGGAAGTTTAAGATGTGGCATTTACTACCTTGTATAGCCATTTTAAACCGATACTATGAAACACCGTTGTGCCTGGGTAAACAGTGATCCGCTTTATATAGAATACCACGATACAGAATGGGGTATACCGGTTCAGGATGATCAGAAAATGTTTGAATTCCTGGTGCTGGAAACGTTCCAAGCCGGCCTGAGCTGGTACACTATTCTTAAAAAGCGCGAAAATTTCCGGAAGGCTTTTGCCCACTTCAACTACCATAAGGTGGCTGCCTTTTCCGAAGAAGACATAGCCCGCCTCATGAATGATTCCGGGATAATCCGCAACCGCCTGAAGATAAACTCAGCCATTATTAATGCGCAGCGCTTTATAGACGTGCAAAAGGAATGGGGTAGCTTCTGTAAATATATATGGTCATTTGTAGATTTTACACCCTTACAAAATACACCTGAAGATTTATCCGGGGTTCCGGCTACCACGGATGTTTCGGATCAGTTGAGTAAAGACCTGAAAAAGCGGGGGTTCAAATTTGTAGGTTCCACTACCATCTATGCGCATATGCAGGCCTGCGGTATGGTGAATGATCATACTACGGATTGCTTTCGGTATAAAGAGGTTAAAGAATCAGGAGCTGCAATTACTTTATAATCTTTACCATACTACCACCCCTGGCTTAAGGCAAACTGCCCTTGCCCGATTTTAGATAAACACCATTAAGTCGTTAAGCTGAGCCAAAGCATACCGCATTATAACCGATTGAAGTGAATGCGAGCCCGATATAAGAGTGATTTACATCAGTTCCATCGAACCCCTGTTAAATCAGCTACACAGCGGAATATTTCTCTGTCTACCATTAACCCTCTAAAGGGTTGAGATCAAAGCCAACTTGCACTTATTTTATGTTGTGGCGGTTTTTCTTTTTTAATTTTTTTGATATAGATCCAAAGCGCTTCGAAGTTTTCTTTTTGATTTTTTGGATTGCCAGATTCCCAGAGAAATTCCTGCCGTGCCAACTCCTAACCCAACTAATGCGGCACCGGTTGCAATTCCGTATGTGTCATTACCATTTATTGCATTGCTAAGGCTGGCAAGTCCACCAATTGCATATAGAGCACCAATCGAGTAAAAAATCACACTCCAGGTATGGTTCCTTCTTGATTTTTTTGCCAGTTGGTAAACCTCCGTGTGCTCGTTCATGTCGAGAAATAGTTGTCGTAGCTCGGTTTTGGAATAACTATCCCAATTCAATGAGTCTGGTTCAGCCGGACTATATTGTCCCTTACTAATCGTTAAAGTGGTTAACAAAATCAGAACCAGATAAAGCCTTACTCTCATATTGTATTTTCATTTTCAAATTACCTCCAACCGCCACGCTGCAAAGTCTGGTGGCTGGCCTGCGGAGAACTTTAAAGGAAACGCATTGGCTCTATATAATCATGCCACACATCTCTTGCGCCAGCCTTAATTTAAGTTTAAATAACCAGACTTTCCGGAGATTGCCTTCTTAAGAGTGGCGGCTGATAACCAAAAAAGGATTTGATAAGTTTAGCCAGACAACAATGCGCGTTATACACCTGGCTCATCACAATAGGCCAGATCCTGCGTAAAGATTTTATATTCGTCTATCCCTAACGGAAATCCTAACCCGAGGGGTACGGGCTACAAACGGGCCGGTGTGTGATTTCGCTACGTCTTTAAGCACTAAAGGGTAAATAAATCACAGATAGAAAGTCCAGGAGGACTTCCGTAAACAGGCTCTCACCAGCAATGAATTATACACATTTTGTGTAAGGTTTTTTATTTTTTGAATTAGGTTTAATCTTTTAAAAAGAGGCAAATGGTGTTTTACGATAAGTTAAAATGGATACTCGGAATTCTAATGATTTTTGTTTTAATCATTGCAACAAATCTGATCGATAAAAACAATTTTGTAAGAGTTCGTGATTCAGTGGTTACGATCTACCAGGACAGATTGATAGCAAATGATTTAATTTTTGAAATGCTAAAGTCAGTTCAGCAGAAGGAATTAGCAGTATCATTGTCAGATTCCACTTTTTTTCAAAATCAAAATTCAAAAGTCAACGATAACTTACAATCTTTAGTTTCCAGGTTTGAGCAAACAAAATTGACGTCTAAGGAGGAAAAAGTGTTTGCAGATTTAAAAACAAATATTCAAACCTTAATAGACTCTGAAAGTCAATTTTTGAATTCCGGCTATAGTGATAACTCTCAAATTATTACTCACATCGAAAGTTTAAAGAATAACCTTAATGATTTGTCTAAAATTCAACTTAATGAAGGAAGCCGACAAATGTCAATCAGTAAACGTGCACTTGATACTATAGAGTTATTTACTCAAATTGAGATTTACATACTGGTTTTCCTGGCTATTTTAGTTCAGGTTATTGTTATGTACAAGCCTAAAGAAAAGTCGTAAATTAAATATTCGCTCTGTTTTGGGAAATGTTTTACAACGCCACTGTGTAAAGCAGATTGTGGTCCGGCCACACGGAGAGCTAAGAGGGCACGTGGGGTAGATACCTAAGCGTAGCGGACGCTAAGCTTAGAGGGGGACAAAAGCCTTACTGACCACCGTTTAAACGTTATAAACTAAATGCCTTGTTGTATGTAGCTTTTATTCTCTTTAGAACTATTTTGAACAATTTTTTTCTTTTCAGCTAAATATTTAGCTTCAGAAACTGATTCAATCGAATCTACATTTCCTTCTTTATTAATAAAAACCTTACCATATTTTGGTAAATTAACAGAGGTTTGAGTGAGTGAAGGGTCTATCAAAGGAGTTGCTTCAATAACAAACTTTTGCTCACCGTATAAATACGGAATCCACCAAAATTTGGAATAAACAACTCCATCCATCAATGCAACGCAACCGGGGACTGCATCAATAGTGTTAGTGATGGCTTGGTCAATTGTTGTCTTCCTCGTTGGCATCATAATTATCAAACTTGTCTTGTCTATACCTACAACTTTTTCAGAAGACCTTTTTAATGAACTTAACTTTTCAAGTTCGATACTTTTAGTTGATACAAGTGTAAAGTTGAACAGGTTTTGAGAGCACCCTGTCAGGATAAAACTCATAATAATGGCAAAGAGTAGAATTTTTTTCATACGTAATTTTTCTTTTTTTAGTTACACACCACTACTGCATAAACGCAATAGCCCGTTTTTCAAGTTCGTAATTTTAGAGACTTGAAAATAAATAGTTTAATAAGGTTAAACGTTTAAAACGAGGATAATTTCGTAAAAAATACTTTAACAGGGTGATACTCAGTGCTCCTATTTAATCCATTATTTTCACTCTGGAGGGGTTGTGCAACGGCTACTATTGTTGTAGGTAGTGTTTTATTATTATAAATATTCCATTAACTTTTTCTTAGCATTTAAAGCAAATTCATTTTTAGGCTCAACTGATAGCCAAAAGTTTACTTTTCCGAGTAGTGAATATATGTAATTAGCATCTCTAATCTTCTTTTTTGAAATATGAGATTTTAAACCATATTTCAATATAAAATGTAACTCTTGTTTTAGTTCTCTTTTATAATTTCTTGGGATTTTTATTTCTTGTCCAGCAACGGAGATCCCTGTAACAATCCTTTTACTTTTCTTTTTATATAGTCGGGTTTTTTCAGTATTTACTTCAAATCCTTCGTCTGAAACAATATCAGAAATGTAGTTTATCAGTTTAGCAGGGACTCTGTCCCCTGAAAATGTAATATCATCCGCATATCTTGAATATCTTAGTTCATATCGCTTTGCAAATTTGATTAAACGACTATCTAATCTACGAGAAACAATATTACTTAAAATTGGACTTGTTGGTGTACCTTGGGGCAGTGCTTCGTCATAAGAACATATAGACGCTAAATAAAAGGAAATTGAATTTGGATATCCTAATTGTTTAAAAATGAAAATTATCCTATTAATATTGATTGAGGGGAAGAAATCCTTTAAGTCCATTTTTAACAATTCATTCTGACCAGCATGAATTTTAGAATTAGTTATTATTGACTTTTTATGAGTAAACCCATGAGCAGTAGGGTTGATTGATATTGTTTTAAGAATATTCTCATAAATCCAATATTGCATTTCAAGAAGTGCGGGAAATGGTGCGGTTATTATTCTTTGACCTCCAGAACGTTTTTTTATTTTAAATTCTCGATAGTGGTTTTCAGGTGAATTAACAACTGAGGATAAGTATTCACTTGTCCTGCCTTGTAATAGAGATAGGTGCTCGAAATTAAGAATAATAGGAACATTGTTCTCTAATAGAACTTCAATGTATTCAATATACTTTTTAAAGGTGTCTTCCTTTAAACCCCTATTCTTAAAATAGGATTTCCAAGTATGCAGGACTTCTTTTTTCGACATATTATTAAAAAAATAAAAGGGAGGAAAACTACTTTCTTATCGTAAGCATTCACACAAACAAGTGTTTTGTGGAGTTCGCTCCACAAAACACTTGTTTGTGTGAGCGAATCTAAGCTCTGCTTAGTGAGCTGTCATAATAAAATCAAAGATTTTATTATGACTTGGTTAAAGCTAACCTTAACCTTCGGAAGCGACATCACTTCCTTAATGCTAGTTTCTTTAAGCCTCCCTTAATTATTTCAAAATATCTGCCGAAACAGTTTTAATGTTTGGCAAATATGGTTCATTTATTTCCAATTTGGAAACTAAAAACTCAGAAGGAATATTTGAAAATTTCCCCTTTTCAGACTTTTTAGTGAATTTTTGTTTTAAAATTATATTTCTTCCTTCTTCCGTCAAAGTGATTTTATTACCATCATAATCGAGTACCCCTTTTTCACTATACTTTGAAATAAATTCTGAAATTTGCTCAGGCTCTATTCTGTATCGTGAATAAAACGTAAAAGGAAAGAGTCCATTTACACTTTCGTACAAGTCTTTGAGTATCTTCTGTTCATATTTCATATTTAAAATCCTTTTTCAACTCGGGTTAGTAGAGTATTTCTGTAGTTGTCTTCAATATCTTTAAGCCACCAAAAAATTGGAAAAACTGAATTTGGAGTGTTTCCTAAACAACCTTCCATAGTGATTAAGGCTTCAGCTTTACCCCAACCAAATGAATAATTTGTTAATTTGTTTTCATTTATCTTTTGTGCTAATTTCTCTTCTAATTTAAGCATATTCGTAACTGCTGATTTGAGTTCCTCATCTTTGTAGAAACCAGTGATTCCTTTGTCTAATTGTAATGGACAAAACAATTTAATGCCCTCTTCTTCAAGATCAGATATCGTTTCTTTAATTCCAGCAATGAAACAACAAATTAATTCATATTCATCAGGCAAGCTTTTATCTAAGTAATCTATTCTGACTCTCAAAGTTTGACCTGAACCAATAAACTCGTCTATGATAACAATCTGAGTTTTTCCATTGGTATAATTCTTTCTACTTTTTCCAAATTGATTGACTGTCTTTAGAGACCTCCACCCTTTTTCAAATAATGGATTTTTAATATTATCTAAAATTTTTTGACTACTGTCAGCCTCGTCATCATATGTCAATGACAACAACTGAGTTGTCTCTTCATTAAAACCTGATTCATTGATTATGTAATCAGAAATATCATTAAGAATTAAGCCCAAAGTTTCAATATTTAGATAATTGAACCTCTCAAGTAAAGAGAATATGAGTTCCTTTTTTTCTTTTTCAGCACAAAATTTAATCAACTCTTCTAGTTTTCCTTTTTTGTTGATTAACCAGTTCTGCTTAATGAATAGGTTTGTTTTTTTATGATATTCTTCTCTTTTGGTCATGTATTGTTTTCATTACCTACAACGGTTTAGCTAAGAAACGTGGGGCTTTCGAAGTGCTTTCCTGTCCGCGCGTGATAAGCCAAACTACGAAGAGCCAAGCTTGCTTTTAGCACTTTCAGCCCCATGTTTTCTTAGGCATTGTTGGCACCAGTTTTTTATTTTTCATCTTTTCTCAAATAATCGAGAAGTGAATTGAATAAAGGAAACATTGTCCCTTGGTCAGTCCATCCATCCCACATTAAATTCAGCCATATTTCATTCTGAAAAATCACTTCTGCTCTTTTCGGGTCATAAAGTGTCAAACCTGCAAACCATCCATCACCTGGCTTTTGAACTTTGGTCAAATTTAAAATTACAAAAGGTCTATAATATTCATAAGCTCTATTCAGTCCGATTTTGTCCGAGAGTGATGGGATTTTGTCAGTTAGTCCATTTTGGACAATTGAGGTTTGAAATTGGTCATATGTCATTACGGTATCAAAGTAGTTCAAATTAGTTCCCATCTTAAGCCAATAGTCAGTTGAAGGTACAACTAGTAAAAAAGACCTGAGAGAGTCTTTAGGAACTGCAATCTCCTTTAAAACTCTTGGTTGCTTATTTTTTTTCGCTGGGAAGTAATTTGTCGATGGATTTAAAGTAGTCGCTTTTTCAAAAGAACCACATCCATAAACAAATGTGATTATGATTGCCGCTAATGCTAATTTTGTCAGTTTATTCTTCATTTTTCAAATTGGTGCTAACTAGTGGATAAACGCAATAGCCCGTTTTTCAAGTTCATAATTTTAGAGATTTGAAAAGAATGGATGAACCCGATTACCCACTTAAAACGAGGATAATTTCGCAAAAAATCCCTTACCACGGCTTCCATAGTTTTTGAAAGGTAGTTTTAAACAGATAATATAAAGATCCGGCCTATGAGAAACAGAAGGTGCCGGCTCTGGAATCCCACTGTGTGTAGAGGTATAGGCTGGTCTATTTCTTCGTAGAAACCAACAATAGGCGTACATCCACATCCAATACTTTAGCGATGGTGCGCAACACCGGGATGGTGGGTTGGGTATTGTTGTTACAATAATTGGTCACTACTACATAGCTTCGGTCAATCTTTTCAGCCAACCAGGTTTGCGTTCTGCCCTGGGCCTGCAAAACCTCTTTAATGCGGTTCATTTCTACTTTTTTGCTCATCAGCACTCGTTCTTATTGTATTTCAATACAGGGAGTTACTGCTATGCAATACAATTTTATTAGAATATATCAATATATAGTACATAAATGTATTTTGAAATAATATAATTCAATATACATTTGTATTGCATTTTAATACAAACCCGTCCTATGAAATCACACAAAACCTGCTCTCACACGGAAAAACCCAATGAAGAATTAATCACCCGCCTTATACAAGCTGACCTGAAACACAACCAATTGATTGCCGGGCTGGAGGCACTGGGCTTTACGGATAAGGGCCTGCAGCACCTGAGTATACACACCATACTGGAAAAGCTTATGGAAGTACCCCCTGAGGCGCACAACAACTGGGCTACGGTATATTTTAACTTTTTGGAGCGGGCGCAGTATTATCCGCTTAGCCCGCAGGGGGAGGCCTGGCGGAAGATTGTTACCGCCAATTGCAAAGTGCGGTGGTGGCAAAGCCTTAATAGCAGCCGGGGCAAGGGTATATACAGCCGGGTATATACCTGTATAGGGTTTCTTTTAGTACTATGTTTTACAACTTTTACCATGGCCATTTTTTGATTTAGCCATGGCCAAACATAAAAATGGCCACGGCTAATTTTATGTTTTATGCGGGTAAAGGTTTTACCATAACGGTATATAAGAGCAGGTGTATAAGGGAAAAAGGGAAGTGTGTACCGCACAGCCGCAGGCTTTTTACCGGCCTGGCTACAGTAGTTTACGGGCTTTGCCGGCTATAAAATCTTTAAGGTAAAAGGGCTCAAAGTAGGCTACATCTTCAAACTCATGCCTTTGGTATTTTGCGGCTGCCTGTACGGCCAGGGTTTGGGCAGAGGGAAACGGCATAGGGTGGTAGCGGAAGCGCTCTCCGGTAAGCAACTGTTTGGCCTTTTCTGCACCATCGCCAATTAAATGAATCACACCGGCTTCCAGCTCTGCAAATGAACCGGCTTCTAAAACCACGGCCTCTATTTCGGTTTGTCTTTGAGCTTTATGATTAAACACGGCCGTATATACTTCCATTCTGCGGGCATCCAGCATGGGTAGTATCAACTCGCCTTCCGCAGGATTAAGCCGGTGTACAAATTCACGGGCCAGTATACTTAGGCCATCCGTGGCAATAAGGGGAATACCCAGGGCATAACAAAGGCCCTTGGCGGCAGAAACGCCTATGCGCAAACCGGTATAGGAACCGGGGCCCTTGCCTACGGCTACGGCTTTAAGTGCCTGAGGGCTATGCCCGGCTGTGGCCAGTACTTCCTCAATAAAGAGGTGTAATTTTTCTGAGTGAATGAATTGATCGCTGCTTTCCTGGCGGCTGGCCAGTATTTTTTCTCCATCGGCCAGGGCTACGGAGCAATTCTTCGTAGAGGTTTCAAGGGCCAGTATCAAGCTCATTATTCTTCGTCCTGATCTTTTTGCTTGCGGTCAGAAGCAGACTTGCGGCTTACGCGCTCGCCATTAACCAGCTTTTTACTTACGGTGCTGTAGGGGCCGGTTATTACTTCTTCACCTTCGTTAAGGCCGCTGAGCACTTCAATAAACTCATCATCCTGTATACCGGTTTTTACCACCTGCAGGGCAGCTTTATCATCCTTATAAATGAACACTACTTCATGTTCTTCATCGTCATCACCTCCCTCACGGCCAATTTTATAGGATTTAGCGCTGGTACTGGTATCCGTACGGGTGGTAACCGACTCTATGGGTACCGCCAATATGCCGCTTTTGCGTTCGGTTTGTATTTCTACCGAAGCCGTCATACCCGGCCTGAAGGGTGAAAGGGTGGTATCTTTTACCAAATGGCGGTAAGAGGGTTTAAGAATGCGCACCTTCACTTCAAAATTGGTGACCTGGTCGGTTGAAAAGCCTTCAATATTGGCGGAATTGGCAATTTCGGTTACCACACCTTTAAATTCTTTATCCAGATAAGCGTCTACCTCAATTATGGCGGTATCTGATTCTGATACCCGTATAATGTCATTTTCATTTACCTCTACCAACACCTCCATATTCTCCAGGTTGGCAATACGCATAATCTCGGTACCGGTCATCTGGGCGGTGCCTACCACCCGCTCGCCTACCTCTGCATTTAACCTGCTAATGGTACCGGTTTGTGGAGCATAAATGGTGGTGCGCGAGAGGTTATCACGGGCTTCATTAGCCGTAGCCATAGCACTTTGCAGCTGGTACTGTGCCCCTTCTACATTGAGCTTGGCCACGTCATAAGCGCGTTGTATGGCGTCAAATTCAGAATCGCTGATTACCTTCTGGGCGTATAGTTTTTGATTTCTACTATAGGTTTTCTCTGCTTCCAGCAACTGTGCCCTGGCTGTACTTACGGATGATCTGGCGCTGTTTACACTGGCCTGTGAGCGGTTTACGGCCGCCAGGTAAATATCGGGGTTGATCTTAACGAGCAGGTCGCCCTTCTTTACCTTTTGCCCTTCTTCAACGGGCAGCTGTATAATTTCTCCGGAAACCTCAGAGCTGATTTTTACTTCTACTTCGGGCTGTATTTTTCCACTGGCAATAACGGTTTCTACAATGCTGATTACCCGGGCCTGGTCGGTTTCCACTTCCAGGCCTTCCTCTCCACCTACCCAGCCCTGCTTTTTGGCTACTATCAACAGTATGATCAGCGGAACGCCAATAAACAACACATACTTCAGGGTTTTATTCATAGTCAGAGCTTTACCTGGTTGGTTAAATAGAATTCCAGCACTTTTACTTTAAAGATATAATCGTATTTGGCGCGCACCATCTCTGATTTAGCACTGGCTAAGCTGTTTTTGGCGTTTTCATAGTCAAACTGGCTCAGCGCGCCTACATCATAACGTTGCTGGGCATACTTAAAAGATTCTTCATTAGCCTCCACGGCTTTTTCTGCGGCCAGGTAAGAGTTATAGGCGGCCTTGGCATCAGCATGGGCCTGGTATACGGTTTGTTTCAGGTTGTTTTTGCTCAGTTCAAGATTAAGCCTGGCCCTTTCAAAATTAAGCTTGGCGGTTTGGTATTGGTTGCGGGTTTGAAAACGGCTGAATATGGGTACGTTGAGATTAAAGCCAATGTATTTGTTCAGGTTGTTATCCAGCTGGGTACTGAAATCCTGGTTAAACACCCTTTCTACCTGGCTGGAATAATTGGTACCTATACCAAAGCCCAGGCTAAGGGTGGGTAAATATCCGCTCAGGGCTACATCTACGTTTTCTTCTGAACTTAGCACAGTGGTTTCGGCACTTTTAATATCGGCCTGGTTTCCCAAAGCGGTTTCATAGATAATATCCGGTTGCCGGGCCATGTATTCTGTACCGGGCAAGGCTATCTGCGGGTCGGCCACGCGCAGGTTTTGCGGATCTTCCAGTTGCATTAAGTTAGCCAGCTGTAGTTTACTGATGGTTACCTGATTTTCGGCAGCTATGAGGTTTTGATTATCGCGCGCCAATTGTGATTGCAACTGTAAAAGGTCTCCTTTGGGGCGTGCCCCTGCATCTACCAGTTGTTGCATACGGCTGGCCTGCAGTTCTGTTATGCGTTTCTGCTCCTGCGCCACCAGCCTTATTTCTTTATTTAAAAGTATTTGCAAAAAAGCACTGGCTACATTGAGGTTAATGTCATTCTCAATATCTTGTTGCGTATAGGTTTGAGCCAGGTAATCCAGGTTGCTCTGCTTAATGGAATTCCAGTTTTGCCCCCCGTTGTAAAGCACCCAGTTACCGCTAAGTCCAAAGTTAGCGGTACGCCTTGTTTCTTCACTGATGATGTTGGTTACCGGGTCTACATTTAAACCAAAGTTCCAGTAATAGGATGATGAGGCATTAAGGCTTGGTGCCAGCCCGGCCCAGCGCGTTTCCCGGTTGGAAAGGGCTATCTTTTTGTCAATATTGCTCTGCTGCACCTGGATGTTGTTCTGTACAGCATACGCTGCACATTCATCAAGAGTCCAAACCTTATCCTGGGCTTTAACACTGGAAAATGTCAATACGAAAAGGCAGGCCACTATACCTGCTATGGAATTGAAATTCATTGAGAGATCGTTTGTTTGGCGCTCAAGCAGCCTTACAAATATAGAGGGAAAGTACGTATTGGAAAAGGTCAGGCCTTGCTTTGTTTCTTATGCCTGTATATGGCATAGCCCACGGCTCCCATAATAAGATAGGGAAAAACCATCAGGTATACGATACCACTGTTTAAACCGGTGGCTGCGGAAGAGCCTGCTCCGGTGCTACTCTCGGCCACGGCTTTACACATAGCACATTGGGCATCTGCCCCTAAGGGAAACAGAGCCAGCAGTAGTACACCTATGATTATTACTTTTTTCACGTGGCAAATTTACTCAATAATACGGCTGCATAAAAAGATACACCAGCACTCCGGTTATAGCTACGTACAGCCATATAGGATAGGCCCATCTTACAATTTTGCGGTGGCGGCTGTACTCCTGCATCAACCCGCGGTATATGGCCAGCATGGTCAGCGGTAATACAGGGATGCTAAGCAGTATATGTGAAATCAGCACAAAAAAATACAGGTTCCTCATCCAGCCTTCTCCACCGTAGGGAATAGGGTCTGCATTTAGTTTACTAATGACGTATGACACCAGAAAAACGGCTGATAAACCGAAGGCCAGCAGCATGGCTAAACGGTGTGCGCTGATATTACGGGCCTTGATGCACCCTAAGCCGATCAATAAAAGTACGGCTGTGCTTCCGTTAAGCACGGCATGAAAAGCCGGCAGTGTACCACGGTCAATACCAAAATCAACACTGAAAAAACCGGGGAACAGCAATAAAGCGGCTACCGCCAGGGGCACGGCTATGGATAAGGTAATGATCAAAGGGATGTACACCTTATCCCTGGAGTTGTTCTCAGCGGTGGGTTTATCCATTTTGCTTAGTCTTTTTCTCCTGCTTTTCCATCTGGTAGGCATCTACGGATTTCTTTTTCTCGTATTCTGCTATCAGCACCTTGATATCGTCTTTCAGCTTATTTACCTCTACCGTACTCAGGCTATTATATACGCCCTTGATATTACCGTACTCATCTCTGCCACTGCGTATGTGACCGTCCCAGTCTACCAATACCAGGTTTTCGGAATGTAAAAAGCCTCCGTCTGCCTCTTCATCTACCATGGCATTACTGAAAAAACCTTCTGCTATTTGATAAATACGATCCTGATCTCCGGTAAGGAAATGCCAGCGGCCATCTATAGCGCCAATGGTTGCTTCATAAGCCTTTAGTACTTCTACCGTATCATGTTTGGGGTCTACACTTATGGAAACAATCTTAAAATCGTCATACCCTGTAAAGCGATCCTGCACCTGCTTTAACTGGAAGTTCATGGCCGGGCAAATGCTGGGGCAGGTGCTAAAAAAGAAGTTGACCACGTAAATCTGTCCCCTGAGCTGGTCAGCCGATACCAGGGTATCATTTTGTGAGGTAAGGGCAAAATCCGGAATGGTATAATAGGTGGTGTCCCATTGGGTTTTTCCGTTTACCTCTACCTGCCGGGCTTCTTTAGGCCCCACGTAGTCCAGCTTAACAAAGAAGTTTTCCTCCGCACTGTACACGAAGATAAAATATACCAAAAAGGGCAGTATCAGTAAGCTTACCAATACTACCCCTTTACTGAGTTTTTGATTCATTACTCAAATACGTTCATGTATCCTCCTTCCGTAAGCACTATAAAGGTAAGGTAGGGTATCAGTATCACCATGGGGAGTGTAATGGTCCAGATGAAGTTGCTGCGCTCATATTTCAAGTGCATAAACTCGGCTACAATATAAAAGGCCTTTAAAAGAGTAAGCACAATAAAAATAATATTCAAAATGGAGGTACCCAGCAACTGCGTCATAAGAGGAGCCGGTTTGATGATACCCAATACCACCTCAACGGTGGTAACCACCAACAGGATGATAAATACTTTCCAGATCCACCAGGTTCCTTCGGGACTCTCGTGATGCTCGCTTGGTAATTTAGGGTGATTAGACATGGTCTGAATTTTTTTCTTGAATTAAACGAGATAGAAGAATGTAAATACAAATACCCATACAAGGTCTACAAAGTGCCAGTACAAGCCCACTTTTTCAATCATTTCATAATGGCCGCGCTTATCATACGTGCCCATAATTACATTAATGAATATGATGATGTTCAGAATAACTCCTGAAAGCACGTGTGTACCGTGGAAACCGGTTACAAAGAAGAAGAAATCAGCAAACAACACATGGCCATATTCATTTTCTGTAAGGCTGGCGCCCTGTACTACTTCTGCGTTAGACATCATAGCCAAAGCTTCCTCACGGCTATAAGTTTCTTCTGTTTTTCCGGGGTTGCGCAAGGTTACTTCACCGTTGGCCGCAAAGGCTTCACGTACTTGTTCAGTGGTAAAATAATAATGTTCCCCATGCGCACCGGGTGTGCCATCCACCAGTTCATGCAGGGTAACTATTTTACCCTCCATATCGCTAAAGTAAAGGATGGTACTGTCTTCCATTTTCATAGCGCCCTTATCACCGGAAATAAAGTGATACCACTCCCAGGCCTGAGAACCCAGGAACATAAAACCACCAATAATAGTAAGACCCATCCATAAAATCACACCCTTACGGTTCATATGATGTCCGGCATTTACCGCCAGTACCATGGTTACCGAACTAAGGATAAGGATAAAGGTCATTAAGGCCACGAAAAGCAGAGGCGCATCGCCATGCATGAACGGGAAGTGGGTAAATACATTTTCCGCTACCGGCCATGTTTCTTCATACTTGAAACGGTACAGACCCATAGCCGTAAGAAAACCTGAGAACGACAAGGCATCTGACAGCAGGAAGAACCACATCATTTGTTTTCCGTAACTCACCCCCAGCGGCTGTCTGCCTCCGCCCCATAATGGTGAATCCTTATGCAAAGTAGCTTCGTTAGCCATACTTTTTATTTTTTTGCAAGTTTAGCGAATAAATGCCAAAAACAGGAACAAATAAATCCACAGCACGTCCAGAAAGTGCCAGTAAATGGCACTCATATCCAAACCGTAATGGTCTGCAGAGGTATACGCCCCCTTTCGGGCTCTGATCAAGGTTACAATTAAAACTATAATTCCGGATATCACGTGAAGCCAATGCAGCGCTGCAATGATGTATACCCATGATACGGCTGAGTTACTTTTGGGACCGGTAAAAAACAAACCCCGGTCTATCATATCCACGGCACCATATAGCTGTAAAAAAACAAAAGCCAGAGCTAAAAGAAGGGTAATGCCTAAAGCTTTTTTTAAACCGGAAAGATTTCCCTTTTTAATAGCTGATTTAGCCCACACCATGGAAAAACTGCTCAGCAGCATAACCGCTGTAGCTACATAAAAAGCGGCAGGCAAGGCAAACTCCAGCCAGCGGTTATCCAGTAAAAGGGCAGACCGGCTCACTACATAGCCACTGGTAAGGCCGGCAAAGGTCATCACTATGCTCGCCATCCCTATCCAGAGCATTGGCTTACGTACCTTCCTTTTTTCTTCAAGTGTTAGTTTACCCAATTTACCTTACTTCTAAATAAATTTATCCAAAACGTAGATCAACTGAACTACGGGCAGGTATATAATGCTGGCAATCATTAGTTTCCTGGCGTCTGACACTTCCTGAGTACGGTACAGACGTACCGCTTTGAACAGGAAGAAAACCCCCATTAACAACACCAGTACCATAGCGCCCCATCCCAGGCTAAGTGCGCCTGTAATTCCAAAAAAGGGAAGAATGGAAACCGGTATTACAAAAATGGTATAGATCAATATTTGAAAAGCCGTGCGGCCATCTCTTTTACCTGAAGGTAATAAACTGTAACCGGCTTTTTTATAATCTTCATCCGCAATCCAGCCAATAGCCCAAAAGTGTGCAAATTGCCATAAAAACTGCAGGGCAAAAAGAGTACCTGGCTCAATATCAAAATCATTGGTAGCAGCCACCCAACCTAATAAAGCCGGAATAGCCCCCGGAAAAGCACCAATAAAAACGGCAATGGGACCTTTTGCTTTTAAAGGTGTATACACCAAAACATACATGAACAAGGCAAAAGCTCCAAAACCGGCCGTAAGCGGATTTATAAGATACAGCATCCACATGCCTGCAAAGGCCATAAGGGTGCAGGCTATCATGGCTTCCATTGCAGTAAGTCTGCCGGTAGGGATGGGCCGGTTTTTAGTGCGCTCCATCAATGCATCGCGGTCACGCTCTATAACCTGATTAAAGCCATTGGCGGCTCCCACAACCAGGTAGCCACCTAAAGATAATAGTATAAGGTGTATGGATGAGTATGTTTCGGCCCCCAGCAGATAACCCGCAATGGCAGAATACACCACACTGATATTGAGGCGTGCCTTGGTAAGTGCCAGTACTGCGTTCCACTTGATCGTAAAAACGCTCTTTTCAGCCTCTAATTCCCTGATCTTTTCCAACGGTTCACTTTTCGGCTGCAAAACTACAACTGAAACTTTCGTAGTCCAAAAAGAATGATTCTAATTACCTGTTTACTTTACAATAAACCAAGGGTTCAGAAGATCTTCTTTATTGTATTGCAAAGGTTTATTCGTATCAGGTTTCAAAATATTGAATCCGGCCTGTTTTACAATAGCGTGTCCTGCCGCTGTATCCCACTCCATAGTAGGCGCAAAGCGCGGGTACACATCTGCTTTACCTTCAGCTACCATACAAATTTTTAAACTACTTCCGCATGAAATCACTTCGGCCTCAGGGTGCTCCCTGCGGATATCTGCAAAAAACTCAGCGGTTTCATCATTCATATGTGAGCGACTCCCTACCATAGTAAAAGGACGGTCATACGAAACGGGTAATTTATTGCCTTTGCCCATAATGGCATCCAGGTTAGAGAGGTCAAGCCCGGAGGCTTTCTCAACTTTGTAGGAACCGGTTTCAGGTGATCCGAAGTAAAGAACATCCTGCACGGGCACATAAATAACGCCCATTTCAGCATCCTGTCCTTCTACCAGGGCTACGTTTACTGTAAATTCTCCATTTTGCTTGATAAACTCCTTGGTTCCATCCAACGGGTCCACCACCCACAGTAATTTCCAGTGATTGCGGTCCGTGTAATTGATCTCTTTTCCCTCTTCACTGAGGATAGGTATGCCCGTAGGTTCTAATATGTTGAAAATAGTTTCATGTGACTTTTGATCGGCCACGGTAAGCGGACTATTATCCTTCTTATATTCTACTTCAATGGTTCCTTCATAGATCTTAAGGATTTCATGCCCGGCTTTTACCGAAGCCCGGATAGCATCCAGGAGAAGTACTTTACGTTCAGGAAAATTCATTTTAAAGTGTGTGTTAGCGCAAAACAAAACCCGCCCTGCGAAGCAAAGCGGGTTTTATGTATGTGATTGTTCTTATTGTAACTTCAGGTTAAAAGGCATGGTAAAGCGCATACGCACTGGTTTACCACGTTGTTTGGCCGGTTGAAATTTGGGTAGATTTTTAATAACCCGAACCGCCTCGTCATCCAGCAAAGGGTCTACACCCCTTACTACGGTAACATTAGAGATGCCGCCATTACGCTCAATTACAAAATCAACGTATACCCTTCCCTGAATACCCATTTGGCGGGCCATTTCAGGAAATTTATAGTTTTTGGCTACAAAGCGCTGCATTTCTTTTTGAAAACAAGCCTGGCGCTCTGCATTATTGGAAGCGTCTTCACAACCGGGGAAGACCGGCACGGATTCCACCACGGCAAAACTCAATACCTCATCAGAAACCTCTTCCTCCATCTCAATTATCTCCACTTCTTCGGTTTCATCCGTTTCCGTAGACTGTATCTCAAGCTCTTCTTCAAGTTCCACATCATCTTCCACCACTTCAATGACCTCTGGCGGTGGCGGTGGCGGAGGGGGTGGCGGTGCTAATTCACGATTGGTAATAGGTATGATCTCATCATCTATCTCAACGTCCAGCTCACCCAGATCTGTTACTGAGCGGTCATACGTTTTCCACTCAATAGCCACAATAGTAATTACCAGAGCAAAAACGAGACCCGCCTGAATAAACAAACCGCGGAGATTCTCAAGATCCTTTTTTGGATTTTTCTTGACTTCCATTTGTAAAACTTTTACTGGGGTTAAAGATAACTAAAAACCTATGTGTATAGCAAAACAAAAACCTTGCAAGTACAATCTTTATTGAACTTTGAAATAGATAGGCTGTACCATTGACATTTTTACTTTGCGTCCGAAATGGCTGGCCGGACTAAATACGGGAAGTTCGGAAATGACCCGTTCCGCTTCACGGTTCAATTCTTCATATTCTCCGTTATTGACCTTCACGTTCTCTATTTCGCCTTTATCATTAATTACAAAGCTTACAAACACTTTATCCTCAATACCCATTCTGCGTGCGCCCTTTGGGTATTTTATGTTTTTTCTCAAATACTCATTCATCCACCGGTTAAGACACTTTTGTTGCTCTTCTTTATCTGAAAGACCAGAACACGCCATAGGCAATGCCATTTTTTGCACTATCATGGGCGCAATGGTTTCTATCTCTTCGGTGTCGGATGGTCCATCATCCGGCTCCGGATCAATTGGATCCAGGGGTTCCCCTCCTTCCGGATCAGGATCAATAGGGTCCGGCTCGATCATTATCTGCCTGATGATCTTATCAACCATCTTAATTTTATTAGCCGTGTTTTTTTCTTCGGTTCTTTTTTTCACCTCTGCTACTTTGTGAACGGTAATGGGGATCTCTATCCCCGGCTGGTAAACTACATCTTTTGGCTCCGGAGGTCTCTCCATAAACAGCTCACTTTTCCATTGAATAACGGTAATAGCCGCCAGCAAGGCCATTGATAATCCGATAAGAAAGAATACTCCTCTCTTACTTTCAAGGTTGGCCTTAGGGTTTTTCTTCAGGTCCATACTAAATAGGTTTAAAATGTAAGAAATGCGCGTTTACGCAGAAGGGCATTTGCCCGGTCAGGCTTTCAAGCGGTGAATGGTCCGCATAAGAAGCGCTCCTAAAATTAATCCGCAGGTATTGGCTGAAAAGTCAAGCCATTCACCTGTTCGTGAGGGTACCATGTAATGCTGCACCAACTCCAGCACACCGCCAAATGATGCACAGCTTATTACAATGAACCACGCCACTTCCCGGGGTATGGGGTTCACAAATTGATAACGGATAAAACCTAAATATATTAGGATATAGATTACAAAATAAATGGAGATATGAATGAACTTGTCATCCATGCCATAAAAAACGGATGGGATATTGGAACCCGGCAGAACGCTGGCCATTAAAATAAAAAAGCCCCAACACAGAGCAGGGGCAAAATATAGTATGCGTATTTTAATTTGCTTAGACCCCAATAACTTCGGTATAGGCTTCTTTACTTAAGAGCGCATCCAGCTGAGAGGTGTCTGTGATTCTCATTTTAATCATCCATCCTTCCCCATAAGGGTCGGTGTTTACGAGTTCGGGTGATTCTTCGATCTTAGAATTCAATTCAATAATTTCACCCGAAAGTGGCATAAACAGATCGGACACGGTTTTTACAGCTTCAACTGACCCGAAAACTTCTTCAATATCCAACTCCTCTCCTTCGGTATCAATTTCCACAAAAACTATATCTCCCAATTCTGATTGCGCAAAATCAGTAATGCCTACCCATGCAGTGTCTCCCTCTATGCGAACCCACTCATGATCTTTGGTGTATTTAAGTTCTTCCGGAAAATTCATTTGATCTAAATTATTTCGCGCAAATGTAATCTTATTTGCCTAAAAGACACAAGCCTATTGACCAAGATTAAGTCTAAAGCTCAACCCAAATTGGTGAGTAGTAATAGGATAAGCGTTTGAGGTTTTAAAACGGGATAAATTAAGGTCGTAAAAGATTTTGGAGTTCACTCGCTTGCTAAGCTGGTAATCGGCCGAAAACTTAAGGGTAATTACCTTTTGCCCGGCTGTGGGCTGGCTAATGTCTTCCAGTATTTTACGGATAATGGTCACATTATCACGAATACCAATATCTGCTTTAAGCTCCAGGTTAGAAACAGGGTTGGTTCTCCGCGAGCCCATTGAGATAAATTTCAGTCGTACATCTTTTATAATGTAACCCGTACCCACCACCCATTCGGTACCTTTGGTTTCAGTAAGCTGGTTATTGGTGAGGCTCAAGGTAAGGTTCCGGCTTTTCTTATACTCCAGCCTTATGCTCATACTATTCTTAAGCTTCATATTAAAACCAATGAAAGGTGCAAACTGCTCGCTCAACACCACCGCTCCAATTTGTGTTTCCGGCAATAAGTCGCCATTTTGATCCAGCGGAGCCCGATCCGGATATTCCTCTAATTTTTGCTGACGCAACAAGTTAGTTGAAATATTATTCAGTGTATAGGTAGAGCGGTATGAGTGGCTAAGCACCATGCTACTGAAGAACTTCTTGATAAAGTTCAGTTTGCTTAAACCGTCATATGTTAACTGCCAGTTCGGGATGGGAATACTTCTTTTAGGATTGGTACCAAAACCGTTAATATCCTTTCCGGAGTAAGCTGCCAGGAAAGCGGGTATCAAAACCTGTTGTGACACGTAACTATAATTTTGATATCCATAGCTGGAAGAATCCAGCGGCACATCACGTAAAACAGGTGAGTAGCCATCGGGGGCATTCCCGCTGTTGGCATATTGCACCGCTAATTGTCTTGATACTACTTCCCGGTTGGCCAGGAAGGTAGTATAGGCTTCAGAATCATAATTAGGAGCCTTGCCAGACTCAAATGCGGTAGGCAATGTGTAATAGCTGATGGTATAATTCTGCGTAGTAAAACTGTTTTGACTTTCAAAGCCTGCGCCTCCTTCTCTGTCCGGGTTAAAGCGGAAAAACTCTGAGGTATTGGAAGACTCCGATTTATTGGCCGTTAAAACAATCCTGAGATCATTGGCCGGTTCTGCCGTAACCCGGAAATTCATGGTTTCATTATAAGTACGGGTGTATTGATTGTTCAGGTAAGGCGTGGTAACCAACCAGTCATTATCCACTGCCTGTTGACGAATATCAGCCTGATCGCCTAAGGTAAACAGGTAGCCGGGTGCGTACCCTCTTGTATCATCCATACCTAAAATGGAAGCCTGTGGCTTAAAGCCAGGTAATAATGTTCCCTCCGTTTTACTGAAGTTGGCCGAGGCATTCTTCACCATCATCATGGTTTTTACGGTGCCATCCAAAATTTTCTGCAGGGTGGTTCTTTCCTCCTCTTCCTCCTCTTCTTTCGGAGAATTCTCAGTCCGGGAACGACCCGCTTCACGCAAGGCGCTTCTTCTGGGGTTAGGTCGCTTTTTAGCTCCCTGATTCACTCTTCGCAAATAAGGGAACTTATTATACAAGGCTACCAGGTTGAAGGTATTATTCAACTGTATTTGCATACTGTTTTGAATAGTATTGCCGTAATTAAGTGAGTCCGGACCTTCTTGTGCCCGTAAAGAGTTGGCAGCCCAATCATAATCACCGGTATAGCGGGCTGAAACGTTGGCAAACTCAAAATAAGGAAGCTTATTGACCGGCACCTGCCAGTTTACATTCAGGGTTTGATGGTAATTGGTAGGACGTCCGAAATCAGCAAGGTTCCTCCAGATCAACTCCTTGTTTTCCGTACTATCAGGCCGCCCCTCTAACTCATCAATACGCGTATTCATACGCGCATTGAAGTCTACTTTCAGAGCCTTGGTTATATCGTAAAGAAGGCTGTATTGGCGATTAAAGGTGAACGATTTATTGTACGTAACCGGCAATTGAATATCACTGCCCAGATCAATATTACGTGCCTGAAGAATGTTGTACGAACGGTTCATGGTACCGATGGCGGTAAAATTTCTCGGATACCAGTAAAAATTAAAATCACGAACCAGGGCAAGGTAATCGGACTGCAGGAATTTCACCTTCTTGAACGGTTCTACCGGTTTAGGCTGAATCTGGTACGTATAATTCAGACTACCGGTATAATCTCTCCGGATATCGGTTTTGGTATTTACATTTCTCCTGAATACTTCGTTAAAGGAATAGCTGGCACTGAAATTCTCCACATCATACACCTGTGGAATCTTTTGCGCTTTTTTACCGGTTCTCTCCTTTCGGACGTTGGTAAAGTTTATGGATTTTCTGCGCGTATAATCCTGGGCAATTTCACGTAGCTCCTGCCTTTCTTCTTCTGTTTCCAGGTTATTCAATGCGTCATCAAACTCAATATCGGGATCCAGCGGATTAAACTGTGGGTTCTTCCACTCTTCACTTACCCCAAAGTACATCGGAATACGAAGGCCTGCATCTTTAGGAAAGAACATTCCCAACTGGAAACTACTCTGAAGGTCATAAGCATAAATCTCCTCCTTCTGGCGCTCGTTTACACTCTGGTCTATACTTCCAAAACCTACTGAGCTGGTGCGCCCGCTGATGGAAACATTGGCAAAGTCAGCCAACTGTGCAGCTACCCGGGCGTTTGCCGCCCAGCCTCCACGCTGATCAAATTCGGTAAGCCGGAGTTCATTTACCCACACTTCTGCACAAACCGGGTTTATATTATCAACGTCTCTGCCTTTAGGGTTACGCACCCCAATCATAATGGTACGTACGTTGCCCAGGTTAGGTGCTCCTACCACAGATACATCAGCCTTACCCCTGCGCACCTTGTATTTTTCTGTGATGCTGACACCAGAAGTACGATACTCCCGGTCTCTTTCCAGCTTTACTTCTTTAAGCTCTGAGAGGGAAAAATCCATCTCATTTTCTGCGGGCCAAATCACATCCTCTTCAGTAGTTCCAAACGGAGTTGGAATTAAAGGAATCTCATATTCATAATAGTTCTGATTGTAATCGCTACCCATACGTATAAAGAGGTTCAGATCACCGGCTCTTAAAGCATCACCTGTAAATCCCAGGCTTTCATTTTCAAGAGCCTCCGCATGTGCAAACATCTTTAAGCGGTTGTACATCCGCATATCAAAATCAAGGTTGCGGAATACTGCACGTGCCGCACCATCTTTGAGATCACATACTCTGAGCGACAATGATTGCTCATTTTGCTGTTGCGAACTGGCTGTTCCAAACAACACCTGACGGTCAATACCCGGGGGAAGCACATAAGGCACCGGTTCTCTGGAGGCATTTTGCTCCACGTTTACGGCCCCTACTTCAAACAGGGTTTGATCATCTTCGTCTTCCTCCAAACCATCACCAAACTCATCCAGGTTAAAGCGGTAGCGCCTCCATTCTCCACGGATAAGTTCCAGGCGGGCAAAACGCAAAATGATAGGTGAGTTAAAGCCTTTCATGTACATCCGGATGAAACGGATAGAACGGAAATCACTTATCGGCCCTATCTTCTTGTCCGGTTCAAAAATGGGTATCTTAAATTGTATCCACCTTGATCTCAGCACCTTTTTATTATCAGGCAGCTCATGACTGTTAGCATCACGTATATCGGTAATGTAGGGATGTTTCCCCAGCTCCAGGCTGTTGGAATCAATTTCTACTTTATACTGGTAATAGGTTTCCGTTTTACTAAGCGTCTGATCCCCGTTAATATCTTCAATATCGGGGTTATTGGTCGCAAAGGCCGAAACACCATCAATAGTGGTGGGATTACTGTTGCCATCCGGATTATTGAAATTCTTATAACGCTCCCGGATATCGGACTGATCAAAAGCGGGATCGCGGTAATACTGGAAGTTGTCGTTAGAAGGATCGGATTTAATTACATTGTAAGTAAGATTCTGTCCTCCAAAAAACTGTTCCAGCTTATTCAGGTAGGTTTCTCCGGCACTGTTTATCGGGTAGGTTGCTTCCTCCCCATCATTCAGCATATCATATCCAACATCCTGAATACTTCTGGAGGCGGGATCATTATCAAAAGCAATAACCGGAGGTCTTGCTCTGGGGGCGTATCCCCATAAGGTAGAGTCCAGCTTACTCAGGTCACCATCCGCAGGCTTACCATTCTCAATAGCCTGTTTACCGTCTTTAAGTATGTCCTCACTTACGCTACCCAGGTTAAAGTACAGCGTTCCACCATCCGTAGCACCTTCTTCCAGAAAAGGGTCTAACATCCAGAACTGGATGAACTCAATGTTTTGTTCTTCAAAATTGGTAGAGCTCAGATCCCGCATTATACCTCCCCATCTTGACGAAGGGTCTTCCAGCTTTCCATCCTCCTTAATCCCAGCGGAAACCTCACTGGGCTCCACATCATAATTATAAGGTCCTTTTTCTTCAGGGTAAAAAGCCAGGTCAAGCACAGCTATATTAGGCGCCTGTGATTTATCAAATTCCAGCTTGGGAAAAACCTCTTCAATGTAAACAGCCCGTGTATACTGTTCTGATTGAAGCTCTGGGTTTTCTTTAAAAAGATTGGGCGTTCTGGAATCACTGCCATGAAAAAGAGGATCTACCGTATACCAGGCCAGCTTAGCGCGGTTAAAACCATACGATACATCATTGGAATTGTACTCCGGGAAAAGATCCGGCTGCCCTCCCGGCACACTGGCCAGTTGCCAGGCCCTGGGGTTGCGAATATCTATAGTAGTCTGGCTGCTTTCAAAATCATCCAGGTAAGTAGTAGGCTCTCCGCCAATTTCAATACCACGGGGTGAACCCGGCACCAGTTGTGCATACTCACCCTGTACAGTTACATTAGATTTGGCTTTGGTTTCAATAAAAGGAATAGCGTCAACCGCCCGTGTAAGGAAAGGTGTTTCTTTGGAATATGTACCGTTGAACCCAAAAATACTGTTGGAAATAGGCTCGTCACCAATATTGGTTTTTTGAGTAAGCGGACGCTCAGAAAGTCTTAATATGGTAGCTCCTACGTTTAAGTTCTGGTTTACTTCGTACTCCGCATTCAAACCCATAAAAGTCTTGGTTTGAAAATTAAACAAGGAGTTGTTTTCAAAATCCACCTTAATAGGAATACCCGAATTCAGAATACCATCATTAATGATCCGAACCCGTCCCAGGTTGTAGTCAACCGTATAATCCACGTTTTCAACCAGCTGCGTTCCTCCTGCCGAAACGGTTACCGAGCCCTGCGGAATATTGAATGCGTTAAGAGATATTTCACTGCTGGATGAAGACTTAAACGTCCCTTTCAGCACATATTTATTCAGCTGGGTTTCATTCTGAGCCTTAAAGCGTGTAGAATCATATAATTGCTGAAATACGTATTTCTCCCTTGCTTCTTCCGTATCCAGTTTCTCACTAAGGTTTGAACCAAAAGGTTCGAGTATGGGGAATATAATACGCCCGGTTTGTGTATTAATAGTAATACCCGGCACGTAATCAAAGAACCCGTCCGGTTGCGGGTCATTATTGTTGTTAAGGCGATCCAATTCCATTACCCGCAGCAAGAGCTGATCACTAAGGTTGCCGTCCGGTAAAAAAGGAATGGGTGTTCCGGTTTCATCATCACGGTATAAAATATCCAACCTGAAGTCCTCGCGATTTACCTGAAATGCGTTCAAAGAATAGATGTTTTTCATCATCAGATCCCACATAGGAGCATTCACATTAAGAATGGTGCTCTTCAACATCTTTACCACCAGATTACGGGGGGGACTCACTCCATCAGTAGAAAATTCACCCACCTGAAAGGTTCTTCCACCAGCCGTAAACTGGAAAGAAACCGCCAACACTTCATCCTGATTAAGAGCAGAACTTAAAGAGATGTAACCCAATTGTGGATCATAAGTAAACTCTGTTGGGCGTAATTTACGGGCATTGGCCAGCTCGGTATATTCTAAAGCTTCCTCAAAACCGGCTGAATTCAAGACTTGATTTACCTGAGAAATATCACGAACACCACCCAGGTTTTGCTCCAAAACCTCTGGATTTAATGCGTTATTCCGATTATCAGGGAAGCCACGATTAGGAAAAAACCGTCCGAAGATATCATAGCCCGGGCGGTTTGCTGAAGTACTACGGTATGCACCCGGGCCATCACGCTCACCCAGATCCATAAAGGCCACAATATTTCGTGTATTCTCAGTTTCAGAGCGGGTGTTGGTTACCCATACCTCTACTTTGGTAATCTGAACCGGTGAAGTAATAAGAGGCATTTGGGAAAGAAAACGCTCATAATTATCACGGAAATACTGCGCCAGAAAGTAGTGCTTATTGGCTTCGTATTGATCTCCATTAATCTCAAAATCGGTGGTAGTAGCGCCCCCTTGTACATTAATAGACGATGATTGGCTGCGTTGTTCTGAGAAAACACCGGTAAGTCTTAATTTTCCGAACTGGAACTGGCCTTTTACACCAAACAAGCTTTGAGCCCCACTAATGAGAGAGCTGTTTAAGGGCAAGCTTACATTACCCATTTCTATTTTCTTTATAATGTCATCCTCATCCCCGGTAAACTCTACCTTCATCTGGTTTTCAAAGGAAAAGGTTGCCTCCGTATCATAGTTGGTGGTAATCTGTAGTTTTTCGCCTATTTTACCGGTAACATTCATTTGTATCCGCTGATCAAAATCAAAGTTGAACGTAGAGCGGTTACGTTCCGGGATCAAAGGATTATCAATATTCTGAATACGGCCCCCAAAGCTAAGCTGAGCGTAGCCCTGCGGACGGATATCAATGGTGTTACTACCAAAAATGCGGGCAAAGGTTTCATTGTTCACCTGTATCTGAGGGATGAGTGAACTCCCCGGATCACGCCCTTCAGCACGGGCTGCTTCTTCACTCTGCGTTTTACTTTTCCAATAGTCATCTGCCTGTTTCCTGGCCACATATTGCCGGTATTCTTCCGGAGTCATAAACATTGGAGGACGGGCCTCCAGGTTACCGATCTTTTGAGTAACTATGTATTGTCCCGTTTCCGGATCATAGTCTACTTCTTCCTTATAATTTGCCGGATTGTCAAGGTATAAGCCCCCTTCTTCAGAATCAAAAGGGTAAGGCAGGGTACTGTCGGGTTCCGTACTATCAGCCACCATTTGCTCCCACGGATCATCTGCAACCCGAATAATTCGATGACCACCGGTAAATGCAGAGAGTGTGAATACAGCCGCGATGAAGGCTAAAAAAACAAAAGTCTTCAGCGTATCTTTCCTCATTATAATCTTTTCAGCGCTGTTTTAATCAGTTCTTCAAGGCCAATCGCAGGATTTTCCTTTTTAATCTGGTATAATAATTTATGAGTTTGGCGAGTGGTATACCCCAGCACTTCAAGGGCCGAAGATGCTTCAGGTACAATGTCAGTGCTACCGCCAGACTCCGGAACACCCCCCTCGTGAAGGGCGATATTAGACACCTTGTCTTTCAGGTCTACAATTATCCGCTGAGCAGTTTTCGCGCCTATTCCTTTAACAGACTTTAAAAGATTTACATTTTCTGAAGCTATACAATCCTGAACCTCATCAGGAGAGAGACTACTTAATATAACCCGGGCCGTATTTCCCCCTACTCCCGAAACTGATATTAATAAGCTGAAAATTTCCTTTTCAGTACGAGTATGAAATCCAAACAAAGTTTGAGCATCCTCCTTATATATAGGGAGTGTATAAAGCTTTACGTCAGATGCAGATGAAATATGGGTATATGTATTCAAAGTAATATTCACCAGATAACCTACACCTCCGCATTCTACCACCGCAAATGCAGGATTTACCTCAGAGAGTTTTCCTTGTAAATGATGGATCATGGCTAGGGTCTGGTTCTTTTAAAGCATTAATTTCCACTCAATCAGCAATAGAGAACGCCAAAAATAGACATTTCATATATCGTGCTGTAAAAAAAACGGACGGCAAATATATAGCTCTCTTTAGAACCACCTCAAGGCTTTAGTGATTACCGGAAGAGGGCTGTCATTTTTTCGACTCGCCCCTGTAGGAATTCCTCTACCAACCTGCTTATCAGAACCTTGCAAATAGAGGCAAAATTGAAGTTTCCAAACAATCTTGTTATAACTAACTTGGAAATTCAAGTTCAACAGTCTATCTTCGTTCGTCAAACTAAAAAATAGTGTCTTATGAAAAAACTTTACGCCTTGCTTTTCACGCTGTTGGGATGCGGAGTTATGAATGCTCAATATTATTTACTACCGGCCTTTGACGCTGGGAATAATCCTGGGAATCTAAACGATGATCCTGAACAAACTGAGGCATTTTTATCTGGTAATGGTTATGGTTGGACTAATATTATGTCTTCAACCTCAACTGATGCATGGTCTTCTTCTCAGACTATCCCATTTAATTTCGACTTTGACGGAAGTGCTGTAAGTTCCTACTCTATATCAAACACAGGAGTTCTAACTTTTTCTGCACCTCCAAGTATTGTACCCGGATCTTCTGCATCTTCACTACCCAGTCCTCTTATTCCAAATAAGTCTGTTTGTGTTTGGGGGTTAAATCTTAGTGGAGCTAATGATGCGATCATCAGCAAAACTTTCGGTACTGCGCCTAATCGTCAGCACTGGATTATGTTTGCTTCTGCTTCTGCTTCTTCTTTGGGTGCTGGCGCGCAGTGGGCTTATTGGTCTATCGTTCTGGAAGAAACTACTAATTCTATTTACGTAGTGGATCAAAGAACATACAGCGCTACCGGTGGTAATGTTGCTCTTACCGTAGGTATTCAGGCAACTTCTGCCAATGTTGTTCAGGTTTCCTCTTCTCCAAACCTGGGTAGTGGCGCAACCGCTACCAGTGGTAATGGTGATGACCCAACCGACAACTCCTGGTTTGAATTTGCCTATGGAACTCAGGCTAATTATGACATTGCCGGAATTGGTCATGATATTCTTCCTTTAGTACAAACAGGTACAGCTTTGAATCTTGATCTTCAATTCAGAAACCGTGGTGCTTTTAACGTAACTTCAATGGATCTGAATTACAGCGTTAACGGTGGTGCAACTGTTACTTCCAACCTTAGCTCTATTAGCATTGGGTCAGGAGATTTTTATACAGCTTCTCACCCTACCACCTGGACTCCTTCTACAGATGGTTCTTATACCATCCAGGCCTGGGCTTCTAATATTAATGGTAACGCAGATGCTGTAAACAGTAATGATACTATTGAAATTAAGGTGGCTGCTGTAGCTAGCCCTCCTCAAAGAGTTGTGGTTTTGGAAGAGAAAACCGGAACCTGGTGTGGATGGTGCCCACGTGGTTTGATCGGAATGGATGATATTACCAAGCAGTATCCTAATACTGTTGTAGGTATTGCTGTTCATAATGCTGACCCTATGGAGGTTACTAATTATGATAGCAATATTGGTGTTGTAGCTCCCGGTGGTTATCCTGGTTCTGCTGTTGACCGTGTGCTCGGGCCGGACCCTAATACTGCTGAACTTCAAGCAGCTTACAACCTTCGTCAGGACGTAGTAGCCAGTGCTGCCGTTTCTATTACTAACATTGCTTACAACTCTGCTAACGGTCAGGTTGATGTGGATATGTCAGCTGAGTTCTTTGCCGATTACACTAATGCTGATCTACGTTTTGCTTTAGTATTAACTGAAGATAGCGTTACTGGTACAACCTCAGGTTGGGCTATGCAGAATTACTACAGTTCTCAGTCCCAAAACCTTCCTTTAGTTGGTTATGGCAGAAACTGGCAGACTTCTCCAGCCGTTATTCCAGCCAGTGAAATGTGGTATGATCACGTAGCTCGTGGCATTTATCCGGACTTCTTCGGTGAGGATCAAAGTGTTCCTGCTAATGTAACGTTTGGGCAAACTGTAAATCATACTATTACAGCTACTCTTCCTACCTCTATTCAGAGTGATGATCGTGTACACGTCATCGTAATGTTATTGGATAACAATACTTATGAAGTATTGAACTCCAAAGGAGCTAAGCTTAAAGGAAATGTTAGTCAGGAAGAGATTAATGTCTCAAGCCTGGATGTATATCCTAACCCGGCTAAAGATGAAGTATACATCAATGTTGAGAATTTAGGAAGTGATAACATCAATATCAGCCTTGTAAATAGTGTAGGTCAGTTGGTTTTATCTTCTGACGAACGCATCTCTGAGCATGGTAAAGTTGTGAAATTAAACACTTCGGCCTTAGCTACAGGTATGTATGTTCTTACTGTAAAGTCTGACAATAACTCTTATAGCCAACGTATCAGCGTTGTAAAATAAGATGTTTTAGATATTTGAAAAGCCGGGTTAAGCCCGGCTTTTTTCTTTCTATACTATATATCTTCATGAGCTTGCCGGAGCTTAAACGGATTTTGGTCTTATATTTGAAATCCATAGAAAATCGAGTCTCATTTTCTTTTTAAACACTAAAACATTCTTTTATGAAATTATATATCCCACTTACCCTTGCCTTCTTATTTGCAACTTCGCTGGCCATTGCACAGGATAAAATGCCTGCTATTAAGATTAAGGATCTTAATGGGAATCAAGTTGATGCTTCTACACTTTCCAACAATGGAAAACCTTTGGTTATCAGCTTTTGGGCAACATGGTGTAAGCCATGTGTACGAGAGCTCAACGCTATAAAAGACCAATATATCGATTGGGAGGAAGAGACCGGAGTAAAGGTAATTGCTATTTCTATTGATGATTCCAGAAATTCAGCCAAAGTAAAGCCCTTCATCACAGGTCAGGGGTGGGAGTATCGTGTTTTACTCGATGAAAATTCTGAGCTTCGCAGGGCCCTTAACGTTAACAATATCCCACACACTTTCCTGCTGGATGGTAAAGGAAACATTGTTTGGCAGCACAATGGTTACATCCCGGGCGATGAAGACCATCTTTATGAGCTTGTCACTCAGGTAGCTGCAGGCAAGAAAATCGAAAAGTAACAGACCACCAGAGCACTCTCGGATGAAAAAAATTTTTACCGGCTTTAACCTTTTAGTATGCTCCTTTCTATTGGCTCAGAACAATTCTTCTGATCTGGGTACAATAAGTGGAAACTTCCAGTCTGATTTCCAATATTACATTCGCGATACCCTGATTGATCCTTCCGGAGAGGCCGACCCTGATGAGCGCATGCTCGGAACAGGTTTCCTGAACCTCACCTATTCACGGGGCAATTTTATTGCGGGTATCCGTTATGAGAATTATCAAAATCAGAGAGTAGGTCTTCCTGCGGGTTATAACAGCGAGGGTATCACTTATCGTTATGCCCGTTTTATTAAAGACCGTTTTGATGTAACCGTAGGTAATTTCTACGAACAGTTTGGCAGCGGATTAACCCTCCGGACTTATGAAGAACGGGGCCTTGGAATTGACAATAACCTGGATGGGATACGCATGGCTTATCAGCCTGCTGACGGTGTTACATTAAAAGCTGTGATTGGCCGACAAAGAAATTACTTTGACAAAGGAGCTGGCCTGGTGCGTGGTTTTGACGCAGAATGGAGTTTGAAACCCACACTGGGGTGGACAGGCAATACCAACCTTATTATAGGAGGTAGCTTCGTCAGTAAATTTGAAGCGGCCAATGATCCTGAACTTAATTTACCCGAAAATGTAGGAACGGGAGCCATACGGGTTAATCTCATTACCGGTGATTTCAACATCTTTGGTGAGTACGCCTATAAGTCTACAGATCCAAACTCTTTTAATGATTACATATTTAAGCCCGGAGAGGGAATCTATATTGCAACCTCATACGCTAATAATGGTTTGGGAGTTTCTTTAGGATTTAAGCGTTATGATAATTTCTTCTTCAAGTCACAACGGGAGTCTGACTTACAGCAATTGTTTATCAATTACCTCCCCTCTTTAACTACCTTACACACCTATACTTTACCCGCATTGTATTCCTTCAATACCCAAGGTAATGGGGAAATGGGTTTTCAGGGCGAAGTATCCTATAACTTTAAACGCAATACTCTATTCGGTGGTAAATACGGAACGCTTGTTACCGTTAGTTATGCCAATAGTTATAGTCTGGATAAAGATTATAAACTGCGGCCTCGTTACTCCAGGGCGGATACTACTATAATTGATAGTGTTCTTCGTGGATCTCAGGGCTATTCAAGTTCGTTTTTGGGTCGTGGCCCCTACACCTACTTTCAGGACTTGCATATAGAGTTTAAAAAGAAACTTTCCAAAAAATGGAAAGCTACTGCTACCTACTACAATTTTGTATACAACAATAGTACTTTGATCAAAGGTGCTTCAGACTACGATTATGAGAGTGTAGGCAGCGAGCCGGATATCTTTTTTGTGAATGCAGGTGTTCTGGAACTACTCTATAAAATAAAGTCCCGTCACGCTTTAAGAACAGAGATACAGGGTCTATTTACCGAACAGGATCGTGGTAATTGGGCCTTATTACTAATGGAGTATTCCATTGCACCCAGTTGGTTCTTTGCTATTCAGGATGCGTATAACTATGGCAATCCTGACGAAGACCTTCAAATTCATTACATTAGTGCTAATGTGGGTTATTCCTTTGGCACTACCCGTTTTCAAATGGGTTATGGGCGACAACAACAAGGAGTATTCTGCGTTGGAGGTATCTGCCGGATTGTTCCGGCTTCTAATGGATTTACCTTTGGTGTTACCACAAACTTTTAGAATATCATGAAAAAATTAATCGTTTGTTCATTCTTGTTTTCTGCGGCCTTAATGAGCTGCAACAAAATAGATCAACCCTTAAAAAACGAGTATGGGTTTGCCCCTTTGCCGGATAGTTCAAGCAAAGTGGTTTTACTGGAGGAATTCACCGGAACTTCATGCAACAACTGTCCGGAAGCCGCAGAAAAAGCACGTGAACTATATGAAACCTTTCCTGGCCAAGTAGTTTTGTTAGCCATACATGCCGGAGGTTTTTCTATTCCCAATGATAAACATCCACAAGACTTTCGCACTCAAACGGGTAATGACATCTATAACTTTTTCAGACCACAGGGGGTTCCCAGTGGCATGTTTGACCGTAGCGGACACCCTGATCCGGGTGCTCCCCTATTTCCATCCAAATGGGATGCGGCCATAGTTGAGGAGCTCAATAAACCTGCGGTTCTGGCTTTAACACCTGCTTTTAATTTTGACGAAACTAAAAAAGAATTGAACCTTCGAACGGAAATAGTGGCTACCTCTAACCTTCCTGAGGGAGATTATTTCTTTTCAGCCTTTGTATATGAGGATAGTATAGTAGCACCCCAAACACTGGAAGATGGTGTTAGCATTGAGTACGATTATGTACACATGCACATGCTCAGGGGTAGCTTTACCGGAAATTCTTTTGGCGAATCGGTTGTAGAAGGAACTTTGAACAATGGTGCCGCTTACGCAAAAGCGTATACGATAAAGGCTGACGAAAAATGGAATCCGGAACACCTTGGGGCTGTTTTCTTTTTATACGACCGAAACACCTATGAGATAGTTCAGGCCGGCAGCGCTCATCTGCATAAATGAAAAGACTAAATCTACTTACTCTGTTTTTCCTGATTGCCGGAAGCCTTGTGCGGCTTAACGCACAAAACTTTGGCGGAGGTATGTACCTGGGGATGGCGGGTAGTCAGATCAATGGTGATTTCCTGGCGGGATATGACCAATACGGAATTAATGCCGGTTTTCTGACCAATGTGCAATGGGGTAAAAAATCTACAGCACAACTTGAAATAGCTTTTATCCAAAAAGGGGCCAGGGAACCCAATAGTGATACCAGCAATTTTTACCGGGCACGTCTGAATTACATTGAAATACCCTTACTCTATATTTATCGCTGGGGCGAATTTTCATTTGAATTGGGCCCTGCCTTAGACATTTTGGTAACCGGCCAGGAAGAAACCAACGGGATTGAATACGATAGTTCACCTCCGTTTCACACTCTAAACCTCACGGGTATATTTGGGATAAACTGGCATTTCAGCCAGAAAATGCATTTTAACTTCAGGACTAATAACTCTATTATTCCTATCCGTGACGGAAATGCGCCCAGCACACCCAGCCCTTACATACAGTTTGGTTACGGACAGCGCAACATAGTTTTGTCCTTTGCCCTGGTGTATGTCTTTAGCCGTTAATCATCGGCATGCTTCAGAAATTGAATATTACGTTTAAGGCCGGCATACTTCGTTCGTTTTACCGCTGATCTCTTAAAGATTTCTTTAAAAACTTCTTCCGTTATTTCCGTCCATTCAGCACGATCCATTTTCAGCATCTTTTCAGGTGCATTAAACTCTGGAGTGCTATGAGGTTTGGAAAAACGGTTCCACGGGCATACATCCTGACAGATATCACACCCAAAGGCCCAGTTCTCCATTTTTCCAGAAAAAGCCTGAGGTATTTCATCTTTCAATTCAATAGTCAGGTATGAAATGCACTTGGAACTATCCAATAGCTGCGGTCCTATTATGGCATCAGTGGGACAGGCATCAATACAACGCGTGCATTCACCACAATGATCGGCCACAGGTGCATCCGGTGTCAACTCAATGTCCAATATTAACTCGCCTATAAAGTAAAATGAGCCTGCCCCTTTCGTAAGGAGCAATGTGTGCTTACCAATCCAACCCAGTCCGGATTTTTCTGCCCAGGCCCGGTCCATAACGGGGGCAGAATCTACAAAAGCACGACCGTGCACTTCCCCTATTTCGGATTGAATAAACTCCATTAAGCTCTTTAACCTGCGTTTAATCACAAAGTGATAATCCTCACCATAGGCATACTTGGCAATTTTAGGTGCATCAGGGTCCAGCTGTGCCTTTTCAGGATAATAATTCAGAATTACACTTACCACGGACTTGGCTCCGTCCACCAACTTTCGCGGATCAAGACGTTTGTCAAAATGGTTTTCCATCCATTGCATCTGCCCATGATAATCACGCTTTAGCCATTCCTCCAATTTAGGAGCTTCCTTTTCCAGAAAATCAGCACGTGACACCCCACAGGCCATAAAGCCCAGTCGTTCCGCTTCTTTCTTTATAAGTTGTGAGTATTTGGAAGGCTTATCCATTATGATTTTCAAAGGTCGGCAAAGTTTTAAGACCTACTCTGCTTAAATTTTTCTCACTAAAGATCAGGCTCTTAAATTAAATACCTAAGAATTTTATGTATTTACTTGTTTTTACCTAAGATTCTGATGTATATTTGACTTATGTATTCGAATGAACTAATAAAAGGGACCCTTAAAACAATTGTTTTAAAATTACTCTCAGAAGAGGGTAAAATGTACGGTTATGAGATGACCCAGAAGGTAAAAGAGCTCACCAATGGCAAAATTGTTATAACCGAAGGCGCACTTTATCCGTTGCTTCATAAACTGGAAGCAGACGGACTGTTATTAACCGAAAAAGTAGCTATAGGAAAAAGAGTCCGTAAATATTACTCTTTAACCGATCAGGGATCTTCTTCGGCTTCCGAAAAAATTACCGAGTTCCTGGATTATATGAAAACCATGAAATTTATACTGCAAGGAGAAAATGGTCTTGCTCTCGAATAAACAGGTTGATCAAATCCATGACCTACTGCTTAACCAGGGAGTTAAACTGGACAGCCTGAGGCTTGACCTCTTGGACCATGTTTGCTGTTTGGTGGAAGACAAAATGGAGAAGGGTATTTCATTTCATACCGCTCTTCATAACTCTATAAAGCAGTTCGGTGAAGACGGCTTGCATAAGACCAACGAAGCCACACTTTCTATGCTTAATTCAAAATCAATCCTAATGAAAAAAATATCATCAATAATCGGAATTTTGGGCAGTATTGCAGCTTGTTCCGGAGGCTTCTTCAAGATTATGCACTGGCCGGGTGCCAATATGCTTCTCCTATCAGGAATAGTAGCTATTGTTTTGTTGTATCTGCCATTGCTTATAGTAGTTAAGTTCAGGGAAACAGAATCCACCTTGCTTAAATTCTCTTATCTGGCCGGTCTTTTTGGTGCCATGGTAAACGGAATTGGGGTGGTTTTTAAGTTATTGCATTTTCCGGGAGCCAACTATCTGATCATAACCAGCTTGCTGATTATTGGTTTGATCTTTATGCCTATCTATTTCACGCACGCTTTCCGGCTGGCTGAAAATAAGCTGAGCAACTTGGCTTTTGCAGGTGTACTCTTTGTAGCCCTCTTTCTACTGTATGGCCTTACCAATTCAGGGAATAGTAGGGTAATGAGCGATAGTGTGTTCATCATGCATCAAGATATGATGGATAAGATTGATCGGGCAAATGCAGAACGGGAAGAGGTCTTCTCAGACTTGCCAACGGAAGCAATGGGCCAAAAAACTGAAGAACTATTAAACTACCTTTCTGAATTCCGCACTCATAGCGTAATGGTTTCACAAAACATCTCGAGGGAGCAAGCGGAAAATATAAATATCCGAGACCTGTACTGGGGTACCGGAATAAAGGGCTTGCACGACATGCTGGACAGTCATCCCAAATACAATCCGGACACCTTACGGTCTAAGCTGCAAGAATGGCAAGCACAGGCTGAAGAAAAAGGCTTAATGAACCAGAAGTTATGTTGCCAGCCCGTTGATGGACCCAAAGGGAAATTGAGCTGGGAAGAAGCTCATTTTGGCAACTCATGTACCATCCTTTCACTGGTATCTTTTCTGGATCAGCTTAAACTTGAAATAAACCAAAAAAGTATACAGTTGGCTTTACATATCATTTACCAGAAGGACGCCCCGCAAGGGGCCGTGCTTTCTCCTCAAATTTCTTAATGATTGCCCCCCTCAAACAAACCACCTTGATTACGGGGCATTTCCCGCTCCAGGTGCCGGTACGCTTTATCCGTAACCACCCTTCCTCTTTGAGTACGTACTAAAAAACCTTCCTGTATCAGAAAAGGTTCATATACTTCTTCAATAGTTCCTGCCTGTTCGCTTACAGCAGTAGCAATGGTGCCCACTCCTACCGGTCCTCCTTTGAATTTATCAATTATAGTGGTGAGGATACGGTTATCCATTTCATCCAAACCATATTCGTCCACATTAAGTGCTTCCAAACCGTAGCGGGCAATGGATTTTGTAATTATACCTTCACCTTTTACCTGTGCAAAATCGCGCATTCTGCGCAACAATGCGTTGGCGATCCGGGGTGTTCCCCTACTTCTGCGGGCAATTTCAATAGCTGCATTCTCTTCAATAGGTACATCCAGTATGCCTGCTGAGCGTTCTACAATAGTAGAGAGCAGTTCTGTTGAATAATACTGCAGACGGCTATTGATCCCAAAACGGGCGCGTAAGGGTGAGGTAAGCAAGCCTGAGCGTGTAGTGGCTCCAATTAAAGTAAAAGGATTCAGGTTGATCTGCACACTACGTGCATTAGGGCCCGTCTCGATCATGATATCAATCCGGTAGTCTTCCATAGCTGAGTACAGGTACTCTTCCACAATAGGACTCAAGCGATGGATCTCATCAATGAAAAGTACATCCCGTTCTTCGAGATTGGTTAGCAAACCCGCCAGATCACCGGGCTTATCAATTACCGGCCCTGAGGTGATTTTTATTCCTGCTCCCAGTTCGTTGGCCAGTATATGGGCTAAAGTGGTTTTGCCAAGCCCGGGAGGACCGTGTAAGAGGACATGGTCCAATGCTTCCTCCCTTTGGTTTGCCGCCTGTACAAATATCTGGAGATTCTCCAATACTTTTTCCTGCCCCGCAAAGTCATTGAAACTAATGGGGCGTAGACTCTTCTCAAGTTCAAGCTCATCCTGGCTCAGTCTATCCTTTTCTCTTAGCATCTTTACAAAAGTAGAAGAAAACATATTTATATTCTGGCCCGCACAATGGTGGGCCAGAATATAAAATATAAATAAGCTAGTTCTTTATAACTTTCTCCATGCCACTCTTTCCATTACCACTCCAAGCAATAAAATACAAACCACTTGGTAAAGTCTCTATATCCAAGGTAATAATCATACCTTCTTCAGAATTGATAGTTCTAATCAATGCACCAGCGGAATTATATAAAGTGATATTTAAACCGCCCTCAACTAATTCAATATTCAATTCCTTATTTGCTGGATTTGGATATATGTTTACCAATCTTTCATGCCCAACAGGTTTTACAGGCTTATTTGAATTCATAAAAATCTCTTCCTTCTTTCCTGATAAACAAGACGACCACGTCATATAATGTGCATCTCTATCCCTAGAACTTATATAACTTAGAGGCTTTCCATTGGCAAATTCAAATGACTGATGATAAGTAAATGAACAAGGATGCAGCATCCCACTACCCCATGAAGATCCATCCTTATAAATATTATAAAATTGCCTATCTGAATAAATTCTTTTGTTGAAAATAATTTTACCGTCTCCATACTCAAGATTTCCTTCCACGGTTATTGAATTGTCTGTAACCCCATGAGTAGCTCCATCTATAAAATGAAGTTTATTATTGATGTCTTGGTAAAACACTTTATTATCACCAACAATTATGTCCGAACCTTCTGCCGCCTTAGGAGCATTATAGTTTGCTCGATAATAATAATACTGTTGGGCCGTATTATTCCAAACGAGATAATAGACATAAAGATCTTGCCCTATGTAATAAAGCTTCCCATCCATTAAAACCAATGCTTCATCACTGTCCGAAGATTTAACCTTGGGTGCATTATAATTTAGTACTGCCTCATTAGCATAATTTGTCCCGTATAGGTTTCTCACCCGATTATCCGTTCCTACGTAATAAACTTTATTTCCAGTATGAATCAAACTCGTATAATCGGAAGTTAACGCATGAGCACTTGTATTAGGTTGAGCTGTAACCCACTTACTCTGATTCAAATCCCAATAAGTTCTATAAATAGCTCCTCTATCAGTACCGTCCCATGTATTTCCAGCAATACTCCAAAATTCATCCACCCCCATATAAAAATCAGAAACTTCTGGCATTCCATAAAAGTCTAAATAGCCTTTATCTAATTCATTACCACCTGTACCCGTGTAGTAAATTTTATAGCCTCCGCTCCCAAAACTTGAGGCCCGAGCCAAATAATACCAACGACTATCCGAAGGAGAGTAGTATACCTTATGTCTTTTCGAGGGATAGGGATCCCCATATATATCATCTCCTTGGTGGCCTGCAGCATCTGCGATTCCACTCACTAAATAATCCATCCAACCGCAAGAATTAGGATCAATTCTAAAAAAAACATCAGTTGAACAAGAAGAATAACCGTCTATCGAGCTTATTTCGATGGTTACCAATGATCTTTTGTAAGCATCGGTATTCATCTCGCAATTAGCTGAACTTTTAATACCTCCAGAGAAAGCCAATACATAAGTACCTGAGGCCAATGTTATATTGTCATTAATATCACCGGGAGTAAACCAGTGATAAGATCCATTTACAATAACCGCTATATTCATCCACTCCACACCTCCTTGAGCCGCTATATATAGATCGTGTAAATAATAATCTGCTGATCCACTAACTGTAAAGGTCATATGATGATATATATTACTCCCTGGATATGCAGAATAATATGTAGGAGTATTGGTAGTTGACCAATAGCTAAGTGGGTTCTCAGGTAAGTTAGCTTCTATTGAACACGATTGTCCAGAAACTTGCATCATGAAACTACAGCTAATTAATAAGGTTAGGATTTTTTTCATTTTTTACTTTTTTAGATTAATAACGTTGGCGAATGTAGAACCATACCTATTAAGCTGCAAGATTTTTTTTTTAAAAATTCAAATAGTCTAGTGCAAATCTCTGTCAAGAATATACAAGTAAAATTAGACTTGAATAAATCTAGGGTAAGGCTAATAACGCAATACTAATACATAGCTTTTCATAGATGTAGATTATTAAGATTTTAACTGCAAAACCAAGCATTATGCCATAAAAAAAGCCCCTCTTTGAGGGGCTTTTAAATATCTAATTATAAGAACTTAATGTCCAGTTTCAACTTCATCTTCTCTTATGGGTACTGTTTGCGGAACAAAGTCATCCTCCATACCGGGTTTACTATAATCATATGCCCAACGGTGAACTTCAGGAATTTCTCCCAGCCAGTTACCATGAATATGCTCCACTGGAGTAGTCCATTCCAATGTGTTGGATTTCCATGGGTTTTTAGAAGCCTTTTTACCACGCACGGCACTATAGAAGAAATTAAAAATAAATACTACCTGCGCAATACCACCAACAATGGCAAAAATGCTTACCATTACGTTGATGTCGGCCAGATCATCAAACATCGGGAAAGAGGTGTTGGTATAATACCTCCGTGGCAAACCTGCCATTCCCAAAAAGTGCATAGGGAAGAATACACCATAGGCGGTAACAAAGGTTATCCAAAAGTGTATATACCCTAAAGATTTGATCATGCGCCTGCCAAACATTTTAGGGAACCAGTGGTATACACCGGCAAACATCCCGAAAATAGCCGAAAGGCCCATCACAATATGGAAGTGTGCTACTACAAAATAGGTGTCATGGACGTTAATATCCAATGCTGAATCTCCCAGGATCAATCCGGTAAGACCACCAGTAATAAACGTTGATACCAGGCCAATGGAAAACAACATGGCCGGAGTAAGGCGTAAATTCCCTTTCCACAAAGTGGTTATATAGTTAAATGCTTTTACAGCAGACGGTATCGCTATAAGTAAGGTGGTAAATGTAAATACCGAACCCAGGAAGGGGTTCATTCCCGTAACAAACATATGGTGACCCCATACGATAAAAGACAGGAAGGCAATAGCCAGAATGGATCCCACCATGGCGCGGTAACCGAAGATAGGCTTACGCGCATTAGTTGAAATTACCTCTGAAGTAATACCCAAAGCCGGTAAAAGGATGATATATACCTCGGGGTGTCCGAGGAACCAGAATAAGTGCTGGAACAATACCGGGCTACCTCCCTGGTTACTTAACAGCTCTCCGGCCACCATAATATCAGAAAGATAAAAGCTGGTACCCATACTACGGTCAAAGATCAGCAGCAAGGCCGCTGAGAAAAGAACCGGGAATGAAAGTACCCCGAGGATAGCCGTTACAAAGAAGGCCCAAATGGTGAGCGGCAGGCGCGTCATGGACATACCCTTGGTTCGCAGGTTCAATACGGTCACAATGTAGTTCAAAGCTCCTAATAGAGAGGAAACAATGAAGAGGGACATACTCACCAACCAAAGGGTCATACCTAAACCGGAACCAGGTATGGCCTGTGGCAAAGCACTTAAAGGAGGGTAGACCGTCCAACCGGCAGAGGCTGGTCCGTTCTCTACAAATAGAGAAATTACCATTACAATACTGGACGCAAAGAAGAACCAGTATGAAAGCATATTGATAAAACCGGAAGCCATATCACGGGCACCGATCTGTAGTGGAATTAAAAGGTTGGAGAAGGTACCACTTAAGCCCGCGGTAAGTACAAAGAATACCATGATGGTACCATGAATAGTTACCAGAGCCAGGTATATGTTCGGATCCATTATACCGTCCGTACCCCACTTACCTAACAAAGCTTCCAGAATAGGAAATTCCTTATCCGGCCAGGCCAGTTGCAGGCGGAACAACATAGACATGCCCACACCGATTATTCCCATTACCATACCGGTAATAAGGAATTGTTTGGCAATCATTTTATGATCCTGGCTAAAGATGTATTTTTCTACGAAAGACTGTTCGTGATGGTGATCGTGTGCTTCGTGTGACGCCATAATCTATGCTCTCAGTTAAATCTTTTTATTATAAAAGTTCTGCGAACGACTTCTGCTCGCTCATCCACTTATTGTACTCTTCTTCAGACTCTACTACAATTTTCATTTGCATATTGTAGTGAGCTGAACCACAAATCTTATTACAGAGCAACACATAGTCAAACTGCCATGCATCATCTCCTCTCTCTCCCCTGATCTCATTTACACGGGTAACTTTAGCCTGCATATCAGGATCCAGGCGCATTTCCTCAGTAGTCATGGTGGGTTTGAACATAAACTGGGTTTTGGTACCCGGCACACAGTTCATCTGTACCCTGAAGTGGGGCAGATAAGCAGAATGAATTACATCCTGACTTCTGAATTTGAACAATACGGGCTTATTCACCGGCAAGTGCAGTTCAGGGGTAATTACATCATCCAGTGATTTGATATCATCCGGGTCAACACCTAAAGTATTGGCTCCTTCTATCATACGCACATTCGCAAAGCCCAATTGGTTATCTTCACCCGAATAACGGGCAGTCCAGCCAAATTGCTTGGCATAAATCTCCACTACCATTGGTTCTTCTTCTTCCAGAGAAGGGTTCATAATATCACTCCAGGTAGAAAGACCGTAAATAATAAGGCCGGCTAATACCACGGCAGGCACAATAGTCCAGATAAACTCCAAACGGTTATTGTGCTCCATATACACAGCCTTTTGACCTTTACGACCACTGAACTTATATCCAAAATAGAAAAGGATAGGTTGTGTAATAAAGAATACCACCACGATAAGCCACATGGAAATATCCCACAGATTATCAATCTCATGGCCGTGTTCTGATGCAGAAACCGGCAGTAATACATCGTTATAACCGATTACCATGGCGATAAACCCGCCCATCATAAAGATCATGAAGATCAATAATAACATCCCCTGATTACGATTGTCTTTATCCGTTACATTTTCGCTGTCTGCACCTTCACCTTTTACATCTGCTGAAAGTTCAAATACACGAACTGCTTGAGCAATGGCAATAAGGCCAAGAATTCCAACTATTATGATCAATAATGTTTCCATTCTTCTCTATCTATGTAGTTTAGATATGATGATATTTACTTTCCTGTAGCATGGGGTGTCCTTCCGGCATCAGCTTGGCTTTGGCCAAAGAACTGAATACCACAAAAAGGAATAATCCTGCATAACCTAAGAAGGTGCCGATCTGAACCAGGCCAATACTCCAGTTAGCCCCCACTGTACCCGGTGTGATCATGATGTATACATCCAGCCAGTGGCCCACGATCATAATAATACCTGCGGTTATCAGGAAGCCATAATTACGCTTAGTGTCGCGACTCATAAGCACCAATACGGGGAACAGGAAGTTCATCGCTACCATGGCAAAGAACAAACCCTTGAACTCTCCCCAACGAGCCATATAATAGGTTACTTCTTCCGGAATATTAGAATACCAGATTAACATGAATTGAGAGAACCAGAGGTATGTCCAAAAGATGGAGAAAGCAAACATGAATTTACCCAGATCCTGAATGTGACTATGATTTACTTCTTTTAAATACCCTATACTCTTTAGGAAAAGTACCAAAAGTGTAAGAACGGTAAGCGCAGATACAAACATACCGGCAAAAACATACCATCCAAACAAGGTACTGAACCAGTGCGTATCTATACTCATGATCCAATCCCAGGCGCTGGTGGAGGAGGTAACCGCAAAGAATACCAGGAATCCAGCAGAAAGGTTACGCATTTTCACCCATTTACGATTGGGGTCATTGGTAGTTTCCAGGCTCTTAGACATTTTACGCAAAAGAAAGGCGGCTCCTACCCAACCGATAAGATATACCACGGTACGGATCATGTAGAAAGGTCCGTTTAAATAACCTTCTTTACCGGCTATAATCTCATCGTAATTTTCAGAACCAGGTGTCATAATACCTTCCTGCATCCAGTGCCAAAGGTGATGTGAATGACTGAGACCAAAAGCAATCAATACGATCATGATAAGGACCGGGATGATTAGAAACTGGGACATGGCTTCCATTACGCGGGTTACTACAATAGCCCATCCGGCCTGCGCAGCATATTGAATAGCCAGAAAAAACAAGGCGCCTAAGGCAATCGCTAAAAAGAAAAAGTTGTTTACCAACAAGTTTGCCCACGGCTTATTCTGCATTTGATGGTGAGCGTGCTCTGCATCATGGAGTTCCTCAGCCGAATAAAAGTGATTATTATCACGCGTGGCACGGGAGGCCCCTTTATGAAACTCATCATTAGCAGCAGGATCTGCATGATAAGGATGGTCTCCGTGGGCAGCATGACCGTCTCCGGCTGCTTCATGATGGCTTTCCTCAGCACCATGATGTGCAGCGGCAGGGTGATCGCCTTCCCCGCTATGAGATGCATCAGCCTGGTGATGCTCGGTGTGTTCTCCTCCTTCGTGATGGTCGCCTCCCATAAAGAAGCTGGCACCAATGGATACTGCTCCAATCAGCATCAGTACGAAGGTTATAGTCTTTAATTTTCCGGTAAATTCAAACATTAGCTCTTGAACTTAGGATTGCTTGTTATCATTAGTTTCACTGGAAGCAGCAGTGCTGTCAGCAACAGCAGTGGCATCCTCGCTTTCAGCAGCAGCTTCTTCAGAACCACCACCTACCAATTCCTGGCGTAATTTCATTACGTGTTGGGTAATTTCCCACCTTTCTTCAGGTGTTACCTGAGAGGCGTGTGAACCCATAAGGTTCTTACCGTAAGTAATCACATGGAATACACTTCCGGGCGTAATTTCACGATCGGCATACGAAGGTATACCCAGAAATTTTTCACGTTGCATCAGAATACCGTTTCCATCTCCCTTTTCGCCATGGCAATGGCTACAGAAAATACCATAAAGCTTGGCACCCTCTGCAAGAGTAACAGAATCTCTTTTAATACCTGCCGGCATAAGCATACCTGCTTTGGCCGCTTCATAGCCTTCATTGGTATTGGCATACGAGTCATATGACATAAAACCGCGGGATATAGTTCCCTCTACCGGTTTACGTGCTCCCATGCTATCTGCAAACCATGAGTTAGGCTGGTAAGCTTCAACCGCAGGACTACGGTACATATCGGGCATGTACTCCCAACCTGGAGATTGCTCACTGCAGGAGGTGGTAACCACCAGCAAGCCTCCGGTAATCAGGGTAAATGCAGCAAAAATGTTCTTTCTAAGCATCTATACCTTAATTAATTTTTTCACTGATCTCAACTGCTCCGCTTTCGCGTAACAAAGACATTAATTCTTCCTTATCACCACTTAATTCCACTTCCACCAGAAATTTATCATCGGTAGTACGTGGATCAGGATTCTGTGCTTTGCGTCCCGGATAAATATCATTGCGGATAAAGAAGGTCCATACCATAAGGTGAGCGGCAAAGAACACTGTTAATTCGAACATAATAGGCACAAAGGAAGGCATGTTTTCTCCCCAGGTAAAACTCGGCTTACCGCCAATATTCATCGGCCAATCTACGATCATCATACCGTAGGTCAATGATATAGCTGTGATCAAACCCAGGCAGCCATACATAAAGGCTGCAATGGCAATACGGGTTCTCTTCAATCCCATAGCATGATCCAGGCCATGAACCGGGAAAGGGGTATACACCTCGGCAATGCTATAGCCTTTGGCTTTTACATCTTTTACACCCTTCAGGAGGATGTCATCATCATCATACAATGCATTGATGATGGTGCTGTGGTGGTGATTAGTGGTGGCCATCCTTTTCTTGTAATTTTTTATACTTCTCGCCTGATGACTTCAAAATAGTTTTCAATTCTGCCTGTGCAATTACCGGGAAGGAGCGGGCGTACAAGAGGAACAATACAAAGAAGAATCCTATGGTTCCTACAAAGATGCCAATATCCACAAAACTGGGTGAGAACATACTCCATGAAGAAGGTAAGTAATCACGGTGCAGAGATGTCACGATGATCACAAAACGCTCAAACCACATTCCGATATTCACTACAATGGAGATAAAGAAGGAGAACATTAAACTGGTACGCAGTTTTTTGAACCACATAAACTGCGGACTGAATACATTACAGGTCATCATACTCCAGTAGGCCCACCAGTAAGGACCGGTAGCACGATTGAGGAAAGCATATTGCTCATATTCCACACCACTATACCAGGCAATAAATAACTCTGTGATGTAAGCTACACCTACTATAGATCCGGTAAGCATAATAATGATGTTCATCATCTCGATATGCTCTATGGTAATATAGTCCTCCATTTTAAACACTTTCCGAACAATAATCAAAAGTGTATTTACCATGGCGAAGCCAGAGAAAATAGCACCTGCCACAAAGTAAGGCGGGAAAATTGTTGTGTGCCATCCCGGAATTACCGAAGTAGCAAAGTCCATAGATACAATAGTGTGTACGGAGAGCACCAGTGGTGTAGCCAAACCAGCCAGTACCAAAGATACTTCTTCAAAACGTTGCCACTGTTTGGCTTTTCCACCCCATCCAAAACTCAGGATCTTATAAATATGTTTGGTTACCGGACGTACGGCCCTATCACGGATCATAGCAAAATCAGGGATAAGTCCTACATACCAGAATACCACGGATACGGTGAAGTAGGTTGAAATGGCAAATACATCCCATAGCAGCGGTGAGTTAAAGTTTACCCACAGTGAACCAAATTGGTTAGGAATAGGCATTACAAAGTAAGCCAGCCAGATACGTCCCATGTGGATACCAGGGAACAATGCTGCCTGGATAACGGAGAAAATAGTCATCGCTTCCGCAGAACGGTTAATGGACATCCTCCACTTTTGGCGGAAAAGAAGCAGTACCGCTGAGATCAGGGTTCCTGCGTGACCAATACCTACCCACCAAACGAAGTTGGTGATATCCCAGGCCCAGCCAACGGTTTTATTCAAACCCCAGGTACCGATACCAACACCTATGGTATACAGGATACATCCTATACCCCAAAGGAAGGCAACCAGGGCCAGGGTAAATACAAACCACCAGGACTTGGGCGCCTTGGTCTCCACGGGACGAGCAATATCCACGGTGATATCATGGTAACTTTTATCACCGGTAATAAGGGGCTTTCGTATGGGAGCTTCGTAATGCATACTCAGTCTTTATAATTTTATTAAGCTCTGTTTCTAACCTTAGTTTGATAAAATACGGAAGGCTGGGTGCCCACTTCTTCCAGAAGGTGGAACATCCTTTTATCCTGCTTTAACTTAAATACCTTACTGTCTTGGTTGTTTACATCTCCAAAAACAATAGCACCCGTATCACATGCACTCTGACAAGCGGTTTGCACCTCTCCGTCTTTTAGCGCTCTTTCTTCTTTTTTGGCAGTAAGTTTACCCAACTGAATACGTTGTATACACATGGAGCATTTTTCCATAACTCCTCGCGCTCTTACCGTTACATCAGGATTCAACACCATACGTCCCAGGTCATCATTCATAGCCAGGTTCTTATCAAACTTGCTATTTCCTTCGTATTGGAACCAGTTAAACCTACGTACTTTATAAGGACAGTTATTGGCACAATAACGGGTACCGATACAGCGGTTATACGTCATGTGGTTTAAACCTTCTGAACTGTGTGAAGTAGCAGCAACAGGACAAACTGTTTCGCAAGGTGCATGATTACAATGCTGACACATTACCGGTTGGAAAGCTACATCCGGACTAGAGGACGGTTTTTCCATTGCGGCATACATATCAATACCCGAGATACCTTCTTCTTCGGCTACCTCTTCTGTCATATCCGAAGAATAGTAACGGTCAATCCGCAACCAGTGCATATCGCGGTGCTTCCGTACCTCTTCCTTGCCTACTACAGGAACATTGTTCTCCGCATGACAAGCAATTACACAGGCTCCACAACCATTACACAGGTTCAGGTCAATAGACATATTCCACATATGGCCGGTCTGGTGATCAAAATCATCCCATAAATTAGCCTCATCAGTGGTTAAAGGTCCCTTGAAAGTTTCATATTCAGTTATCTCATTCCAACCGCCTTTTTCATGAGCGGGTTTATTGAGGTAAGTATCGAGATTTACTTCATTTACAATTTTACGCCCCATCATAGTATGGGCAAGCTGAGTACAGGCAAAGCCGTGCATTCCAGCCGTCTTTTCGATCTTCACATCAGAACTATGATGTGCCGCATTTTTAATGAATTTGAAAGCGTTTACGCCTACTTCATTCCCAACTTTTCCCGCTGCATTACGGCCATATCCTACTGCTAAGCCCATAGTTCCTTTAGCCTGACCAGGCTGTACAAAAACGGGAACGTTTTCAATGGTTTTACCGTTTACGGTAAGATTTACGTAGCTGCCGTTAAGAGCTCCGTTGGATTCGTTGGTGTTATTAAGTCCCATTTCCACTGCATCTGCAGCGGCAACGGTAAGATAGTTATCCCAGCTTACACGGCTAATAGGATCAGGAAGTTCCTGCAACCACGGATTGTTGGCCAGATTACCAATACCCATTCCGGTTTTTTGATAAAACTGGATTTCCAGCTTTCCAGCTTTCGCTTTGGATAAACGTGAAGCAGCAGCATTTATATTATTTGAGGTGGCAATCGTTTCGCTGTCCTCCTCATTTTTATCATCTGAACTAAAGATCTTCTCGAAGAAACCGGGCTCCTCATTCACAGCACCGGTCATTACCGCACCTGCAGAACCTTTATACACTCCATCGTGTAATGCTTTTTTCCAGTCAGATCCTCCGGCTATTGACGTCCCCCAGTTTGAAGTAAGGTAGTCATAATAGCTTCCGTTCTTACCCATCCAGTTCATCAGGCATTCTTCCGTCTGACGGGTATTAAATAACGGACGGATAACCGGTTGTTGAAGGCTATACACACCATCAGCAGGCATAGCATCACCCCAGCTCTCCAGGTAATTATGGCGGGCACACACATATTTTGAAAGGGCGGCCGTTTCATTTTTCTTTTCAGCAAAAGTTACCGTTAAGGGCACTTTCTTCATTCCGTCCACAAACCTGGTATCTCCAGCCATCAAATAGGCCGGATTCAGGTTATCAATGAAAAGAGCACCTACACTTCCGGAGTTCATATCAGCCACCAGTTTATTCATGGCCGCGTCATTTCCCTGACGGAAATAAGTGCGTTTGGAATAATCAACGGTGGTTCCACCGTTACCCAAAAGTTTATTGATTGCTATAGTGATTGCTTCTACATCCGCGTCATTTGTACCGCTTACCACTAATCCTTTAGACCCTGCCTTGCGCAACTGGCTGGCAGCAGCTTTTACCTGTGCCGAAACACTGGTTTTGGCTCCACTGGCACTACCTCCTAATTCATTATAGAGTTCTATGAGCGCGTTGCCCAGCTCGGATGGTTTTATCTTATGGCGTTGATCAGCATTACTACCGGTGAGACTCATATTGCTCTCAAACTGGATATGTTGAGACATATCTTTACCGGGCTTTCTGCGTGAAGCATAATCTGCGGATACATTCTGACCGATCCAATCGCCCAGGAAATCAGCACCGAAACTGACGATAACGTCAGCGTTCTGAAATTTATAAGTTGGCAATGCTCTTTTACCGGTGGCCGCAGCTATAGCATCCAGCTTTCCGGAATATGAAAAAGCATCATACATTACATGCTTGAAGCCATTGGTCTGCGCGCCCCATTCCTTGATCAGCTTTTTAGTAGTAGGGCTGATTACGGAAGAGGTAAGGAACACCACTTGCTTACCACTACTGACAGCAGCATTCAAATCATTTTTAATACCGGCATCCACATCGCTCCAGTTCGCTTCCTCACCCTTCATCAAAGGATTCTGCAGGCGTGTTGAATCATAAAGATCCAGCACCGAAGCATGAATACGGGCATTGGCTCCTCCGTTTACAGAGGCCAGGGTATTGTTCTCTACTTTAATAGGGCGACCCTCACGGGTTTTCACCAAAATGGACGCATAGTCATGACCATCAAAGTAGGAGGTAGCATAATAATTGGGAATTCCGGGAATTACTTCTTCAGGAGCAACCACGTAAGGAATGGATTCTACCACGGGCGCCTCACAAGCAGCCAGGGTAGCGGCAGCAGTTGAGAACCCCATGTATTTCAAGAAGTCTCTCCTACTCGTCTGGGAGTCTTCCAACTTCTCTTTATTTCCTAGAAACTCTTCTGTAGAAATTTCTGAATTAAATTCAGATGCTGCTAAACTCTTAGCAGCATCTGAGTTGGTTAACTCTTCAATTCCTTTCCAGTATTTTTTCGTTTCGGCCATTATCGATAAGGAAAGATTATTCAACAATTAATAGTGACACTTACCACACTCCAAACCTCCGATCATCTCTACGGTAATCTCAGCGTCTTCACCGTATTTCTCTTTCAGCTCCTCGTGCATTTTCGTGTAGTAGTCGTTTGATTCCACCTGCACCTGTGTTTCACGGTGGCAGTTAATACACCAGCCCATAGTGAGTGGTGAATATTGGTATACTTCTTCCATCTCCTGAACAGGGCCATGACAGGTTTGACAGGCTACCTGACCAGCAGTTACGTGCTGAGAGTGATTAAAATAGGCCAGATCAGGAAGGTTATGGATACGCACCCATTTGATCGGTTTTTGCTCGTAACCTTCAATGTAGGCGCTTTCTTCAGGATCCCAACCTACTGCCGCATAGATCTTGGCGATCTCTTCGGTACCGGTATTAGGACCTTCAGCAATGTTCATATGGCAATTCATACATACACCGGCAGAGGGAATATTAGAATGCTTGCCTTTACGGGCACCGTAATGACAATAGTTACAATCAATAGCATTTTCACCTGCGTGTATCTTATGTGAGAAAGCAATAGGTTGCTCTGGCTGATAATCCTGATGCACACCTACTGACATTAAAGCCAGATATAATTGCTGAAAGAATACGATAGCTATCAGGATGGTAAGTAAGGTGGTAATCTTTGGGTTTTTAAGAGCCGTTTTGGTAATCACGTCAGCATCTTCCGCCAAGGTGGAAGTAGGTTCACCTTTTACCGTCTTCAATACATTCTTAACCCGTACTAAAAGAACAATAAGCAAAGCCAGTACAGCCCCCAGGGTCAAAAGAACCATTGAATTGTCCGGCTCTTCAGCAGCAACCGGAACGACAGCACCTCCACCGGGGCCGCCCTCTGCAGGCTTGGCACCTTCAACCGTATAGGTTAAAATATCCAGCACATCTGCTTCCGAGAGATTAGCAAAAGCGGGCATTACCGAGCCATTGTATTCCTCAAAAACAGCTTTTGCTTCAGCATCTCCGCTGGCACGCAGTTCCTGATTATTAATAATCCATTGTACTAACCATTCTTTAGATCTGCGTTCAGTTACCTCGCCAAGGGCAGGTCCGATCATCTTTTTATCCAACTTGTGACAAGAAGCACAATTGGAGTTAAAAAGCGCCTTCCCGTTGGCGGCATCTCCGGAATAGTCCTGTCCAAAGGATCCGAATGAACTCAATACCAATATGATGGTTAAAATAGCTTGCGGGACTCGTTCGGTTAAACGGTGTTTCATTGTAAATACCATATATAAATAGCCGGTCGTACTTCGAGGCGCAAATTTATAACATAAAGCTGTTTGAAGAAGCGGTGCGGTTAATCGGTTTAAATTTATAACGGTTCTAAATAATAATTACCCCTCTGTAGATGTTAGAACGCTTGTTCTATCTTTGCCTTTAAATCCATTCTGAATGAAGTTTTTTGTCCTTATCTCACTCATCTTCAGCCTTGCTTCTGGTATCAGTGCTCAACCTGCAACAGTGGGCCAGGGAAATTTTGAAGTAATAGAGGAGCCGGGCATCCGGCAATTGCACCAGGCTTACATTCGTGAAAATAAAGATCATCCGGGCTTTAATGGATACAGAGTTCAGATCTACAACGGTCGCAAAGACGCCTGTATGAGCAAGCGCTCGCAATTTATAAGCGTGTTTCCTACGGTAGCAGCTTACACTTTATATGAGGCTCCGGAATACCGTATACAGGTTGGGGATTTCCGCACCAGGCTGGAAGCTGAAAAATTCCTTCAAATTGTCCTCTCTGAATTTTCCGGCAGCTTTGTGGTTAGCACACGCATAAAGCTTCCCCACTTAGAGCCTGAAACTTCATTGAAGCAGCCTTAGAGCAAATTTATTTCCATTAATCTCCGGTTCTCTTTTTTACGTATATCTCTTTGTTCTCTCGATTTCAGATCGTTAAAAACAAAGGTTTATTTAAAAGAGCATGGTGATGGATTATACTTGGTTGCTAATTATTTCAATGGGCGTATCCTCCCTTAGAACAGATCTTAACAGTAACCAACTGACCAGCTTACCAGGCCCGTTTGCCGAAACCTCTATCATGCTTCAAACCCCCAAGTCAGGGCATGCAGGTATCAGACTCACGTATTTCTCCAACAGTATACAAGTACGCAATATTTACCAGAGCAATTATGGTGAAAACATGAAGGTCAGCGAAATGATCTTATCTCCCTTTATTGGTGGTAGCCGCTCTTTGTGGCGCAATGGGCGCTTTTATGCAGATTTTGGCCCTCAGTGGCAATTGTATAGTCAATTCGGCCTCGGGGGGCGTTTTCAATATTTACACCGTATTAAGCTAAGGCGTTCCAAACGTTTCTATCTGGGTGCTAAGTGTGGTGCAGATTACTGGGCCTTTGATTCACTGGACGGCTATAGAGATCAATCTGACAAATATGGGGATATAGCCCTGAATGGTAGTATTAGTATAGCTTTTCCTTTTTAAGCCCCGGAGCAAGAAGCATGATTCACCAAAAAATAAAAGCCCTGTGTAATGATTACACGGGGCTTTTTATATTTCAGATCATACCCTGGACTAATCCAGAGTACGTTTTACTTCTACTTCTTTATAGCCTTCAATAATGTCGCCTACTTTAATATCGTTGAAGTTTTTGATGTTCAAACCGCATTCGTAGCCTTTGCTCACTTCTTTCACATCATCCTTGAAGCGCTTCAATGAACCTAGCTCACCGGTATACACCACCACTCCATCCCGGATCAGGCGTATTTTAGTATTGCGATGAATGGTTCCGTCCAGAACAAAACATCCGGCAATGGTGCCCACTTTGGATATTTTAAAGGTTTCGCGCACCTCAATGTTACACACCACCTCTTCTTTAACCTCAGCGGAAAGCATACCTTCCATAGCATCGCGGATCTCGTTGATAGCATCGTAGATGATGGAGTACAGGCGCACATCCACTTCTTCTTTCTCTGCTAATCTTCGGGCACTGGCCGATGGCCGTACTTGGAAACCTACAATGATAGCATCTGAAGCGGTTGCTAGAAGGATATCTGATTCACTAACCTGACCTACCGCCTTGTGAATAATATTCACCTGGATCTCTTCGGTACTCAATTTTTGCAGAGAGTCGGATAGCGCTTCTATAGAACCATCCACATCCCCTTTTACGATTACGTTGAGCTCCTGGAAATCTCCGATTGCCAAACGTCTTCCAATTTCTTCCAGGGTAAGGTTCTTCTGAGAACGGGCGCTTTGCTCACGCTGCAACTGCATACGCTTGGTAGCTATATTCTTGGCTTCACGCTCATCATCCATCACCACAAAGGTGTCTCCTGCCTGAGGGGCACCGTCCAGTCCGAGAATACTCACAGGCTGTGCAGGTCCGGCCTTTTCAATTCTATGACCACGCTCATCCAGCATAGCACGAACTTTACCACTGTACTGTCCGGCAAGCACATAGTCCCCAATTTTCAGGGTACCGTTCTGCACCAGAATGGTGGTTACATAACCACGGCCTTTATCCAGTGAAGCTTCCACTACCGTACCATTTGCGTTACGGTCCGGGTTAGCCTTCAAATCTAAAAGTTCAGCCTCCAGCAATACTTTTTCAAGTAATTCGGGTACACCCATTCCGGTCTTAGCCGAAATATCATGAGACTGTACTTTTCCACCCCAATCTTCTACCAACAGGTTTTGTTGGGCCAGTGATTCTTTGATCTTATCAGGGTTTGCGGTATCCTTATCTACTTTGTTAATTGCAAATACAATGGGCACACCGGCCGCCTGTGCATGGCTGATAGCTTCCTTGGTTTGCGGCATCACATCATCATCTGCTGCCACTACAATAATGGCAATATCGGTAACCTGCGCACCACGTGCCCGCATAGCGGTAAACGCTTCGTGACCTGGTGTATCCAGGAAGGTTATATGCTGACCGCTTTCCAGCTCAACGGAGTACGCTCCGATGTGCTGGGTAATACCTCCGGACTCACCGGCAATAACGTTAGCCTTACGCACATAATCCAGCAAAGATGTTTTACCGTGGTCCACATGACCCATTACGGTTACAATTGGGGCGCGGAACTTAAGGTCTTCCTCATCGTCTTCCTCTACCTCAATAGCTTCCGTTACGTCCGCACTTACAAACTCAACTGTATAGCCGAATTCCTCAGCAACAATATTTAGTGTTTCTCCATCCAGGCGTTGGTTCATGGTAACCATCATACCCAATGACATACAGGCTGAGATGATCTCATTAACCGACACATTCATCATATTGGCAAGCTCACTAACGGTAACAAACTCCGTTACCTTAATTACCTTGCTTTCTTCTTCCTGGCGCATTTCATCCAGCGCCTCTTGTTCTTTTCGTTCCTGACGTTTCTCTCGTCTGATCTTAGAACCTTTGGATTTTTTACCACCACTGGTAAGCTTTTCAAGGGTTTCCTTAATCTGCTTCTGGATTTCTTCCTCCGTCAGTTCTTTCTTAGGCTCGGGCTTACGACCTCTACCACCTCCTCCGGTTCGTCTGTTATTATTGTTATTCCGATTGTCGCCAGGGCCACCATCGGTTTTATTAATTCGCTTACGCTTGCGTTTTTTCTTTAAGTCATCTTTATTATCACTACTGCTGGCTACCTTTTTCTTCGGTCTTTCAAACTTACTGAGGTCAACCTTTTCACCAGTGAATTTAGGGCCACTGAGTTTTTGGAACTTGGTAGCGATCCTGCTCTTGTCTTCTTCTTTAGCTTCCTCCTCCTTCTTTTCTTCAACAGGAGCTTCAGGGGTTTCTGCCTTTACTTCTGTTTTAGCAGGTTCTTCAACAGCTTCAGGTTTCTCTTCAACTTCTTCCGCCTTAGTCTCTTCAGGCTTTTCTTCTACGGGAGTTTCTTCCTTGGTGGCTTCCACCTTTGGTGCCGGTTCTTCAGGAGTCTTTTCTTCCTCCTGCTTTTCCTCTGCCTCAGGTGCAGGCTCTTCGACCTTTTCTTCCACCGGAATTTCCTCTTTAACCTCTGGGGTCTCAGGCTTTTCAGCAACCGGTTCAGCAGCTGGAGCTGGCTCCTCTTTTTTCTCTTCCGCTGGAGATTCTTCCTTGGCCGCAGGCTTTTTATCCAGGTCAATTTTACCCACCATCTTAGGCCCACTGAGATTTGCCTTACCTCTGATAAGAGGTTCTGGATCGGGAGCCTCTTCTTCAGTGGCTTCCTTCTCCGCCCGCATCTTTTCTTTTTCTTCCTTTTTCTGAAGGCTTACTTTTTCAGAAGCTTCCTTTCTGGCTTTGTCCGGGGCAAACTTTTCCAGGGCGAGTTGTATATACTCCTCGTCAATTTTTGTGGTAGGACGCAGCTTCTCCTCCAGACCCTGGTCCTGTAGAAATTCCATCACCGTACCTACCCCGGTGTTGCACTCTTTTGCTAATTGACTAAGTCTTAAAGACTTCTCTGCCATAAATATGCTTATTGCTTTATTCTTCAAATTCAGATCGCAAGATACTGCGTACTTCCTCGATCGTTTCCTCTTCGAGGTCTGTCCTGGACGTAAGCTCTTCAATGCTCAGATCCAACACACTTTTTGCAGTATCACAACCTATAGACTTTAATTCCTTAATAATCCAGTCTTCTATTTCATCCGTAAACTCCGTGAGTTCCACATCTTCTTCCTCATCCACATCACGGTATACGTCAATTTCAAAACCGGTTAACTGGCCGGCTAACTTAATATTTAAACCACGTTTACCGATGGCTAAAGATACCTGATCCGGTTTTAAAAACACTTCGGCACGACCATTATCATCATCCAATGTAATACTGGTAATCTTGGCCGGACTCAGTGCCCGCTGAATATATAATTGCGTATTGTTGGTGTAATTGATCACATCAATATTCTCATTACCCAATTCACGAACAATACTATGGATACGGCTACCTTTCATACCTACACAGGCTCCTACCGGATCAATGCGATCGTCATACGATTCAACTGCAACCTTGGCTTTTTCACCAGGTTCGCGAACTACATTCTTCACCACTATAAGACCATCAAAAACCTCGGGAATCTCCTGTTCAAAAAGTTTCGCCAGGAATTTAGGACTGGTACGGGATAAGGTGATCATAGGTTTGTTACCGCGCAAATCCACACTGTGCACCACTGCACGGAGCGTATCTCCCTTGCGGTAAAAATCACCTGGTATCTGCTGATCTTTAGGCAACACCAGCTCGTTCTGATCATCATCATAGATAATGACAGCGCGCGGGCGCACGTGATGGATCTCTCCGGTAAGAATCTCTCCTTCCAGGTCCTGATATTTTTTATAGATAATTCCGTTATCGTGCTCCTGGATTTTTTGCACCAGGTTCTGACGGAAGGCCAAAACGAACCTACGGCCAAGATCCAATAGCTTCACCTCTTCAGAAACCTCTTCACCCACTTCAAAATCGGGTTCTATCTTCAGGGCCTGGGTTAATTCGATCTCCATATTCTCATCCTCAACCTCGCCATCTGCCACGATCATCCGGTTTCTCCATATCTCCAGGTCTCCCTTATCCGGGTTCACAATGATATCGAAGTTCTCATCGGTACCATACTTTTTAGTAAGCTGGTTCCGAAAAGCCTCTTCAATAATAGCCATCAGGGTAACCCTGTCTATATTTTTTTCATCCTTAAAATCAGAAAAACTTTCAATGATAGCCTGATTTTCCATCGAATCTAAATTGTTTAAAAACGTATTTCTATGCTTGTTTCCTTAATATGCTGAAGGGGAATATTCATCTCCTTCTTTACTGTTACTTTCCCTTTGCCCACCGGCTTAGGGACACGTTCCTTCCATGTGAGGGTCACTTCATCGTTATCAAAACGCTCAAAATCCCCCTTATGCACAGCCCCATCCAGAGTTGTTACTTTCACTGGCCGGCCTATGTTCTTTTCATATTGCTCCCTTACTTTCAGAGGTTCTCCTACTCCGGGTGATGAAACTTCCAGGGCAAAATCATGCTCTTCCCTGTCCAGATTATGTTCCACATGCCTGCTGATACTGGTCAGCATTTCCAATGTCAACCCATCCTTATGATCTGCCAGCAGGTGAATACGGGAATCACTTCCGATATTCAAATCAACTAAAAAGGCCCCTTGCTCTTTCAAGGCCTGTGTTACCAATTCCTTAACCTTTTCTGAATCGATCATATATGGCTAATAAAAGAGGGGACTGCGGTCCCCTCTCTGAGCGTGCAAATATATAATAATATATTGGGTTCACCATAGTTAGCCTTAAGAGCGTAAATAGCTCACCAATTTCTGCATTCCAACCCCGGCTTTCTCACGAATATGCAATGCTCCGGGAAATGACCCCAGCTCCAGTGAAGCAGGATCTATCGCTATAATAGGTGTGCCCGGATGAACAGCATGCAATAGCCCGGCCGCAGGGTATACATTTAATGATGTGCCTACCACTACCAAAAGATCACTCTGCGCCACCAACTCCTGGGCGGGTTCTATCATAGGCACCATCTCACCAAACCACACCACATTTGGCCTCAGCTGACTCCCCTTTTCACAGAGATCACCTTTTTTGATTTCCCAGCCCTCTATATCGTACACCAGCCGGGGGTCTGCTGAACTCTGTGATTTCAGAAGCTCACCATGCAAATGCAATACTTTATCTGAGCCTGCTCTTTCATGCAGGTCGTCTACATTTTGGGTGATCACTTCCACCTGATAGTGTTGCTGAAGTCCGGCTATTGCATAATGAGCAGCGTTGGGTTTTACCTCCCGCAATTGTTTTCTGCGCTGATTGTAAAACTCCAACACCAAGTCAGGATTAGCCGTCCAGGCTTCCGGAGTGGCTACTTCATAAATATTATGTTGCTCCCAAAGCCCGCCATTATCACGGAAGGTACTAATACCACTTTCAGCACTGACTCCTGCTCCGGAAAGGAATACAATCTTACTTTGAGCGTTCAGGTTTCTCAGCTCAGGAATGTTATTCATTGTAAAATATCTTAGAATTATTCTATACTTTTGATTGCAAATCTGCTCTTAATTAAAAGAGTAAAGACTTGATTAAATGACGCAGTAATTAGCCTGCGTCATGCTAATTTAAAACTATGAGTGAATCCGGCAGAATACTCATTGTGGATGACGAACCACTCATTCGTGATGCATTGGCATTTAAGCTGACCAAGGAAGGCTATTTTGTAGAAACCGCAGAAGACGGGGAAAAAGCCATTGAAATACTGGATCAGGAAAGCTTTGATGTTATCATTTCTGACGTAATGATGCCCTTTGTAAGCGGTTTTGAATTACTGCAAATCCTCAAAGAGCGGGGAACTGAAGCCCCTATACTCATGCTTACTTCACTAAACTCAGAAAGTGCCATCCATAAGGCACTTGATTTGGGAGCCGATGATTTTATGACCAAGCCCTTCAGCCCTAAAGACCTGTCTGTTCGCATCAAAAAATTACTGGATAAGCGCTGATCTAAAAAAGAACCATCCAGGCATCCGGATGCTGCTTAATTACTTTTTGGAACTGCATTTGCGCATCGCGCAGATTGGCGTAACTTCCGTAAGCCACGCGATTGGTATTCAAATGATCTACATATACAATAGAAAGTTCAGGGTAACCAAGCTGATCCACATAGGCCTGGGCCTTTTCCGCAGAACGCAAACTGGCAATAATAATTCTCCACTGCTTTGATTGCGGATTCGGCACCTCCACGGTTACCTGTGCATTGCTTCTAAGGGGTTGGCTGGCATCAGGCTTTTCGACCTCAGATTCTTCGGAGGTATTCTTATAAATGTTGCTACCCTTAAGCTTATACCATCTGGATAAAGGCAAACGACCACCTACCTTGAAACGGCTTACTGACAAATAGGGTTTGCCGGAACTTCTTGCTTTAGCGTCTATGGCCTGGGTTGTTGTTTTCTCAGGAGCATCCGGACCAGTTTCAGCGGGTTCAGACAAACTTAACAGCTCTTCCGTATCAACAAGCCGGGTTCCGCTTTTTGGTAATAAAACCACTCCCGTATCCAGCATTTGGTATTTTGTATAATTACTGTCCTCCGGAAGTAACCGGGCTTCTTCATCAACCTTCAGCCGGGCCAGATACTGCTTCATTAACCTGGTCATCATAGGACGGTAAAATTCCCAGAAAAACTTTCTATCACGCGAGCCTTTATCCGAAATGTAAAACAATTGGGAAATCAATTCCACTCCTTTAAAGTAAGCTGTTTTAGGAGTAATGTCATTATCTGCAAAATCACCACAGAAGTAATAACGTAAATTTTCCTGATGATCTCCGATCACTGCCGGGAAGCGCCTGGGCACATTAAAGTATTCCATTAAAGAGTCGCCTGCATCACTGGTATGAATCTTATAATAGGAGTATACGTTTTCAGGATACTTGGAAAGAGTAATATCAAACCAATTGGGATAGTTTACCAGATTAGAGACTCCCAGTTTTTCCTGATGTGAAATTTCAGTATTGATCACCGGCATGGTAGCCTCCAGGTGCTCACCCTGCTCCAGTACTACTATTCTCCCGTTCTCATGCACCAGCACAATACCGGGTTTATCCTCAAATACAAAAGGCCGCTGATAGTACGTCCTGTATTGTTTTCGCACCCAGTCCGGTATATCACTTGAGGCTGTAGTATCCAGTGACGCAAAAGCCTTCCCTGTCCACCCTGTGAAATCTACTTCAAACAAATCTTCCATTTCAGCACGAAGAGCCGTTCTTGTAGGCAATCCCAAAGTATTATATTCGGCAATAATCAGTTTGTGTTCCCGGTATAGTATCTTCAATAATTCCAGGTCCTTTTCCGAAAGCCCTCCGTACCAGTTCTCACCGGTTTGCAGACTATCTACCGTCATTTCCACTCCTTTGACATCTACAAAGTAGGCCATGTCAATGTAAAACGACATACTATCCATTTCGGATACCTGGAAATTATTCAGATCATGAACCAGCCCTTCCATTCCTTCCTGGTGTGTACCGTAGTAATCACGACTGTAGTCATAGTCCTTACCGGAAGGCCGGTACATCTTTTCATGGGTAAGTATCCAGTTGAAGGAACGGTGTTCCTTTTTAGAATCAGGGGTGGCTGATTTATCCAGTATAACTGCCTCCAGGCGGTCACTGGGCCATAGGAACCACGCCAAAAAGCTCCAGAGCGGAATGAGGAGCACAAAACCAAGTAAAATTTTAAAACCCAGATTCTTCAAATAGGGTGTGTATTGACCTGTTAGGGATTCATGGGCCAAAGTAATACCTTAAAATCGTCCTTCCAACGGCATGGCTTCCTTTCTATTAAGATTATTTTGTTAAAATCTTCAGGCTATCCGTCTGAAGTTCATTTCGGAGCCGGGCTACCTCTTCCACGCTTATGGGCGCACCGGTTTCGGCTATGTCGGTACGTACATAATTTACAATCAGAGCTATTTCACGATTGGTGAGGTATCGAAAAGCAGGCATTTCGCCATCAAAAGTTTTCCCATTAACATTTATTTCACCTTTCAGCCCGTTGAGCAGATTACCTACTATTTTTTCATCATCAGCCACCCAGGCAGGGTCTGTAAGGGGCGGGTACATTTTAAAAAAGCCCTTTCCGCTGCGCTGATGACAGCTCTTACAATGCTCTTTATAAAGGTCTTCTCCCTTTTCATTACCGTTTTGAGTGCTTTCGTAACTACTGAGTACAAGGGTTAAGCCAAGGCACAAGAGTGGTATTTTACAGTTCATAACTTCCTTGTTAAACGGCACATTCTCATTAACGGATTATTAACTATTAAGGGGTGCATTTTTTAGTATTTTAGCCCGCAATTTAAAAAGATGGCGGCAATAGCTGATAAATATACCAAGCGTAGATTACGCTCTTCTTATATCTCTGTAGTAATCAGTATATCACTGGTATTACTGGTATTGGGGGCTTTTGGTTTGCTATTGGTAAATGCCGGCAACATTGCCCGTGAAGTGCGTGAGAACTTCTCGGTTACGGTATTATTGAACAATGATGCATCAGAAGTTGCGGTACGCCAGTTTCAGAAAAGCCTTGAACTTACTCCTTATGTTAAAAGCACCGAGTATATTTCAAAAGAGGAAGCTGCCCAGCAACTTAAAGAATCTCTGGATGAAGAGTTTGTAGAATTTTTAGGGTATAACCCCTTAATGAATGCCATAGACATCCGTTTAAAGGCAGATTACGTAAATTCTGAGCAACTGGCTTTTCTTGAAAATGAGTTTACCCAAAAGGATATTGTGCGGGAAGTAGTTTACGACAAGCCGCTTATCCAGATGATGAACGAGAATATCGAAAGAATTGGGTTCTTTTTACTGGCCGGTTGCATATTGCTGGCCTTAATTGCGGTAGGCCTTATTAATAGTTCCATACGGCTCTCTATTTACTCTCGCAGGTTTTTAATTAAAACCATGCAACTGGTAGGAGCTACCAAGGGCTTTATCCGCAAGCCGTTCATTTGGCGAAGCTTTCGCCATGGGTTATACGGATCATTGATTGCCATTGGCCTGCTGGTAGTAATGCTCTATTATGCAGGGCAAAATATTCCTGACCTTATGGAACTTCAGGATATACAGTTATTAGTGTTGTTGTTTACGGGAGTGCTGGTTATGGGTATTTTTATTTCTATGAGCTGTACTTTCTTTGCCTTAAAAAAGTACTTAAGGCTAAAAACAGATCAACTCTATTTTTAAATTTTGGATATTATGGAAAAACAAACTTTTGTTTTTGAGAAAAGAAACTACATCCTGATGATCTCAGGAATTGTACTGATGATTGTAGGTTACCTTTTAATGATGGGCGGAGGCAGCGAAAACCCGGAAGTATTTAATCCGGAAATATTTTCTCCTTTGCGTATCACCTGGGCTCCCCTGCTTATTATGATAGGGCTTATAGTTGAAATTTTCGCCATAATGTACCATCCTTCAGATGACTAAAGCTGAATCGCTTATCCTGGGCGTTATCCAGGGGCTTACCGAGTTTCTTCCCGTTAGTAGCAGTGGCCACCTTGAGCTGGCTAAATCCATTTTGGGAGATGATAGTATTCCTAAAGAAAGTATGCTCTTTACAGTAGTAGTACACTTTGCTACTGCTTTGGCTACCATCATCATCTACCGGCATGAAGTGTTATATCTTTTACGGGGCCTTTTCCAGTTCAAAAAGAATGAAGAAAGCATGTTTTGCATGCGCATAGTCGTTTCTATGATCCCCGCTGCTCTGGTGGGTATTCTTTTTGAGGATTACATAGAAAAGCTGTTTGGTGGTAATATATTATTGGTTGGCCTTATGCTTATTGTCACCGGTTTGTTATTGCTTTTTGCCAATAATGTTAAACCCGGTGAAAAAGAGGTTACGGTTAAAGATGCTATTATTATAGGCATCGCACAGGCCATCGCCATATTACCCGGTATAAGTCGCAGCGGAGCCACCATATCCACCTCAGTACTTTTAAAAGTAGACCGTGAAAGAGCGGCCCGCTTTTCATTTCTGATGGTGGTACCCCTTATTTTCGGGAAAATGGCAAAGGATATTATGGGGGGCGCTTTGCAGGTGGAAAGTATAGATCCTGTAAACCTGCTTCTGGCTTTTGGAGCCGCTTTTATTACCGGCCTTTGGGCGTGTAACTGGATGATAGATATTGTTAAGCGTTTTAACCTTAACTACTTCTCCTTATACTGCTTTATTATTGGTGCCCTGGCCATAGCCTCCGTTTTCCTTGTCAAATAATTATTCCAAATCCTATTTTCAGGAAGGCCAGGTCTTGTTCATAGACAAGCCTTTGACATGGACTTCCTTTGACGTGGTTAATAAGATCCGCTACGCTATCCGCAGGAATTTTGACATCCGAAAAATCAAGGTAGGTCATGCCGGTACCTTAGACCCATTGGCTACCGGGTTGCTTATTATATGCACTGGTAAAGCCACCAAGCAGATCAACAACTTTATGGGCCAGCATAAAGAATACACCGGCACCATTAAGCTGGGCGCTACCACTCCCAGCTTTGACCTGGAAACCGACATTGATGACACCTATCCTACCGAACATATCAATCAGCAAATGGTAAATGAGGTCATTCAGGGTCATTTTACCGGAGAGATAGAGCAAATTCCCCCGGTTTTTTCAGCCATCAAAAAAGATGGGCAAAAGGCCTATGAGCTGGCTCGCCAGGGTATTGATATGGAAATGAAAAGCCGCACAGTCCATATTCATGAGTTTAAAGCCGAGCTAAAAGACCAGTCTCTGCATTTTAAGGTGGTGTGCAGCAAGGGCACTTACATCCGTAGCCTGGCTAATGATATTGGAAAAGCTTTAAACAGTGGCGGGCACCTCGCTGCCCTGCGCAGAACGGCCATAGGTGATTACCGTGTGGAGCATGCTATGGACCCACTGAAATTTGTGGGTCAGCTGGACGAAATTTAAGAGTCTTTCTTCTTTCTACATCCGTTTTATAGATCAAGCTACTGCTACCCGGATCCCTTAGTCAATGTATCTGCTATCCCAAAGTGTACCGTTAAAATTTTTCATCCTGCTGAACCCATACAGCACCGTTAACCCGGAAAAAGCGATAAACATATAAAAGAAGAATATGACTCTAAGGCTCAGCGCATTGCTGTGATGGGGACCCATGATCACCTCATCAGGAATACTCATGACGACCAACATAGCCAAAGCGGCTACACAACTTATAAGGGTTTTGAAGCTCCGGAAGGGAAAGACCCATAGCTTCCTGAATACACTTAAATCACTACCCCATTTATGTACAAGGTAATAACGGTTATTACCCAGGGCCAGAAAAAGTAAGGGATCCTTATCCTGGTCTACCAGGTTAAACATGGGTGCCGGAGCCAGAATTTTAAAATCTATAAGTTCACCACAGCCGTGGTGTTGTAACTTCTTAATATGTGAAATAGCTTCATAGGGTATTTCACCTTTAAAGTGCCGTGCCGGTAAAAATCGCAAACGGTAATCCGTACATAATTTTTTGATCTGCCCTCCGCTAAAAATACGGTTTACATCAAGAAGCTTTACCTTAATCTGATCCTGACTCTCAGGCTCTTTTTGAAAAACCTCAGCAACTGACTCATCACTGAGGTCATCATTCTTCAATAATGCTTTAAACGCTTCCAGTACTTTATCAGGGTTTCGTTTTTCATCACGATTCCGCTCTTTCTGTAAAACATTTTCCAGGTTTACCTCATTCCATTTCATTATCCGTCTTCTTCTTTTATTAGTAAGCTTTAAAATTACTAAAGAATTCAGAACTTTGAATCCCATTTAAAAACCCGGGCCAATTGAATATTGAAGACTTAAGAGCATACTGCCTGGCTAAACCAGGCACTACGGAAGGCACTCCTTTTGGAGAGGATGTACTGGTATTTAAGGTGGTGGGGAAAATGTTTGCCCTTACCTCTTTGGCTTCGGTTGATTTACGGGTGAACCTTAAATGTGATCCCGCGCTTGCTATTGAACTGAGGGAACAATACCCCTCAGTATTGCCTGGCTACCACATGAGTAAAAAAAACTGGAATACCGTTATTATTGATGGCTCTGTTCCGGATAAACAGATCCGGGAATGGATTGATGATTCTTATAAGCTGGTGGTAGCCGGACTATCCAAAAAACTACGTGAGCAACTAAACTCTGAATCATGAAAAGCATTTTAAAATACTTTTTGCAAGGACTTTTATATACCGTTCCTCTGGCAGTAACCATCTATGTGATCTGGTCTGTTTTTGTAATGCTGGATAGCATTATACCCATAGAAATCCCTGGCCTTGGTATTCTTTTCATCTTCCTCTTTATTACGGCCATGGGGGTATTAGGTAGCCACTTACTTTCGGATCGCATTATCCAGGCTTTTGAGGGTTGGATCAAAAAAGCTCCACTCGTAAATGTAATCTACACCTCCGTAAAGGACCTTATGAATGCCTTTGTAGGGGACAAAAAGAGTTTTAGCCGTCCGGTAAGCGTTAAGCTATATGAAGAGTCGCAAATACGCAGACTGGGATTTATCACCAATGATAATTTTAAACATCTCGGCAAAAATCACGACCTTATCACGGTGTATATTCCACATTCTTATAATATTTCCGGAAATGTGTTTCTGGTACCCGAAAGCTATGTAGAGCCGCTGGATGTGATTTCATCAGATTTAATGAAATATACTATGAGCGGTGGTGTAACCAATGTAACCAAACAAGAAACCCTGGAGTCTCTTTCACCGGAAGATGATCCGAGAGATCCGGACCCAAAACCATTACCATGAAAAACATATTTACTTGCTTAATTGGTCTCCTGGCCTTAAATGCTTTTGCTGCCCCGGGCGATACCACCAGCGTTATCGCGCATCAAAAAACTGACATGACCTGGTATGGCTCTTATAATGCCTGGGCTGTTTTTCCAGCGCCCGGAAAAACATATCATAAAATCCTGCTGAAGTATACCATGGGGTGCGCCACAGGGGGATGCAGTGATTGGGATTATACCACCCGCATCAGGCTGATGATACCCTCCGGAATAATGGACAGCACCGTAGCTTCTATTGACACCATCTCTACCAATCCGCTGGTTACAGATACCACCTGGAATGTTTTTGAGGTAGAAGAGCCTTTTGAGCTGGCCCGGGTAATAACGCCTTATGGTGGTAGCTTGCCCAATAATTGGGAACACGATTTTATTTTTGACATTACGGACTATTCATCATTACTGCATGATTCGGTAAAGGTTCAGGCCTTTTATTCAGGTTGGTCCAGCGGGTTTAGTGCCACTACCGAGTTCATCTTTGTTGAAGGTACACCCGCACGCCCGGCCCTCAGTGTGGAGAATGTATATAACGGGTATAAGGATTACATTAATTCCGCTTCATTTGAAAGCCAGTTCCTGAACACTAAAACAGTTTCTGTACTACCGGCAGCCCAGGGGGCCATGGTGCGGGTAATTCCAACCGGCCACGGCTTTGTAAATGCTTTGAACTGTGCGGAGTTTTGCGAAAAAGATTATTACCTGAAGGTCAACAATCAGCAAATAGCCACCCAGGCTATGTGGCGGAATGATTGTGGTCTGAACCCCATCTGGCCACAGGCCGGAACATGGTTATACGATCGTGCCAACTGGTGTCCCGGTGATAAAGCATTTCATTATGATCATGATCTCACCTCTTTTGTAAGCTCCAATAACAGCCTTTCCATTAACATAGATGTGGAGCCTTATGTATATTCCGTTCCTGCCGGTGAAACCCCGGCCGGATATTATTTTACCACTCAATATTTTCAGTTCGGAGCATTTTCCTTTGCTCATGACGTAGAGTTGGCAGACATTCTTGCTCCTTCTAAAACGGATGAGTACGCACGTATGAACCCCGTTTGTGGCAAGGTGATCCTTAAAATTAAAAACAATGGCTCACAAAACCTCACCAGTTGTGATATCCGGTACGGCATAGAAGGGGGAAACATCCTAAATTATACCTGGAGTGGGAATCTCGCTCCAATGGAGTCAGAGATCGTAAGCATTGAAATTCCCGATCCGGTAGATTGGGAAACCTATACCGGCAGCCTTCATTTCCTTGCTTCAGTTGATAACCCGAATGGACAAGCCGATGAATACGCCTTAAACAACTCCAAAAAAGCAGCTTTTACGGCACCGCCCGTATATCCGGCTCAACTAAAATTCCTGTTGCGTACCAATACTGCCAGTCATGAGACTTTCTGGTCTTTAAAAAGTGCTGATGGAACGGTATTGAAATCCGTAAGCCCATTGTCCTTAAGTCCTTCCACTAATTATATCGATACATTTAACCTGTCACCCGGTTGTTATGAATTACTGATTGGTGATACGGATAAGGATGGTTTAGCTTTTTTTGGTAATAATGACGGCTCGGGAAGTGCCAGCCTTCGGAACAACGGGGGATCTTTCTTTAACCAAACCTTTACCGGAAATTTCGGAACCGAGATACGGCATTACTTTACCGTGGGGCTGGGCATAGGCTCCCATGAATATGCTTTAAAAGACCTGATTCAGTTATACCCCAACCCCTCTGAAAACGGCAAGGTAAACTTTAGCTTTTATGGCGCAGACCGCACCGACCTCAACTGTAGTCTTCTGGACGTGAATGGCGGTATAGTATGGCAAAATATATACGAGGGAGAAAGTGAATTTGATAAAGAACTTGATTTTTCAGCTTTCCCTAAAGGCGTGTATATACTTCGCTTTTCCAATGGAACTGAAACCCATAATAAGAAGTTGATCCTCAATTAGACCTTTTTCTTTCCCAGCCGGATCATAACTGAATTCAACATGGAAAGGACCAGGCTAAAAAGCAGGGCCCACCAGAAGTTACGAACCCCAAATCCGCTGATCAGACTATCCGTGGCCATGATGATCAGCGCATTTATTATAAAGAGAAATAAACCGAAAGTAATGACTGTAAACGGTAGTGTAAGCAAAATCATTAACGGCTTAAGGGTAATGTTAAATATGGCCAGCACCAGAGCTACCAGTATAGCCGTTGAAAAACCTGATACTTCCACTGCATCGCCCAACAGCCAGGCTGTAGCAAAAACCGCCAGTGTATTAATGATAAGTCCGATAATCCAATTCATAGCTTCTCCTTAAAAATTTAGAATATGAAGGCAGGCCTGTTCCTTCAATATTTGCCATATTGCACAGGCTTAAATATTTAACATAATGAAATACCAATCCATATTGTTTTTGGCCCTGGCCTCATCAGTGTTGCTGTCTTGTAACAACTCCAAAAATGAAGATGTGAAAAATACGGAATCTAAAGAGTATGTAAATGATGTGCATACTTATGCGCAACCTAATACAGCTGTAGTAACCCACTTAAACTGGGACGCCAAAGTTAATTTTGAGAACGAACGTATACAAGCTACGGCAACCTGGGATATTGAGACATCAGGCGAAGCTGGTGAAATTATATTTGACACCTACGGACTGGATATTAAGGAGGTAATGGTTGATGGTAAAACGGGGAACTATAAACTGGGTGATTTTAAAGAAGACCTGGGGCGTCCATTACACATTTCCATTACACCGGAATCAGAACAGGTGAGCATTCGCTATGCTACCACTGATAGCGCCCGTGCTCTGCAGTGGCTGGACCCTGCTCAAACAGCGGGAAAAGAGTTACCCTTTTTATTCACCCAATCACAAGCTATCCTGGCCCGCTCATGGATACCTACCCAGGATAGTCCTGGTATTCGTTTTACGTATGATGCCAAGGTTGAAGTTCCATCCGACATGCTGGCTTTGATGAGTGCCGAAAACCCGAAATCTAAAAACAGTTCCGGTTCATACCGTTTTAAAATGCCACAGCCTATACCCTCTTACCTGATGGCTCTTTCGGTGGGTGATGTAGCTTTTGAAGCCATCAGTGAACGCACGGGTGTATATGCTGAACCATCTATGTTGGGGATTTCGGTTAATGAGTTTCAGGATCTGGAAAATATGGTTCAGGCAGCCGAAGGTCTGTATGGCCCTTATGCCTGGGGTCAGTATGATATCATTGTGCTTCCCCCCTCCTTTCCTTTTGGGGGTATGGAAAACCCACGCTTAACCTTTGCCACACCTACCATCCTGGCAGGAGACCGTTCTTTGGTTAGCCTGGTGGCCCATGAACTGGCCCATAGCTGGAGTGGAAACCTGGTAACCAATGCTACCTGGGATGACTTCTGGTTGAATGAAGGTTTTACCGTATACTTTGAGCACCGTATTATGGAAGAAGTATATGGCCATGATTATTCAGAAATGCTGGCCAGCCTGACCCGTGACGGACTTCAGAAAGAAGCAGCAGATATGATGAAAGAAATTCCTGAAGACACCAAACTAAAGCTTAACCTGGAAGGACGTAACCCCGATGAAGGCGTAACCTCCATTCCTTACGACAAAGGTTATTTCTTTTTGCGGTTGATAGAGGAAGAAGTAGGCCGTGAACGCTTTGATGAATTCCTGAAGAATTACTTTGAAAAAAATAAGTTTTCGGTAATGACTACAGAAGGTTTTGTGGATTACCTGATGGCTAACCTGCTTACCCAGGAGCAAGCCAGTAAACTACAGGTCAGGGAATGGATCTATGAACCCGGTATTCCGGATAATCTTCCCCAAGTAGAATCGGGCCGTTTTGCAGCGGTGGATGTGGCTCTGAAAAATATACTGAACAAAAAGTTATATCCCCCTGAAGGAACAGCTGAAAAGTGGACTACCCATGAATGGCTGCACTTCATTAATCACTTACCTGAAGACATAAACAAAGAGCAACTTGCTCAGCTGGATCAGGTGTATGGCTTTACGCAATCCGGTAATAGTGAGATTGTCGCTGCCTGGTTTCAACCCACTATTCGCCATGACTATGAACCGGTATACCCAAGGGTAGAGGATTTTCTCATCCACGTAGGCCGGAGAAAGTTTCTCACGCCTACCTATGAGGCGTTGCTTGAAAGTGGAAAAGCTGAAATGGCTAAAGATATTTACGCTAAAGCCCGCCCGAATTACCATGCGGTAAGCCGCGAAACCATGGATAAGCTTTTGGAGTATGAAGAACCAAAAGAAGAAGCTACGGAACAAGAAGCTTAAATACAGAGCCCGGCTGGTAGCCGGGCTTTTTATTTTTCCAGCCAGTTTTTCAAGGCAGCTGCGTTGGGCTGACTTACCACTACCTCATCCTCCACCGGAGGATTAAGTTTTATCTCTAACCTTCCCTTACCGGCCTGACGTAAAGACCCGATACCTTCTACGTGAACCAGGTATTTCCGATTGATACGGTAAAAAAGTGAAGGCTCCAGCTCTTCCTGTAAAGCCGTTAGGGTTTTATCCGTTAAATAGCGTATGCCCTCCTTACCTACCGCAAATACCACTTTATGCTCTGAATAAAAATAGGCCACATCAGAAACCTTCAGGCTAAACTGTTCCATACCTCTTGATACCAGGAGACGCTGTAAATATGAAGACCCGCTTCCTCCATGCAGCTTCCGGGCAAGTTCAGACAGTTTACCCTCAAAATGCTCTTTTAGATGAAAGTACTTATCCAGGGCTGAATTTAACCGCTCCTGCTTCACCGGCTTTAAAACGTAATCAATACAATGGTATTCAAAGGCCTGAACAAGGAATGAATCAAAAGCCGTAATAAAGATCACGGGGCATTTAATGTGATGCTGAGAAAATATTTCGGTGCTAAGGCCATCACTCAATTGGATATCCATCAACAAAAGCTCCGGTTCCGGGTGTTTCTCCAGCCACTTCACAGCCTGTTTAATGCTGCCGGCTGTACCTGCTATCTCCAGACCTGCATTGTACTCCTGCACCAGGTTCATAAGACGCTGGAGGGCAGGAGCCTCATCTTCTATGATCAATACACGATACATCAGGCAGAAACCAAGGGTAGTTTAACATGAAACTTATTTGGCTTGTCTTTTATCTCAATATCCTTCTCTACCAGCAGTTTAAATCGCTCGGACAGGTTGATAAGCCCCTTTCTTGTAGAGGTTACCGGAGTTTGCCGGGGATATTTGGGATTACTAAAATACAAATCTGATCCCCGTTTTTTCAAATTCAGGTACATGGGTTTTGTTTCATCAAATTCGTTGTGCTTAATCGCATTTTCGGCCAGGGTTTGCAAGGCAATAGGCGGGATCAGGTAATTACTGTGCCCCTCTTCAAATTCTTGCTGCAGGATCAGGCTATCCCCAAAACGCAGTTGCACTAAAAAAATATAATTCTGTAAAAACGTAAGTTCTTCCTGCAACCATACCAGGTTTTTTCCTTTGCTCATGAGAATGTAGCGATAAACATCAGCCAGGCGTTCGTTAAACTTCAAGGCTTTTTCCGGGCTATCCTCAATGAGATGACTGAGGGTGTTAAGCGAATTAAACAGAAAATGGGGATCTACCTGATTTTTTAATGCCTCTAACTCTGCCAAAGCACGTGCTTTTTCATTATTAGCCAGGCTTAAAGCATCGCCTTCCCTTTCGCGGATAAGAAATACAGTCTCATAGGAATGTGTAACGAAGATCACACAGATGACATTCATCAGGGTAACCGTATAAATAGCATCCCAATCTACCGGCATAGCTGCAAAATAATACCAGCCTGATATCCATGCTACCGTAAGTGGAAAAGTATAAAAAACGTTAGCGCTGATTAGTACTAAAAGCTTTTGAACCGGATTGCTAAACCAATCCCAATGTTTGCGCTGCTGAAAGAGCAGCCAGCGGTTTCCCATCCAGATAGACCAGCTAAGGCCTACAAAATATATATACCCTAACCAGTAATAAAGATCACCATAGCCAAGATTTCCGAAAAGACCGGTGAGGTTAGGAATCCCCAGGCCAAAGAGGGGAATTCCGATCCAGCGGATCAGTTTATCATCAATAACCTGCCGTGTGGCAATAAGGCTGGTAGCTCCATGTCCATGTTCAGTATTGTTTTTTCCGGCTTCGGTCATTTTTAATTGGGTTTATGCACTACCCTGCATAGGTTTGACCTACACTTCAAAAGTCTTTAAAAAAACTTAAATCATGGAAATAAATCATCTGGCGGTAATTGTAGCCGCAATTTCAGACCTGCTGGTGGGAGCCTTATGGTTCTCTCCCCTGTTGTTTTACCGGCCCTGGCTAAAAGCTACGGGACTTCGTGAAGAAAACCTTAAAGGAGGACAGACCAGGGTCTTTGGCCTCACCTTACTTATGGCTCTTATTATATCCTACAATCTGGCCGCCTTTTTGGGTGAAGAAGGAACCGATGCTGCCTGGGGTGTCACGGCCGGATTCCTGGCCGGAGTGTGGGCCGCTGCCGGCCTGGTGATCATCGCCTTGTTTGAGTGGAAGAACCTGACCTATATTCTCATAAATTGCGGATACCTTTTGATAGCCTTTACCCTTAAGGGCTTTATTATCGGATTGTGGCGCTAACACTTTTGTATAACCCAAAGCAAAAGAATCATGGAAGATAAAATGATACAGAACCTGGAGAACAAAACCGGCAAAACTTTTGCCGAATGGCTGGAAATTGCCCGGAAGTCAGGGTACTCCAAACACGGAGAGCTTATCAAGTACTTAAAAGAACAACACGGTTTAACCCATGGCTATGCCAACCTGGTTGCCCATAAAGCTAAAGGCAGTGATGCCGGTTCTGCTGATAATACGGACCTGATAAGTGTACAATACACCGGCAAAGAGCACCTGAAACCACTTTATAACCAGCTTATTACAGCCATCAGAAATTTTGGAGACGATGTGGAGGTGGCACCCAAAAAGGCCTACGTGAGCCTCAGGCGGAAAAAACAATTTGGACTGATACAACCCTCTGCCAAAACACGTCTGGATGTAGGCATTCATCTGAAGGATAAGAAGCCTGAAGGTAAACTGGAAAGCTCAGGGAGCTGGAACACCATGGTAAGCCACCGGGTAAGATTAAGCGAAACTGATGCAGTGGATGAGCAATTGATACAGTGGTTATACAAAGCTTACGAACAAGCCGGATAACCGGGTTTATTCCATCAGGTAGATTCTCTTTACTCTCTGGGAGATGGAGGCCAGTACCTCATAAGGGATAGTGTCCATTTTATCTGCCAGTTCATATAAACTTATCCCAGGGCCAAACACTTCTACCTCATCACCCTCCTGCACACCACCATCAGACACATCTACCATAGCCATATCCATACATACCCGACCCACTACCGGGTATCTTTTTTTGTTGATCACCACCTCTCCAACTCCATGGCTCAAGCTCCTTCTAAAACCATCGGCATAACCAAGCGAAATAACGGCAATCGTACGGTCTTTCTCCGCAATGTACGCGCGACCATAGCCAAGACTCTCACCCCTGGAAAGAGATTTTAGTTGTGACACGGTAGCCTTGAGACTGCTTACTGCTTTAAGATAAGGCCTGTCGGCTTCGCTACCACTTACACCGTACAGGCCAATCCCCAACCGTACCATTTCAAAGTGCGCCTGGGGAAAATTGCTTATACCGGAAGAGTTAAGGATATGACGGTCAAATTTATAGCCAAGACCTTCTTTTAAAATTCCGGTCATTTCCTCAAAATCAGCAATCTGCTGACGGGTAAAATCTGCTTCCTGCGGATCATCAGACGCAGCCAGGTGCGATAATACCGTTTGCACCCGGATACGGGGAATGGCTTTAATCTTTTCTATCAGTTCCGGAAGCTCGGCTTTTTCAAAACCCAGGCGATGCATTCCGGTTTCCAGCTTGATATGCACCGGTAAAACTTCATCCGTGGTTGAAGCATTCACCTTCTCCCTTAAGGCGGATAGAATACGGAAGCTGTACACCTCCGGCTCCAGATTAAAGTCCAATAGGTGGTCCAGAGCAGATATCTCTGTATTGAGTACCAGAATTGGCATTTCAATACCTGATCTGCGTAAAGCCATACCTTCATCGGCATACGCTACCGCCAGGTAATTTATCTTATGGAACTGCAACAGTGAGGATATCTCATACAAACCTGCCCCATAACCAAAGGCCTTGACCATAGCCATGATTTTCACCCCTTCACTGAGTTTACTGCGGTAAAAATTCAGATTGTCCACCAAGCGGTTTAAATGTACTTCCAGTACCGTTTCATGTGATTTTTCAGTGAGGTAATGGTCTATTTTTTCAAAGCGAAAAACACGGGCGCCTTTCAGTAAAATTCCCATTCCCTGAAAATTTTCGCTATTGATATGCTTCAGAAACTCCGCAGTGGAATCGTAATGCTCATGAACTCCGGTGTAATACTCAGAAAGTACGCTGCTTTCTGTACCAACGGTAAACACTTTTTCCAATGCAAACTGGTTCAGAATATCGGCTACTTTACGGTATAGTTCTCCGCGGTCATCTCCGGTTTCCAGCATATCACTGAGCACAAGCCCCAGTGTACGTCCTTGCAGTTGTTGTGTGAAAAATTCCAATCCTATCTTCAGAGACTCCAGATCGGCATTATACGCATCGTTCACCAGTATGGTATTCCAGCGGCCCGACTTCAATTCCAGCCGCATGGATACCGGTTCCAGTAAGGGTAATTTTAAAGCCATATCCTCCACACGTTCTCCCAGGGCCAGGGCCATGGTTAGCACATGCAGAGCATTTTCAACCGAAGCTTCATCTTTAAACAGAAAAGGGATATGGTGCGTCTGTCCTTTCCAATCAAATTGAACCTCCTGTGTTATGGGGTCTAACTGAAAAGCAATACTCGCCTTTCCCCCTTTTAAAGACCAACTCCAGATATCGGGCTCAGTGTCAAAATCAAAGTGATCAATCGCTGCTGCCACTTCTTTATGATCATAGCAGTATACCAGCCCTTTTACATCTTTAAAAAGCTGTAATTTCTCATTTACTTTTTGAGGCAGATTTTCAAAATATTCCTGATGCGCTGAACCTATATTAGTAAAGAGGCCCCACTGTGGCCGTACTATTTTCTGCAGGTTTTGCATCTCTCCGGGTTCACTGATGCCTGCCTCAAAAATGGCATAGTCCTCATTTCCGTTAAGCTTTAATACCGATAAAGGCACCCCCAACTGGCTATTGTAGCTCTTGGGAGTTTTAGTGATACTGTATCTCTCCTTGAGCACCTGATAAAGCCATTCCTTTACAATGGTTTTACCATTACTCCCCGTTATGGCTATTATTGTAGCCTCTGACCTGGAACGGGTGTGGATAGCGAGCTGCTGAAATGCAGCCAGGCTGTTCTTAACCTGTAGAAAGTTAGCCTTACCTTCCAGTTGAGGAGGCACATGCTCTACCAGAAAATTACGGATACCCTTTTCATACAAGTCTGTGATGTAATCATGTCCGTTATGTTGCCGGCCATGGATAGCTATGAACAGTGTATGTTCCACAAAACGCATTCTGCGCGAATCATACAAATAGTTGTGAATGATCGTGTCCGGTGCACAGAGCAACCCTTTTGCCGGTATAATCTCTTTTATTTCGGATACGGTATAGTGCATGACCTACCGCTTTTTCATCACCTGGTTAAAAGCACCCCGGCTTAAAGGTTCATACTCTTCTTTTTCGCCAAGTAAAACCTGCTTTTCTCCTGCTGCTTTACGATGGGAATAATGTGCCAGATCTCCGGTTTTTACACAAATGGCATGCACCTTAGTTACATATTCTGCGGTAGCCATCAGGTTAGGCATAGGGCCAAAAGGTTTACCCTTAAAATCCATATCCAGACCCGCTACTATAACGCGGCTGCCGCGGTTGGCTAACTCATTGCACACCTCTACAATACCATCATCAAAAAACTGGGCTTCATCCACACCTATTACATCCACACCGTCACCCAGTATGAGCATATTGGAACTGCTCTCTATTGGTGTACATCTAATGGAGTTCATATCATGGCTTACCACATCTCCTTCCGCGTAGCGGGTATCTACAATAGGTTTAAATATTTCTACAGACTGGGTGGCAAACTGGGCTCTTTTCATCCTGCGGATCAGTTCTTCGGTTTTTCCGCTGAACATAGAGCCGCATATCACCTCTATCCAGCCGCAGGGATTATGTTGGTTTACGGGGTTTTCAAGAAACATTTTGTACTTTCCAAGCGTCAATACTAAACGTACAAAACTACTGAAAGATAAGGCAACTCCATGGAGGAACAAGTGCAAAAGGAATTACGGGAACTCTGCAAAAAAATTATAGGTGATACCAGCCCGGAGGCAATCCTGGACTCTCTTACCCAGGTGCAGATGTTATATGAAAAACTGCTGGTAATCAATTACCTTCAGGAAGCCGAAAAAGAAAAGGAACCAGATACGGTGAACTTTGCCATTGGTGAAGCAGAAGTAACTTCAGAAAAGGTTTCAGAGCAAAAACCGGAACCTCAGGAAAAACCCGAACCTGAATTTATTAACGAGAGCCCCGTGCCAGAAAAAGAACTGGTTGATGACACCACCCCTGAAGAAGAAGCCGGCCCTCATAAAATGAGTAGCGAAAAAGCTTTTGATCCGGATACGGTAAAACAACGTCCACACTCTCTGAACGATCGTTTTGGAAGCGGCTCACTCCGCATTGGGTTAAATGACCGTATAGCTTTTGTAAAACACCTTTTTGGCGGAGCTCAGGAAGACTTTAACCGCGTGCTCTCCCAGCTTAATACTTTTGCCAGTTTTGAGGAAGCGGAAAACTTTATTGAAAGTGTGGTGAAACCAGATTACGACTGGAGCCAGAAAGAAGAGTATGAACTGCGCTTCCACCATCTTATACGTAACCGTTTTAGCGATTAAAAAAGCAATTTACAGCACCGCACCCTGAACTTTTTGGCATTGGATCAATTAATTATAGTAGTTTTGCCGCCCTTCAATTATTTTATTAATTTAATAACTTTTCAAAGCCCGTAAGCTATGAAGAAGATGAAACTTTCACATTTCAGTTATAAGCTTCCTAAAGAACTTATTGCCGAAAGACCCACCACCCATCGTGATGAGAGCCGTCTCATGATCCTTAACCGTGAGAAAGGCACTATTGAACACAAAATGTTTAAAGATGTAGTAGACATTTTTGAGGATGGTGACACCCTGGTATTGAACAATACTAAGGTTTTTCCCGCCCGCATGTACGGGAATAAAGAAAAAACCGGAGCGCGTATTGAGGTTTTCCTTTTACGTGAACTCAATTCAGAAAGCCGCCTTTGGGACGTATTGGTAGATCCGGCCCGTAAGATCCGGATCGGTAATAAACTCTATTTTGGGGAAGACGATAGTCTGGTAGCCGAGGTGATTGACAATACAACTTCCCGTGGCCGTACGCTGCGTTTTCTATATGACGGATCATACGAAGAGTTCCGCTCCAAGCTTGAGGAATTAGGGCAAACGCCCCTCCCCAAGTACATTCAGCGCGACCCGGACAACGAGGATGAGGAACGTTTCCAGTCCATTTTTGCTAAAAAGGAAGGTGCGGTAGCCGCTCCTGTAGCCAGCCTGCACTTCAGCAAGCAGCTAATGAAACGCCTCGAGATCAAAGGAATTGATTTCGCAGAGCTTACCCTCCATGTAGGTTTGGGAACTTTTCGCCCGGTAGAGGTAGAAGACCTGAGCAAACACAAAATGGATAGTGAGCAATTCTGGATTTATGATCATACGGCAGAAAAGGTAAACCGCGCCATAAACCGTAAGAAAAAAGTGTGTGCTGTAGGCACTACCAGTCTCCGTGCTTTGGAAAGTTCGGTTTCAACGGGTGGACGTTTAAAGGAATATGAAGGATGGACGAATAAATTCATCTTCCCGCCTTATGAGTTTGCCATTCCTAATTGCATGATCACCAACCTGCACCCCCCCCAGTCAACACTTATGATGATGACCGCAGCTTTTGCTGGTTACGACCTTATGATGGAAGCTTACAAAGAAGCCATTAAAGAAGAATACCGTTTCCTGAGCTATGGAGACGCCATGCTGATTTTATAAAAGATCTGAGCATACTAAAAACCCTGATAAAAGCCCCCATGCCAAAGCATGGGGGCTTTTCTGTTATACCCCTTCCGGAAAATGGCAAATCCCGGAAATTTCATATTGCGACACCCTCTTTTTCAGAGCTGAAAACCATATACTTTTTCCGGAAAAAAGAAGAAGGCCTCCTGGAAGCACTTTCCAAGCCTGTTGCAAAATTCCGTACAACATCATGTAGTGAGTACGGAATTTTGCAAATGAGGAAGTAAATCCTTACAAAAATCAAAGGTTTTAAAATTCCCGTCTTAAATATTGCGAAAAATAAATCAGCGATTTGCATTTTTCCGTACAGATCTTTTAAATTCTTTTTTAAGCTTTGGGTAACCAAAAATTTAAAACCAAATCGATTATGAAAAATGTCTTATTTATACTCCTTTTTAATCTGACTTTTTATTTGGTTTCCAGTGGTCAGAACCTGGAATTAAATACTCAGGAACAATACTTCTATTCAGACCTTACCATTCACGAAAAAGTAGACTTTCTTTTACCGGACACTGTATATACTGATTCTTTAACGGAATGGGACTGGATTGAAACCCAGCCTTACACAGAAAAATTACGGATGCAAAACGTTACCAACCACAACCTTGAACGTTTTTCCAGGATAACCACTCTGTATACCGACCGTGGCAATGATTGGGATTATGCGGTAGATTATGTGTTTGTAAGTCCGGACAGTTCTTTAATGTACGGCCCGGGCGGAGAAGTACTTTCGGCTTTGCCCCACGGCAGCGTATATAAAGCCGAACAGGATAGCCTTCAGCAAAAACTTATTGAAAACGGCTTATTCCCCACCTTACCCTTTCCGGCCTACAATGAGTTACCTCTCAATGATTTGCAGGAAGCCGGTTTCCAGGTACAACAAAATGCAGAAGGTTACCGCATTTGGAATGCCTACGAAGAAAGTTTTGTGAACCCTGCAGAGCATACCGTAAACACCCGGAGCCTCCAGGAGGTATACGATCAGCCCTATCATACCTATAAATCCTACCAACTCACCAGCCAGGGTTACCTGGCTCCCGTATTAAAAATGAGCTTTACCCGCTTACTTTCTGAAAAAGGGCATTGTATCATTAAACGCAAGGTGAAGAGCTATTCCAACCAGCAATTGTATTACGACCCCGCCCTGGTATATGAAACCCAACCCTATGAAAGCGTAGCACAGGATTTTAATGTGTTTCCCAACCCCGTGCAGGACTATATGAAGATACAATATACCGGCACAGATTATACTAATAATGATTATACCGTAGAAGTAATTAATGGCTCTAACGTTACCGTAGCTCAATATACCTCCCTGAATACCTCCCTGGTGGAGAACCTTGCATCAGGAGCTATTGACCCTGGTTTTTACACCCTTCGCTTTACCCTCAACCAAATGGTTTTTACCAAAAAAATCCTTAAAAACTAAACCGTTATGAAATATTTATCTTTAACGTACTATACTTTACTCATTATGCTTAGCTGCCCGGTAATTTACGGCCAATGCCCGGAGGGTGATACCGCCACCCTGCTGGCTCCGTTTACCACCCTGGAAGTAGATACCGTCCCTCCGGTGGATCTCACCTATTTTCACAAAACCAAAACCGGTGAAGACCGCATTATCTACTGGATACACGGCCTGGGCGGCAACCTTACTTCCTGGAACCCGGTGAGTACCGTAACCCAGGATCAGGTAACCGGCCCGGTGACCAACTATTCCCCACGCAGGGTACTCTCCCTGAAACCAGAATACGTACAAACCAGTATGAATGATGCCATTAACGACCTCCAAAGCCAGCTGGTGGATGAGAACGTGGCGCACAATACCAGTTATACGGTGCGGGATGACAACTTTTTGATTGCGCACAGCCAGGGTGGCATTGTATCACGCGGCACCGATTACCTGGAAGATACCGACCCTTTTGCCTCCCGTGAGTTTGGGGGACTGGTTACCTTTGGCAGCCCGCACCAGGGAGCCGCTATTCTGAATAATGGCCTGCAGATATCCAACGGAGGTTCCGGCAAACTGCTGGATTTTGCCACGGAGGCCTGCATTCGCCTTTCGGAGCCTATTATTCTTGAAGCATTGGGCAAGGGTAATTCCTTCGTGGATTTTCTCTTAGCCGTATTTAAAATAGATCAGAAAATCGTTGATTTTGGAGCCAACGCTTGTAATATTTTCGGGGGTTCCATCCTGCCCCTGGTAATGAGTGATTACCAACTACCCATCGTGCAGGACTATAAGGAAGGCGCCTCTTTTATCAATAATACACTGAACACCTACACCACCACCCTACCCATGCTGGCCTTTTACGGAGAAGAAGAAAAGCCGGAATTCTGGCGGGTGATGAACTCCCTGGTAGAATCGCCCACCCTGCAACCGCCCTTTACGGCTGACGATGACAGTACACACCTGGATTACAAAACACTCCGCGCTAACTACGCAAACAAATACTACACATTTTATCTGGATAAACAAGGCCTGAGCATGGCCTATGGAGTGCCTTGCACGTCCTGGCGACAGTGGGTGGCAAACACAGCAGCCTGTGCTATTTATAATCACAAGTGGTACCAGGCTAACGATAGAGCGAATGAGTACGCAAGAGGCCTTAGGTGGCTGGACCAGGCCAACGATAAATGGCGGGTTATTATAGGAGCCCGCAGAACCGAGGTAACCGGTATTACCCATGAGTGCAATTGTGCCGATAAGTGCAATGGGGGTGCTTCCAGCTATCCCATTGTATATAATGAAATGGACTGCATAGAAGAAGGCTTGGACCCCTGCCTCTTATGCAGCTATTACAAACGCATTCATACCGGGGTGGTAAATAAAACCAATGATGGTATTGTAACCGCGGAAAGCGCTAAAAACCTGCCGGGGGCCATTACTTTTGGAGATGACCGACTGAAAATGGAAAAAACCAACCACCAACAGATGCGGAATAATGGAGAATTAAGGGATAAATTGAATGGATTATTTGATGGCCATTATGGAAAATATTTTATAACCAGAACAAAATGAAGAATTTAAAAATGTACTTCCCGGCCTTAACTTTGACGATAATCTTAGGCTGTAAAAAGCCAGAACCCAAAATAGTTCAGCTTCCCGAACCTTCTGATTCTAGTAAGCTTGAGATGATATGGAAACTCCCTTTATCAGAAAATTTACAATCTAGCTCGTCAGTAAATCCTTTATATGCTTCCGGAAAAGTAATCTTTTCCGCTATCCGCTCTAATTCAGTAGCTTTTGTAGGATTGAATGGTACGGATGGTAATTTAAAATGGCAATGGAATGACTTTTTGGGAAACGTGGGACTTCATGGTTCTAATCTCACTTTTTTATATCAAAACCTTCTGATCTATAATCACTGGTCAGAAAACGGTGTTGTTGATATAAATACGGGTTCGGCATTATGGACTCAAAAGATTCCTGCTAACAATGGTGATCCAAGGATTACTTTAATTGATGATCACATTTATCATAAGCGAATTTACCCGGCCACCTTACGTCCGGATTCTTTACAGTTGGTCAGAACCTCTGTACATTCTCCGGGCTGGGAAACGGTTTTTACACTTTACCGGGATTCCTTAAATGGCTATACCCCTTCCATTGAGGGTCCTTCTCTATGGATAGCCCCCAATGGGGATAGTGTATTGGTGTTCCAGAACCGCTCCTGGAATTTTGATACTTCGGACGGGCAAATTGACTTTTACGCCTACAACCTTTCTACTAAAAAAGTGCAGTTTGTACTGGAAGACATGGAGCCTTCGGGCAACTCCAACGTGGCAACACCGCTGGTGGACGGGAATTACGCCTATTTTCTGGGGGCGCGTTCGGTGAGTTGTATTGATCTTATAACGGGTAGCATGGTGTGGCAAAAGCTTTTTTATGGTGATGGGGCGCAGGCTCTCACTTCCAACCTTTTGGTGGTGGGTAATAAACTGATCGTAAAGCAGGATAACAACCTGCTTACGGCCTTTGATAAACTAACCGGGGGCGTGGACTGGGAGCAATTAGACGCAGGCTATACGCCTTCGCATATGGAGTACTTTGACGGGGTGATCTATTATACGGCTGATGGGGACGGTAAACTCTATGCGGTGAACGCGGATAATGGGAAGATCATCTGGAAGGAGGATTCACCTAACGAAGGTGAAGTACCGGCCGGCTTTAACGGGGGCGTGGCCATTGACCCGGTGAACCGCTACCTTTTTGTGGCGGACCGCTATTATGCCATGGCCTTTAAGTTGCCGGAACGGTAAAACTCACAACATCAAAATCTCCATACCGGGGTGGTAAATAAAGCCAATGATGGTATAGTAACTGCGGAAAGCGCCAAAAACCTGCCGGGGGCTATTACTTTTGGAGACGACCGCCTGAAAATGGATAAGACCAACCACCAGCAAATGCGGAATAATGGGGAGCTAAGGGAAAAGCTCAATGGTTTATTTTCCGGAGATTATGGGAATTACTTCTACACCAAGAACAAATAATCATGAAGAGAGTAATGAATCACCGGTGTCTCTGTAGCTTGTCAAAAGCCTGACCCAAAACCAGCTGATCCTATCAAACCTGCTGATTCCAGCAAGTTGGAATTGGTTTGGAAAACGCCTTTAGCTTCGGGTAATTCTTCTATCTCTAGTTTTAATCCTATAGCTTATAATGGTATAACAGCTTTTGCAGGAGTAACAAGTACCACGCAAACGGTTCAGGCCTTCGATGTGCAAAATGGTCAAAAGAAATGGGAACTGGCAGTTTGCAATGGAATAGGTGACAACCCCATCGGTCAAAACTTCATGATTGCCGAATGTGAAAATGAAATGTCGGTGGTTAACTTAGATAATGGTCAGTTAAGCTGGTATTACAAAGTGGATGGGGGTATGCCACGGCTTACCATTATTAATGATCTTATTTATCATAGGCAGGGTGGCCCTGGTCTGAGAATGCCTTATATGCACCTGGTGAGAAGTCCTCTTGCTCAGGCGCAATGGGACACCGTTTTTACGCTTTATAGGGATTCTATTGGTGGGTATACCCCATTTATTGAAAGCCCTACCCTTTGGATTAACCCTCAGGGAGAGGAGGTCCTGCTCTTTCAGAACCGCAGCTGGAATTTTGATACCTCAGACGGTAAGATTGACTTTTACGCCTACAACCTTTCTACTCAAAAAGTGCAGTTTATACTGGAGGATATAGATCCCTCCGGCAATTCCAACGTTGTTACTCCTTTGGTAGACGGCAATTACGCCTACTTCCTGGGTGCCCGTTCGGTAAGTTGCATTGACCTGCTTGAAGGGAATGTGGTATGGCAAAACCTCTTCTATGGTGATGGCGCTCATGCCTTAACGTCCAACCTCCTCATTGTAGGCAACAAACTGATCGTTAAGCAGGATCACGACCTGATAAGCGCTTTTGATAAATTCAGCGGAGATGAGGAATGGATACGTGGAGAGGCGGGGTTTACGCCTTCACACATGGCCTATCATGATGGTATTATTTACTACACTGCTGATGGAGATGGTAAGTTATTCGCGGTAAATGCTTCCAACGGAAGAATCATCTGGGCTGAAGACTCTCCCAATGAGGGTGAAGTGCCAGCCAGCTTCAATGGCGGGGTGGCCATTGACCCGGTAAACCGTCTCATTTTTGTGGCCGACCGTTATTACGCCATGGCCTTTAAGTTGCCGGAGCGATGAAAAAGTTATTTTTAATCATAGTAACAGGAGCATTCTGTATAAACCTAAGCGGACAGAACATCAGCCTTTCACCCTATTATAGTTACGGGCCGGATCTGATAAAATCCGGTGGATTTCCTACCTATATACATTATCGTCCCAACCAGCAACTGGCTCATATTGATGCCGGATTGATCTTTACCTCCACAAAAAAACATGGCCTAAAACTGGAGCATCTTTTAGGGTTTAGCCGGTTATTTGGAGATATAGACGGTGTGGATAGCCAAACCGGTCTAACTGTACGAGAAAAAATCTCTTACAGCCGAAGTGATTTTTTACTGGCTATCGGCATATCTAAAGAGCTTTTTTCCTTTTTAGAACCAGGCATCCGCTTTCATTGGGGTTTTAATATCAATACTGAATTTAGAGGAGATATATTTTACAACCCTTGTCTATTCAGTTTTAGTCCCATGTTGAAATTCAATATCAAAAAATCCAGGAAATTAAGTTACTCCTGGTGTATTATGGCTCAGTACAAATGGGAAGGTGATTACTTTTTGGGGACAAGTGACCGGGGGTTTGATGGCTATTTTTCCCCTGCCATTGCTTTGCAGATAAATTACCTCATTATTCAAGATTCCTCTAATGAATAGTTATATCTACCTAAAGGGTTTGTCCCGGCTCATTTTGCGTGGTGGATGGACAACCTTTGCTTTATTCCTTACAGTCTGTGCCAGGCCCGAACCTAAACCTATACCTCCAAATGAGCCCAAAGACTCATCCAATCTGGAGTTGGTGTGGAAAACCCCTTTAGCTTCGGGTAATTCTTCTATCTCTAGTTTTAATCCTATAGCTTATAAGGGTATAACGGCTTTTGCAGGAATAACCAGTTCCACGTAAACGGTTCAGGCCTTTAAATTGCCGGAACGATGAAACCTTTTACGTTTTTTACTCCTGGTTCCGGCAGGTTGTTCAAGACAGGTTTTAAAGTATATACATTAATTTAAAACCCAACCGGGGCGATATCCGGTACGCTCCTGCAAACTGGCTGATATTATAAGCGTTAGTCGAACCACTCTCGGCCTCTGTAATCATACTTCCTTTTTCCCGGAACCGTACCCAGCCTGCATACATATCCAGGATAAACCTTTCCTCATCATCCAGGCCAAACAAATAACCCAGCCAAAACCCTAAAATATAGTTGCGGTCATTTTCTCTTTCCAGCACTATATTATCCACTTCATATTCGCGCCTATATTTTAGAAATTGATACGAAACCCCAAAATAACCTCCATCGTCAAAAGCATTTCCCTGATAGTATAATCTGGCCATCCCGCTTAGTGAGTAGCCCACCGGAAGTTTTGGCTTTACCCCCAATTGTACTCTGGTCTTGTTCCCCAATATTTCATTCATGTAATTTTTAGTGGTAAGGCCTGCCCCCAGCTCCAATGAAAACCAGCGTGTTGGTGCGTACTCTATAAAAAGTGGAAAATTCCCGTACACGGCCTGAACCGGATCTAACTTAACTGCCCACTCAGCCCCCAGGCTTTCCTCCCTTTGTTTTACTTTTTTGCTTTGTAGGGCTGTAGGTGCATCCGCTGAAGATTCCCGTTCTTCAAGCTTAATTTCTTTTCGCCTTACCTTATTCTCCTCCTGGCAAAATGCATAAAAGGAAAGCATTAGAAAAAACATGGGTAATAAGTAATTCCGGGTAAGGTTCATGGGACTAAAGGTTAAAGTTTATTTTTGGCCAAAAATATACCCTTAACTAAAATGAAAAAATTTATCTGCGCTTTAGCGCTGCTTTCTCCGCTGTTCACTTTTTCACAAGCTTCTGGCATAGCTGTAGACTGGGGTCCGTTAACAAAATCCAAAGACCTGAGCTTTTATACCATTATCGGTTCTGACGGAACATCCTTTTACACTTTCGGAATGGACAATGAAAAAGCCTACGAAAAGATTAAAGAAGATACCTATCATGTAAAAAAGTACCATAACCAATCATTTAAAACTGAATATGATGTGGTTTATGATGACTTTGAATATAAGGGTGAACCGGCTATTTATAAACATTCATGGTTACGGGGTAATACACCTCACCTATTTTTCACAGTGTACAATTCGGATTTGGATAAGAAGTTTTTAATCCTGAGTATCCTTGATGAAAAAGGCCGTAAAAAACCACCTATAGAAATTGCTTCTGTAAAGGCCAAGCGCAGGTCGGATGGTGCCTTTAATATCAGCACCTCCCAGGATTCTTCCAAAGTTCTCATTTATGCAGAGCAACCCTACTTAAAGGGCGAACCTGAAAAACTGGGTCTTACCGTACTGGATCATGAGTACAATCTTCTTTGGGAAAAAATGGTTACGCTGCCCTATACCGACCGGTATTTTGATATTTCAGATTGGTCCGTAACCAATACCGGAGATATTTTTATTGCTGGTTATGCCACCCCTAACCGCAGAAAGGGAGAGCGCAGAGAGCGCGATTCCCCGAACGAGGATTATAAGCTCTTTCAGGTAAGTAAGGATAAAGAAGACATCCTTGAATATGAGCTTGGCCTTAATGATAAATACGTAAGCAGCACCTCTGTTTTATGTGATTTTGACAACAACACCATGGTGGTTACCGGCTTCTATTCCGATAAGAATGTTGACCGTGTAGGAGGGACTTATTTTATCACCATCAACCAAAACACCCTTGAACCCATAATTGCCATTAATGAACCTTTTACTAAAGAATTTCTGCTCAATTTCCTTCCGGAGAGAAGAGTTGAGAAAAATCACGATCTGTATAACTACAAATTCCGCGACTTTATACGAAGAGACGATGGAGGTGTAATGATTGTAGCCGAGCAATATTATAAGGAAGTGATATCTCAGGTATCGTCAAGCTTTAATGGAGTACCTACGGGCGTTCAGACTGCGGATGTGTATTATTACCGGAATGACATTATTGTACTGAACATAAGCCCATCCGGATCTGTAGACTGGGCTTCCCACATTCCAAAAGAGCAAGCCTCTGTTAATGATGGTGGTTTCTTCTCCTCTTATCTTTTATTAGTAGAAAAAAACCGATTGAATTTCATCTTCAATGACAACCCCAAAAACCTGGATCGCTTACGGGAAGGTAAAAGACTAAGGGGTATGGGGTCTCCCCTGCGCTCTACCGCTATTATTGCCACGGTTGATGAAAACGGGAAAGTTACCCGTGAAGCTTTTTTTAAGAGCAAAGAAGTTAGTGCTACCCTGGTTCCCGGAAAATCACATCAAATAAATTATGACTCGGCCCTGCTGTATGGCATGCGTAAATCAAAAAGCCGCTTTGGTGTAATGAAGTTCAGATAGACTATTGGAATTTTTATAGAAAATGCCGGGTAAATACCCGGCATTTTTGTTGTCTGCAAACCCTTTATCTTTGCAAGCGCATGGTAGAAAAAAAAGACATACGGGCATTAACGAAGGATGAGCTAAAAGCCTATTTTTTATCTATTAATGAAAAAGCATTCCGCGCCCAACAGGTGTATGAATGGCTGTGGCAAAAAGGCAGCAAAAGTTTTGAGGATATGACCAACCTCTCCCTGGACTTACGCGAAAAACTGGAAGCAAATTTTGTGATCAATCACATACGGGTAGATCAGATGCAGCGCAGTGATGATGGCACTATTAAAAACGCAGTCCGCCTGCACGATGGCAAAATAGTAGAGTCCGTACTTATTCCTACTGACAAACGCATTACCGCCTGCATATCCTCACAGGTAGGTTGCAGTCTGGATTGTAATTTCTGTGCTACCGCCCGCTTAAAACGCATGCGTAACCTCAATGCCGATGAGATTTATGACCAGGTAGTAGCCATAAAGAACGAAGCCGAAAACTTTTACGGCCGCCCACTTACCAATATAGTTTTCATGGGTATGGGCGAACCACTTATGAACTATAAAAACGTTTTGGATGCGGTGGATAAAATTACCTCAGCTGAAGGCTTGGGAATGTCTCCCAAACGTATAACCCTCTCTACAGTAGGCTTAGCTAAAATGATCCAAAAGCTGGCTGATGATGAAGTAAAATTCAACCTGGCCGTATCGCTGCACTCTGCCCGCGATGAAGTTCGTGACCGTATTATGCCCATCAATCTTAAAAATCCGGTAGCCCAACTGGCAGAATCGTTACGCTATTGGTATCAAAAAACCAAGCGTATGGTAACTTATGAATATGTAGTTTGGCGGGATATAAATGACAGCCAGGCCGATATTGATGCCCTGATAAAATTCTGTAAAATTATTCCCTGTAAAGTGAACCTCATTGAATACAACCCCATTGATGATGGCGAATTCCAGCAAGCGGATCCTATAGCACTGGCCAATTATATTGAAGCCTTAAGCGCAGCCGGAATTGTGGCTAAAGTGCGCCATAGCAGAGGGAAGGATATTGATGCCGCTTGTGGGCAGCTGGCCAACAAAAATGAAATAGCAGCCTCCGTTTAAATGCTTTTGTATTATATGATAGGGTTTGGTTTGGTAGCCTTCGCTTTTAACATGGCCAACCGCAATATGTCTAAAAAAGGCAAGCCGGAAAAACGCAAAACGTACCGTGAGGCTCTCAAAGATTGGGAAGAATTTAAAATGCAACACCCCGGTTCAGGTAAACAAACTTAAAGTCTGTTCCCTCTAACCAAAATTGCTTAGTACCTTTACCTGCTGTATAGATGAGTCAGATTGACGAAATAAAAAAACCCGTTCAACAGGAAATGGAGGCCTTTGAGCCAAAGTTTCGTCAGTTTATGGCCAGCAAGGTGGCCCTGCTGGATCGGATCACCTATTATATCATAAAACGCAAGGGCAAGCAATTAAGGCCCATGCTGGTTTTTCTCACCGCCAAAATGCTTGGTAAGATTGATGAAAGCACTTATCGCGGTGCTGCCCTGGTGGAGCTTATGCACACTGCTACGCTGGTGCATGATGATGTAGTGGATGATGCCGACAAACGCAGAGGTTTCTTTAGCATTAATGCTCTTTGGAAAAATAAGATCGCTGTTTTAGTGGGCGATTATCTCCTTTCTAAAGTGCTTTTACTTTCAGTGGAAAATGAGGAATATGAGTTACTGCAGATTGTAAGCACGGCCGTACGTGAAATGAGTGAAGGCGAACTGCTGCAGATTGAAAAAGCCCGCAGACTGGATATTGATGAAGACATTTACTTTGAGATCATCCGCCAGAAAACAGCCTCTCTTATATCTTCCTGCTGTGGTGTGGGCGCAGCCTCGGTAAAAGCCTCTCCGGAAAATATTAAAACCATGCGCCACTTTGGCGAGCTACTGGGTATTGCTTTCCAGATTAAAGATGATCTTTTTGACTACCAGCTTTCCAATAAGAGTGGAAAACCCAGTGGTATAGACATTAAAGAGCAAAAAATGACTCTTCCGCTTATCTATGCCCTTAACAATGCCTCTAAAAAGGATAAGCGCTTTATGATAAACGTGGTTAAACGCCACAATCAGGAACGTGATAAAGTGGAAAAGGTGATGCTTATGGTGCAGCAATCAGGCGGAATAGAATATGCTGAACAAAAGATGATGAGTTATCAGTCTTCAGCTCTGGAGCTATTAGATCAATTTCCGGAATCTGAAACAAAACAGTCTCTGATTCAGTTAGCCCAATACGTTATCACCCGAACTAAGTAATTTTACTTTTAAAAAAGAAAGTCTAAAGACTAAAATTCGATTGCATTTTTATGGAAAATTCTGAAAAGTACTTTGGTGAAATTATAGACCTTATCGTACTCTATGGGGCATCAATAGTTCTTGCCATTATAGTTCTGATTATCGGCCTGTGGGTAATTAAACGCATCACCAGGCTCATCCGTAAAGGAATGAACAAAAGGAATATTGACCCTTCCCTGCAACCCTTCCTTTTATCTATCATCGGGGCCCTCCTCAAAGTAATGCTCATCATTTCCGTAGCCAGCATGGTAGGTGTGGAGATGACCTCTTTTGTAGCCGTATTGGGGGCGGCCGGTTTAGCCGTGGGCCTGGCCCTTCAGGGCAGCTTGTCCAACTTTGCCGGAGGCGTGCTTATTCTCATACTGAAACCTTTTAAAGTAGGTGATTTTATTGAGGCCGAAGGCTATTCCGGAACCATCCGGGAGATACAGATCTTCTACACATACATGACTACCGTTCAAAACCAGGAAATTATTATCCCAAATGGCGAACTTTCCAATAATCCGGTTAAAAATTATTCGTTTCATGATACCCGCAGGCTGGATATGACCTTTGGCATCGGGTATTCAGATGATATTGATAAGGCCAAATCCATTTTATGGGATATCATCAAAGGTGATGAGCGCATTTTAAAAGAACCCGAACCAATTATTTTTATTGAAGCCCTGGCGGATAGCTCGGTAAACTTCCATGTAAGGGGTTGGGCCAGCCGCTCTGACTTCTGGGATATTCATAACGGACTGAATGAGAAGGTGAAGAAAGCTTTTGATAAGGCTGGTATCGGTATTCCATTCCCGCAAATGGATGTGCACCTGTTTCGTGAAGAGGCAGAAAAACAAAACTAAATATGGCCCGGAAAGGAAAACTCTTAATAATTGACGATGAAGAGAAGCTACGCAAGCTTCTCTTTCGTATTATAAGTCTTGAGGGCTATGAGGTAGAGGAAGCCGGAACTTTAAACGAGGGCCGAAAAAAACTGGAGAAAAATCAGTACCACCTGGTTTTATGTGATGTAAAATTACCCGATGGCAACGGAGTGGATTTTGTACCTGAGTTTAAAAGCAAATACTCCATTACTGAAATAGTTTTACTTACCGCCTACGGCACCATTAAAGATGGTGTTCAGGCTATGCGGGACGGGGCATTTGATTACCTCACCAAGGGTGATGATAACGACAAGATCATTCCGCTGGTTGAAAAAGCTATGGACAAGGCCCGCCAGGCTGAGAAACTGGAAAGACTTCTGGATCGTCAAAACCAAAAGCATAATTTTGATAATATAATCGGCAACAGTCCGGCCATGGAACAGGCTTTACGGCTTAGCCAGAAAGTAGCCGGTACCGATACGTCTGTACTCCTGATCGGTGAAACCGGTACCGGAAAAGAAGTGTTTGCCAATGCCATCCATCAGGCCAGTAATCGCAGTAAAGAAAGCTTTATAGCTGTAAACTGTTCAGCTTTCAGCCATGAGATACTGGAAAGTGAAATATTCGGCCATAAGGCCGGATCCTTTACAGGAGCTACTAAAGACAAAAAAGGATTGTTTGAAGAAGCGGACGGGGGTACTATTTTTCTGGATGAAATAGGTGAAATGGATGCCGATTTACAGGCTAAGTTATTGCGTGTTCTTGAGAATGGAACCTTTTTAAAAGTAGGTGAATCACGCGAAACAAAAGTGGACGTAAGGATTATAGCGGCCACTAACCGAAACCTGGAAGAAGAATCGAACGGTGGAAATTTCAGACTGGACCTCTATTACCGGCTCAGCACTTTCACCATTACCCTTCCCACGCTAAATGAACGCCCGCAGGATATAGACCTGCTTACCGATAACTTTATTGATTATTTCTCTGTTCGCCTGAAACGGGATCGTCCTGAAGTTGATCCTTCATTTATGGAAGCTTTACGCAATCATCAATGGAAGGGTAATGTGCGCGAACTGCGCAATATTATTGAACGGACACTTATTGTGAGTGATGATAAAATACTTACCAGGGCAGACCTTCCCTTTAACTCCGCTGGAGGCACAGGAGGCTTAAATGCCAGTTCTATGTTACTGGCCGATATTGAAAAGTATCACATCAACAGGGTGCTTCAGCACACACAGGGAAACAAGACCGAAGCGGCTAAGCTTTTGGGTATTGGTTTAACTACACTTTATCGTAAAATTGAAGAATACGATTTGGTTGTATAAATGAAAGTAAAAACCAAAATAACCCTGGGACTGGTGTTCCTCTTTTCAGTGATCGTGACCCTGGGAATCATCACTATCCATTACCTCAACCTGCTTACCAAGCAGAATCAGAATCTCCTGGTTGAAAATTACCAAAGCCTTGAATATACGCATGAGTTGCTCAACTCACTAGGCGATATTCGTAATTCATTTGAACCAGACCCAAACTCACGCGTAGCTTTAAATACGGTGGGTTTTAAACTGGAATCAGCCATTAGCCGATTTGAGAAAAACCTGGAAAAGCAAAGAGCTATTAGTATTGAAACCGGTGAGATTCAACTGGTGGAGGAGGTGGCTAGCGAGTTTGAAGCGCTTAAAGAGTATTTAGATGTAACACGTACCAAAGATTATTACTTTGAAAAACTGCTGCCCATACTTGAGGACCTTTCACTTAATATAGATCAGATATACCTGCTCAACGAGCAGACCATCAATCACCGAACACAAATAGCAGAGTCTACGGCAGACCAGGTTATCTATACCGTAGCGGCTATCATAGTGTTTTGTATCCTCATTGCCTTCTCTTTTATGGTGCGCTTCCCGGCCTATGTGGCTGAACCCGTAGATAAGTTCACGGCTGCCATAGACCTGATATCACAGGGGGATTATTCTGCACGGGTAGATATTAATTCCAAAGATGAGTTTGGCAAACTGGGGCTTGCCTTCAATGATATGGCCTCCCGCATGAACGAATTTGAGCGCCTTAACCTGAGCAAGCTCATGACGGAAAAGAAGCGTATAGAAACTATGATCCAGAAAATATCGGAAGGTATTATAGGTTTAGACGCCCGTTTTAACGTACTGTTCATCAATCCTTTTGCTAAAAAATTATTGGGCATTTCACGCCAAAAGATCAAAGGTTTGTCGGCAAAAGACCTTAGTCTGCAAAATCCTATTTTCCAGAATGTGATCCAGGATCTTATTGAATCGGAAAACTCAGATAAGCGGTACACCCGTAACAAGCTTATCAAGGGAAACCTGGATAATAAAACAGCCTATTTCATCCGTAAAGTAATCATTACCTACGCTAACTCTGATAAAGATCCTGAACCGAATGGGTACATTCTCATGTTGAAGAACATTACAGAGTATAAGGAAATGGACCAGGCCAAAACCAACTTTATTGCCACTGTTAGCCATGAGTTGAAAACCCCTATTTCGGCCATTAAAATGAGCCTGCGGCTTTTAAAAGATGAGCGTTTAGGAATACTGGAGGAAGAGCAGGAAGAAATGGTGGAGTCCATAGAGTGGGAAACCAACCGCCTGTTGAACATTACCCAGGAGTTGCTGAATGCTACTGAACTGGAAGCTGGCAGCATTAAGCTCAATTTAGAACAGGTGCAACCGGAAGATATAGTAGAAGAAGCTATTGACAGTGTCATAACTTTGGCGGAAGACCGTGAAATAACCCTTCATAAAACATTGAGCGACAACCTGCCTAAACTATATGTGGATGAAGATAAATTAACCTGGGTACTGGTAAACTTTCTCACCAATTCCATCAAATACTCACCAGTAGGGTCGCAAGTGTATATTGAAGTGATTACCCAGCCGCAATACATTGAATTCTCCGTAAAAGATCAGGGTAGTGGTATTCCTGAAGAATATCAAAAGAGAATTTTTGATCGCTATTACCGCATACCCGGTTCAGGAGGCAAGGGTACCGGCCTGGGCTTGTCTATTTCCAAAGAGCTCATTGCCAAAATGGGTGGTAAAATTGGTATGGAAAGTAAGCCCGGTAAGGGTTCCCGTTTCTATTTCCGGCTTTTTGAGTCTACGGTAAATGATATCCCTCCTTCCAATGTAAGCTAATCAGGTAGCTCACCACCTGATTCCTTAGCTTTGCACCTTATTATGATCTCACGCGAAACCATTGATAAGATATTTGAAACCTCCCGTATTGAAGAGGTTATCGGTGATTTTGTTACGCTGAAGAAATCAGGGGGTAATTTTAAGGGTCTCAGCCCTTTTTCCAATGAAAAAACACCATCCTTCATGGTGTCTCCTGCCAAACAGATCTTTAAGGATTTTAGCAGTGGTAAAGGGGGTAATGTGGTCAGCTTCCTTATGGAGCATGAGCATTACACCTACCCGGAAGCCTTGCGTTTTCTTGCCAAGAAATACAATATTGAGATAGAGGAAACCGGGCAATCCGATGAGGAAAAAGAACTGCGCTCGGAACGGGAAAGCCTCTACCTGGTCAATGATTTTGCCAACCGCTTTTTTCAGGAAAGTCTTTGGAAGACCGAAGAGGGGAAGAACATTGGTCTCTCCTATTTCCGTGAACGCGGCATGACGGATGAGACTATTAAAAACTTTCAATTAGGATATTGCCCGGAATCCGGCACAGCGCTCACAAAGGCTGCCCTTCAAGAATCGTATAAATTAGAATTTCTGGAAAAAACAGGGCTTACCAAAGTAGATGGCCCGCGCCAACGCGACCGCTTTTGGGGTCGGGTTATATTCCCTATCCTGAGCCATACCGGAAGAGTGCTGGGCTTTGGCGGCAGGGTGTTGAAAAAGGACGCTAAGATTGCCAAATACCTCAACAGCCCTGAGAGCGAAATTTATCATAAAAGTAAAACGCTTTACGGCTTATACCAGGCTAAAAATAATTTAAGTAAAGAGGATGAATGCCTGTTGGTAGAGGGTTATACAGATGTGATAAGCCTTTACCAGGCGGGTGTGAAAAATGCCGTAGCCTCTTCAGGCACCTCTCTTACCGTTGATCAGATAAACCTGATCAAGAGGTATACACAAAATGTAACCATCCTATACGATGGCGACAGTGCCGGTATAAAAGCCTCACTTCGTGGAATAGACATGATACTGGAAGAGGGCTTGAATGTGCAGGTACTTCTCTTTCCCGATGGAGAAGACCCGGATTCATATGCCCACCGGGTTTCTTCTGCCGAACTGGTCGACTATATCCGTGAAGAAAAACAAGATTTTCTGCGTTTTAAAGCTTCATTGTTACTTAGTGAAGCCGGTGATAACCCGCTGGAAAAATCCAGAGCGGCCCGTGAAATTGTGCAGAGTATTGCCCTTATTCCAGATGCCTTGCAAAGGGATGCTTATGTGAAGGAGTGCGCCCGGGTTTTGCAGATGGACGAAAAGGTTCTCTTCAGTGAACTGGCGCAGATACGGAAAAGTAAACAAGCTAAAGAACGTACCACCAGGGCTCGCGAGGAAGCACCTAAAATGGAAGTGGTTCAGGAGGAAAGTCCCACTCTTACGGTTCAGTCCAAATCTTATAAGCAGGAAGAAGCGCTATGCTGGCTATTGTTGAATTACGGCACTAAAACGTGTGAGTTTGAGATGGAGGGTGAAACAGTGGAAGAAACGGTAGCCGAACATATTATAACCGAACTGGTAACCGACCAGCTGGAATTTGACAATCCACCTTTCCAAAATATACTGGATCATTTTTCAAAAGCATTTGACCAGAACGAAAAGATACTTTCTGCCGAAGACCTGCTGCGCCATGAGGACACTGAACTTGTGAAAACCACAGTTGACCTGGTAAGCGAAAAATACGAGCTTCATAACTGGCAGAGCCGTAAAATCTTTATTCCTGAAAAAGACGCCTACATAAAAGATTATACCCAGCAATGTGTACTGCGCTTTAAAGAAAAAAGAATCTCCCAGCTTATACATGAAGTACAGCAGAAATTTAAGGATGAACCGGGTGACAGGGAAAACCAGCTGCAAATGCTTAACCGGCTAACTCAACTTCGTGTTAAAATAAATAAAGAGCTGGGCCGGGTAGTATAGGCTCATGTTAAAGAGTAATCCTAAATTTGCTCAAATTCAACATCGTTGGCCCCAGTCCGTACTCCGCAAAAACAAATACTTCGTAATTTCCTATCGGTAGGTTTCATACAGGGCCTGGGTTTAATGTTGCCTTTAATTACTATTCCTTATTTACTAAAGGTTCTTACAGCCGAAGGCTTTGGAGTCATAAGCTTTGCCTTGGCATACACCTCATTCTTCATAGTTTTTACTGACTACGGCTATAATCTATTAGGGACCAGGAAGATTACTATTGCTAAAAATGACCAAAGAAAAATTAATACCATTTACAGTACTATGCTGGGCACTCAGCTGATCCTTACCATTATAGCAGCCATGCTTTTTATACTAAGTGTTTTTATTGTGCCGCAGTTTGCTGAAAACAAAATGGTCTTTCTTGCCACTTTTGGTATTGTAATAGGGACCACCCTATTGCCCACCTGGTTCTTCCAGGGTATTGAGCATTTTAAAACGCTTAACTGGATCCAGTTTGGCTATCGCTTGATATACACCGTGCTTACCTTCTCATTCGTCCAAAATAAAGACGACATGATATTGGTTCCCCTTTTCAATAGTGTTACTACCATTGTGGGAGGAATCATTGGTCTCGGGTTTTTACATTTCAGGTACAATCTCATTTTCCGTTTTCCCACCCGGGCTGCTATTTATACTTCCCTCCGGGAAGGGAAAGATCTGTTCTTTTCGGCAATTTCGGTTACTGCCATGCAACACCTCCCGGTGCTAAGCCTGGGGTTCTTTACCAATCAAAGTGTAGTAGGGTATTTTTCTTTTGTTGAAAAAGTAGTGCTGGTAGTCCGACTAACAATTCAGATATTGAGCTCCGTACTCTTTCCCCAGGCCGTTGCAGCAGCCCGTAAATCTTATGAAAAAGCCAAGTCATTATTGCAAAGTATTGAACTCAGAGGTGGCATTCTTCTCCTGGCTTTTGCCATTGTGTTTTCTCTGGTTCCTCAACTTTTAAAACAAATTGACTCACCATACACCTCCGAGGTAGTGAACACCCTATTACCCATCCTGGCATTTTACCCGCTTTTTTTCCTCTTCAGGATTACGTCACAGCAAATGCTACTGGCTTTTGACCATGATAAGCTCTTTGCCCGCATTCAAATTTCAGTGGCTGTACTGGCCGCTTTTCTTTTGCCAGCTGCCACATATTTCTATAGCTACACCGGAACGGCATTTACCATTTTATTTACTGAGTTAATTTTGGTCATTAGCTTGCGCTCTAACTGGAATAAAGTCTCTGTAACCCGATTAACAGCGTGAAGTTTTCCGTAATCATACCACTTTATAATAAGGAGCGGCATATTGCCACCACCATTAATTCAATATTGAGTCAAACCTATACCGACTTTGAAGTCATTGTGGTGGATGATGGTTCTACCGATGAAAGTGTTGAGGTAGTTGAAAATATCGGATCTCCAAAGCTTCAGCTATTTCAAAAGCAAAATGGAGGTACTTCAACTGCACGCAACTACGGCTTCAGAAAAAGCAAGGGCGAGTATCTCTGTTTTCTGGATGCAGATGACCATTATCTGCCCCATTTTCTGGAAAATATAAATGCCCTTATCGAAGCTTTTCCTGAAGCAGGCATTTATGGAGCCAACTACGTATTTCAAAAAGGAGAACGTAAATTCCACCCCGGACACTTTGGCTTACAGACGGGTGTTGAAATGGAATTGATAAAGGACTATTTTGAGTCGGTTCTCTATGGTGAGCAGGTTATAATCCCGTCTTCCTCTGCGATTCCCCGAAGCGTTTTTGAGGAAGTAGGTGGCTTTGATGAATCAATCCGTACTACCGAGGATCAGTTGCTTTTTAATAGTATCGCACTACATCGGCAGGTAGCCTTTCACCACACTGTTTCTTCAGTATATAATCAAGGGGCCGAAAATATGAAGACTCATCGTGTTCCCAAGCACGAGATTGAGTTTGCTGCACATCTGCATAAGATGATAACCAATGGAGAGGTTCCGGAAAAGCATTTACTCAATGCGCGAAAGATAGTGGCCGCTAACCTTATTGGGGTGGCCAGCATGAATATTCTGGCCGGGGATAAGACTACTGCCCGGAAATTCCTGAAAGACCCGCGCAGCAAGCTATTACCTGAAAGAAGGAAATACTGGGTTATACTTCTGGCTCTACCCACCTTTTTGGTACAGGCGCTTTATGCGTGGAGAAAAAAATTACTGAATAAGCGTTGAAAAAACTGGTTTCCCAAATATTAGCCGTGGTTGTAGTCTATGAGAAATCTATTTCGGAAAGCCGTTCTTATCAAACCTTGTCACCCCTTATTGAGCAGGGCCTGACCCTCCTGGTATTTGACAATAGCCCTACCACGCAAGAGGCCCCTGAAACAATTATGTACCATCACTCCCGCCATAATGAAGGTGTGAGCGGAGCCTACAACTTTGCAGCTCAAAAGGCAATCCAGTCCGGTAAAACATGGCTGTGGCTTTTGGATGATGACACCCTGGTTGATCCGGATTTTGTAAAAGAGGTTTCCACTCACCTGCAAGCCGGAACATCTGCCGGCCTGTATGTTCCGCGTATTCTCTCTAGGGGAAAATTGCTGAGCCCTTTCCATATGCACCAATCCCTAAGCAAGCGAATGGAAAGTATAAAGCCGGGCCTTCATCCAATAGAGTATATACGCCCCATCAATTCCGGGATGCTGATACAAACAGACCTCCTTCAGCAAGCCGGGGGTTACAGCACCAGTCTGCCATTGGATTTTAGTGATATTGAATTTACCGATCGCCTGAAAGACATACAGGAAACGATGTATGTAACCAAAGCCTTTTTTGAGCAAAATTTTTCCGGAGATGAACGTCCCCCGCTGGCTAAAGCCAAACAACGCTTCGCCATGTACGCCCGCTCAGCTTCTGTATATGCCAAAACTGTAGCTCACCCTTACCACCTCCGTAAGCAGGTTTTAAAAAGGGCCCTCCGGTTGAGCCTTCAGTATTTTTCACCGTATTTTATGGCGGTATTTTTAAAAACGTCATTTACGGAATGATATCAGTCTGCATGGCCACATACAACGGAGCGCAATACCTGCCAGCTCAACTTTCCAGCATCCTTTCTCAATTAAAGGAAGAGGACGAGCTGATTATTTCCGATGATGGTTCCACAGATGGCACCTTATCCATCTTAAGAGCCATAGATCAGGAAAATGTAACCGTATATGAAAACCACTTTAAAGACCCGGTGCGCAATTTCCAGTTTGCTTTAAAACGAACCGCTAAACCCATCATTTGCTTTTCGGATCAGGATGATATCTGGCTGGCCGGCAAAAGGTCTGTTATGGTAAAACACCTGGCCGGTGAGACAGCCAGGCTTTTGGTGATGAACGGAGAAATTATTGATGAAAACGGCAAACTAAGCGGAGGAACTACTTTTGAGAAATGGCGCACCCATCAAGGGTTTTGGAACAATTTACTGCGCAATACTTTTATGGGTAGTTCCATGGCTTTTACCGCTGATCTCAAAAAATGGATTGTACCTTTTCCGGCCAATATAGCTATGCATGACTGGTGGATAGGTCTTATGGCCGAGAAGGCAGGCCATGTTCAGTGGACGGATGAAACCACCATTCAATACCGTATACATGGCAACAATACCAGCCTGAAAGGCAGCTCAGCAGCTCAAAAATTAAAATGGCGTATACAGATGTATCAGAGTGTACGGCAGAGGTTACATAAAATGAACCACAGCTGATGCGCGCCAGTTTTTCCATAGTAACCTATTATACGGATCTGAATGACCTGCAAAAGCTGGTGCAAAGTATTCAAGCCTGTACCTTTTCATTTGCATTAACTATAGTGGATAATTCACAATCTGAACAGATCCGCAACTTTTGCGAGGCATTGCAGGTGGATTATGATGCCCCGGCCAAAAACCTCGGTTATGGATCAGGACACAACCGCGTATTCAGAAAATATTTGGGTAAGGCAGATTTTCACATTGCTATTAACCCGGATGTATACTTCCGGCAAGGCACTTTTGAGCCTTTACTGGATTTCATGACGGCCCAACGAGATGTGGGCTTGTGCACCCCTAAAGTACTGTACCCTGAGGGTGCTACTCAATATCTATGTAAGCTGGTTCCATCACCAGCTGACCTTTTTATACGCAGGTTTGTCCCTTCCTTTTTTAAAGGTTTTACCGAAGCGCAGATCAGACGATATGAGATGCGCCATTTTAACTATAACGAAAACCTTGAAGTACCCATCCTGAGTGGGTGTTGCATGGTACTAAAAAACCAGGCTCTTGAGCGCTGTGGTATGTTTGATGAGCGCTTTTTTCTCTACCTGGAAGATGTAGACCTGAGCCGGAGAGTATATCAGAAATACCGAAACATCCATTTTGCCGGTAGCTCTATCGTACACCAATATCAAAAGTCATCGTACCGCAAGTGGAATTCATTAAAATTACATCTTAACTCTGCTTTTAAATACTTTGGCAAATGGGGCTGGTTAATGGACAAGGAGCGGAAACAGATGAACCATAAAGCTAAAAAGGCGAACCATGGTAAAAGGGTGTCTTAAGTTTTCTAATTTTACCAATAATCATTGCAGATGTATTTAGCACTTCTTGCTTTCGGTACAGCCTTCTTTATCACCTACTTTAGCATACCTGCTATTATAAATCTCTCGTTGGTAAAAAAGCTTTATGATCTGCCTGATGAGCGGAAAAAGCACAACGCACGGATCGGGTCTCTGGGGGGTATCGCTATTTTTTCAGGCTTTATTTTTGCCTTTATATTCTTTACCCATAAACTATACTACCCGCAACTTAATTCATTACTGGCAGGGAGCCTCATCCTTTTTGCCATCGGCATTAAAGATGACCTTTACCCACTAACGCCTTTTAAAAAATTTGGAGGACAACTGGCAGCGGCTATCATTGTGATCATTCAGGGTGACATTCGTATTCAAAGTTTTTACGGCTTATTTGATATTCATGATCTGGATTATTACACCAGCCTTGCGCTTTCCATTCCCCTGTTTCTTTTGCTGATAAACAGTTTTAATTTTATTGATGGTATAAATGGATTGGCCGGATCAATTGGCGTAGTGGTGATCAGCACTTTTGCCTGGTTTTTTTACCTGATGAACGAAACCCTTTTCCTTATTATGTGCCTGGCCTACGTAGGTGCATTACTGGCTTTTCTACGTTATAATTTTGGTAATGCCCGTATTTTTATGGGCGACTCGGGTTCTATGGTACTCGGCTTTATCATTACGGTCATCGCCATCTTTTTTGTTCAGAAAAGTGTTTACTTTAAACCGAATATATTCTTTGCTATTTCTTCTGCGGTATTTGGTTTTGCCGTACTCATTATCCCCATTTTTGATACCATGCGCGTGATTGCCATTCGGGTTTTTATACTTAGAAGATCTCCTTTTGCGGCAGACCGTAATCATATTCATCATGCCCTGTTAGACATTGGCTTAAGCCAGGTACAAGCTACCCTGATACTTATCAGTACCAATGTATTCTTTATTGTACTGGCCCTGCTCCTGTATGATGTGGTAGCTCCTAAATTTCAATTGATTATTTATTTGGTTCTTGCCCTCGGGCTTAGTCAGATACCTTTTATTATTAAGAAGCAACGTAAAAGAAAAATACCGGTAGCCGAGTGAATTGGAAAAACACAGATCATCGGTCAGTACTGTTGTTACAAGTTGTAATAGTATCACTCTTTTTTCCTATTCCGGTAAGCAGTATCAGTATCATTCTTTTCTTGTTACACTCTTTTTCCAACCGCCAGTTTGTGGTTAATGTCAAAAGTCATCCGCACCACAGCTGGGTTTGGCTTTCAGTATTATTCTTTGCAGTGAATGCCGCCAGTCTTGCATATACGGATAGCATGGAGGAGGGTTTGCGGAGGCTGGAAACCATGCAGCCCTTTCTATGGCTGCCGTTGTGTATAGCTTCCATAGATTATACTTTTCTTAAAAGCAGCCGGGGAAAATTACTTAATACCTTCTTTTTTGCAAGTGTAGCAGCCGCCCTGATAGCTTTGGGTACTGCCCTGTTTTATGTTATAGACACCGGTAGTCTCTATAAAACCATTACCGATGATGGTGTAGAGGTTAAAGAATATTATTTCACCTACCTGCGACTCTCCAGGATCATTATGCATCCCGGGTATTTATCAGTATATATGGGTATGGCCATTTACCTGGGCTTCGATCTTATCCGCTCAGGCCATGCCTGGATACGTTCCAGAATAGCTGGATACGCTTTACTGGGGTTTTTGCTTATCTTTTTATTTATGCTCCAGGGACGTATGAATCTCCTGGCTTTTGCAATCATTACTTTCAGCGCCTTCCTCTTATACCTTTTCAGAAGATCAAAACCAGCCAGGGCTCTGGCCTACGGAACGGGAATATTGGCTTTTTTGGCTTTGCTGTTTATAATACTGCCCAAAGATGTGACACGGAGATTTACCGAATTTAAATCCTTAAACTACAATATAAGCGCTCCTGTTATCCATCAATTTAACGGACTTACTTTAAGGCTGGCAGAATGGACTTGTGCCTGGGATGTAATTGAAGAATCACCCATTACCGGAGTTGGGTTAGGGGATGCCAAAGAACAGTTGCTGGAAAGTTACAGACGAAATAATTTTGTGGTGGGTTTACGCAGAAAATTCAATTGCCATAATCAATACCTGGAAAGCTGGCTTGCCGCAGGCCTGCCTGCCCTTATATTATTGATGTGCCTGCTATTCTATGCACTCACACTGGCTTACCGCAGAAAGGATGGTATACTGGCTATGCTTATTCTTTATTTTTTCATGAGCATGCTTACGGAGTCCATGCTCATCAGGCATAAGGCTGTAACACTATTTAATGTGTTGCTGCCCGTTTTGGTGTTTACTGCCGGATGGGAGCATAAAAAACATAGTATAAAAAAAGCTGAAAAATAGCACTCCGGCCTGCCGCTCCAGCATACTTTCCGTACTGAAACTCACCGCACAGATCAACAGGAATATTTTTCCTTCTGCAGGCCCTGGTGCGAATAGCGGCAGAATTATAATAGCAAGAAGAATTATGAAACCGATTATACCGTGGTTAGCCCAATGTTCCAGGTACACATTATGAAAGTTGTAATTGCGGTCGCGGAGATAATATACATCATGGCCGTCCCAAAATTTGGCATCGTTATCCTGAAGTTTTACCTGTAAAGCTCCTTTGGCCGCACCGGTGCCGGTACCCAGTAACCAGTTCTCCTGTACTACTTCCCATCCTTCTGTCCACAGGAATTTACGGTGATTGGTTTGCTTTTGATTTACGGTACTCTTAAAGGAAACTATTTCATTGTAAGTATCTCTTATACGGTGCCGGCTACCAGGAAAAGCCCAGGTAAGACTGCCGAATACCAAAAGAACAAGCAGAAGCCCTGACACAGCTTTAAAGGCCCCGCTCCGGTGGTAAATGAATGTGAAAAATATCCAACAATTCAATAAAAGGAAAGCCACATACTGTATTCTTACCGAAATAAACACGATCCCTACCGCCAGAATTACCAGCATTAGCACATCCACACTCCGGCCGAAGAAATAGTTTTTACGCAGGCCATTATATAAAAGACAGCCATAACAAAATGAAAGGTACATCCCCAGGTAATGTGGCGGCAACACCTTATAATCTACAAGGTTAGTGAAGAAAAATTCCTGGATATCAGCCGTATTCATAAAGGCACCAAAGGCAAAGATGAAGCACGTCAAAATACTAAGCACTGAAGCCAGGATAAATAAGCGCAAAAGCTTACGCTTATCTTTATCTGAAAACAAAAACAGACTCCCTAATACCAGAGGCCATACGGCAAACGGAAGCTTCATAACCACGTCTTTCTCCGCTTCACCTGGTGCTGGCGTATAGAAGGCCCCTATAACTACCCATAAAAAGTAAATAAAGAATAGCCCGGCCATTTTATTTCGGCTAAGCACCTCCAGCTTATTCTTATAGTCCGTACTTAACAACCAGCACAAACCAAAGGACATCATACCCAGGGTTAAGGGCAACCCTTTAGGTTGGAAGGGTAAAAGCGCAACAAAAAAGAAAAGGCTATAGAAGTATAGCCTTTTCCAAAGTTTTTGTGATCCTATGCTTTTAGTTACCGGCAAGGGTTAAGATATTGGTGTACTCAGGCGCATCGTTCAACACTTTTAGAGCTTCCATCACATCTTCATCGTGCACTATAGCATTTTGAATGCGACCACGCTCGTAATAATAGCGTGATACTATTTCTTCTTCCAGCAAAATGCGTATCTCTTTTTCATAGGCCTTTAAATCCTGATTTTCTTCCTTGGTGTATTTAACCATCAGGGTGTTAATCTCTGTTTCCAGATCGGCCAGATAATTTTCTTTCTCGGCAAACTCCTTCAGTTCTTTCAATTTCTGTTCAGTCTTGGTTTGGTATTCAAAATCTTTTTGATCCAACCAACTTAAAAATGCTTGATATTCCTCATCCGATAATTCAAAATCAACGGCAGGCTTTATACTGGGGTGAGTTTTACGATACTCAGTAGCGTAATCAAAGAGCAGCATCTTTTGATACAACGCAATAATGGCATTACTCACCTCGCTATCGTCCACAGTAAGGTCCGGGTCTATTCCTCCACCGTCAAAAACTGAACGGCCGTTTGTCGTTTCAAAACGGGTACGTAATGAATCCGGCAGTTTGGATACACTGCCATCTTCAGCGCGTTGTGCATAATTAATAGCCTGTATGCACCTTCCACTGGGCGTATAATATTTGGCGATGGTTACTTTGAGTTGTGCTCCGTAAGATAGCTTACGGGTTTGTTGCACCAGACCTTTACCAAAACTGCGCTGACCAATAATAACCGCCCGGTCATAATCCTGCAGTGTGCCACTTACAATCTCTGAGGCGGAAGCACTTCCCCGGTTGATCAGAACCACCAACGGGATCTCCGTATCCATAGGCTTATTCAAAGTTCGGTAGGTTTTCTCCCATTCCTCCATTTTACCCTTGGTCTTTACCACTTCTTTACCCTTATCTATAAAAAGGTTAGTGATATTCACAGCCTCGCTAAGCAAACCACCCGGGTTTCCGCGCAGGTCCAGTACCAGACCTTTCAGTTCATTACCCTTACGCAGTTCTGTAAAAGCTTCTCTCACTTCAGTAGTAGCTTTATCTGTAAAATTATTGAGGGAAATGTAACCTATACCAGAGCCAAGCATTCCGGAATAAGGCACACTCTTCACCTGCACCTCTTCACGTTCTATTTCTTTAGTTATTTTTTCTCCACCCCTTGAAATGGTGATGGTAAACTTAGTTCCGGGTGCTCCTTTCAGGATCTTACTCACATCCTCGGTATTCTTACCCACCACACTTTTCTCATCTACACTGATAATTATATCACCGGCCATTAGCCCTGCCTTATCCGCAGCAAAACCTTCATAGGGCATGGTAATGATCATTTCACCGTCCCGGGAACGTATACCGGCCCCAATGCCTCCATAGTTTCCGGTGGTCTGGATTTTATAATCTTCCACCATTTCCTCCGGAATGTAATTGGTATAAGGGTCTAAAGAGGAAAGCATAGATATAATAGCTTCGTCCATTAACTCCCCTGGCTCCGTTTCATCTACATAATAGAGGTTTACCTCTTTAAACACATTGGTGAAAATGTCAAGTTGTTTGCTTATTTCAAAATAGTCGGGCGTATAAGCCACCGAAACGGCTAATACTATAGCCGTAAGAACGCCTATGGCCGGTTTCATAAATTTTTTCATGGATACTTTTCTTTTCATCACCTTCAAGTAGCAGAAATACAGGCTTGGGTTGAATTTAGTTAAAACGCAAAAAAAAGCCTGACATTGTTCAAGCCTTTACATTGGTAAACTCTTCCGCCAAACGTAAAAAGGCTTTGTTGATCTCTTCAAAACTCAGGCTTTTTCCTGGCATGTATATAAACATAACCCCAATTGTTTTTCCTGACTCTGCCAATACATCGAATTTTGCTTTATTGAGGCGGTAGGCCTCACGCATTCTTCGCTTTAATAAATTACGATCTACCGCTTTCCGGAATTTTCGTTTAGATACGGAGAAGCCAGCCTTTATTTTAACCTGGTTCTGCTCTTCAAAACTACGATAGACTGCCAATACCGGGTAAGCCTTAATGGATTTTCCCTCCGTAAAGATCTGCTCAATCCACTTCCGGCTTTTTAACTTTTCCGCTTTCCCAAATCGCTGAGCCATTTTACAAAAAAACAAAAAGCCACCCTCATACGAGCGTGGCTTTTAAAAAATGTTGGGCTTACCTGCCTTATTTCTTATTCATCTTTTTAATGTAATCTTCCAAGGCCATGGTCATAGATGGCAACTTGGGGGTAGGTGCTTTTATATCAACCCGCAAACCTGCTTCCTTTATAGCCCGATGTGTACTGCTTCCGAAGCCAGCAATGCGGGTATTATTTTGTTCAAAATCCGGGAAATTCTCCATGAGTGATTTTATGCCTGAGGGACTGAAAAACACCAGAATATCATAGTACACATCAGAAAGATCTGAAAGGTCACTGGATACCGTATTGTAGAGAACAGCGCGGGTATAATTGATCTTATTCTCCTTTAAGAGTTTAGGTATTTCCGGCTTCAGGATGTCTGAGGAGGGTAAAAGGAACTTTTCATCCTTATGCTTTTTGATCAAAGGGACAAGGTCCGGAAAAGTGTTATTTCCAAAATAGATCTTGCGCTTACGGTATACTACGTACTTCTGAAGGTAGTAGGCAATAGCTTCTGACGTACAGAAGTATTTCATTTCATTTGGTACGCTGAAACGTATTTCCTCACTAATCCTGAAAAAATTATCCACGGCATTGCGACTGGTAAGGATTACCGCAGTATGACCCGGGATATTGACTTTTTGCTTCCGGACATCGGCCACATCAACTCCGGCCACATGGATGAAAGGTCGAAAGTCAATTTTCAACTTTTGCTTTTCAGCAAGGTCAAAATAGGGCGAATTCTCCGTTTGAGGTTCGGGTTGTGAAACAAGAATAGTCTTTACTTTCAAGGGTATACCTTTTTTACATTAGTAATCGCTATCCCTTATTTTCAAAGGCTTTTAAGCCAATAGATTAAAAAGGAAAAAGGGATGATTTCCAGCGCGCAAAGGTATAAAATTTTATAGTTTGTTCCACCATGCAAATCCCACAATCTCAAACTACTAATTAACAGCGCCAAGAGGTAACCACCGGCCATAAAAAACAATACAACATAGCTGCCTGACTCCCTTAAACCGGGCGTAAAAGTTACCAGCACCAGCAAGGGCAGCAACCATAAAGCAGACCAGCTACGATAGGCCAGTCCGGTATTCTGAACCACCGCTATATTTTCCTGCTGCACAAACAGCCAGCCAATTAAAAGCGCGAGGAAATTTTTGGAAAGGAAAAACAGCACAATAATAAAAAGGATGCGGGCAAAGGTGAAAATTTCCATTTGCACCGGTACAACCAATAAGCAACCTAAAGTGTAAACCAAATAAAAATTAAGGGTAAACAATACATCAAAAGCATCTCTTACTCCGTTCGGGTTAAATTCCGATTCAAAGGTTTTGGCTCCACGGTTAAAAGGAAGTGATCTAAAGAACTGGAATTTTTTAGGGTGGTACAAACGGGCAAATACAATCAGAAATGATGAAATCAGCAATATGATCAAAACCCAATCTGCGTGATATGTAACCCGCTCTTCCAAAGTATAAACTAAAATAAGGCTCCAAAATTAAATAATCCCGGAGCCTTACAGGTTTTTAATAGCCAGTATTTACTGAACAATCAGTTGCTGTGGTTTTACATCGCTTGCCTTTGGAACCACCAGATAATTCCCGGGGGCTACACCATCCAATGAAAATATAGCTCCATCTAAGGAAGCTTCCACATCATAAATGCGTTTTACTTCCTTACCACTAAGGTCTACGATGCTAACTTCCGTTACAGAAGCTGGCAGCCCTTTCAGCTTTGCCCAATTACGGGCAGGATTAGGAGATACGGTAAAGTCTTCTACACTTTGCTCTTCAGAAATAGAAATAGACTGATCTAACGTAAGTGTAAGGCTCTGGGTAGCAATAGCATCACCGGAGGTATTGCCATTACCATTAGCAAAATTTACTGCCACATACATTTCGCTTTGATCAGGTGCATTGCCACTATTCCATGAAAAAGTCCAGCTGCGCGAACCTCCGGTTGGGTTGATTCCACTTGAAGAGTGCCCTAAGAAAGAACCTGATTTCCGCAGGGCATTATTACCATTAGTGGATAATGAACCTACGTGGCTCCCTCCGTCTTCAATACTGGTTTGAAAACCAATTCGTGCACTTCCTGTACCACCATCATTAGCTGTAACCGTAAAATTATATACGGTATTTGGTGCGAAACCGCTGGCCGGAATATCATTGGTAATGGTAACCGTACGTGCGCCTACCGAAGGACCTCCGGCATGACAACCTGCTCTGGCGCAGGTTTGACTGCTGCTGTTGGGAGAGCCCGTACTACCGGCAGGTGCTCCACTGGAATTTGTCAGAGCATCAAAAGAGATCAGAGCTGCCGCTCCGAGGAAAGTTGAATAAAGAATAGTTTTTCTCATCATATTAATTTTAGTTTTTCATTTAGGTAAAGTTAAAATTTTTTCCTGTTTACCTTTGCCTCCTAAATTAATAAGAGCAATGGCTACTGATCTCTTCCAGTCTCCCGATTATTACAGCATTGATGAGCTTCTTACTGAAGAACATCTTTTGGTGCGAAACGCTACCCGTGATTGGGTAAAAAAAGATGTAAGTCCAATTATTGAGGATTATGCCCAAAAAGCAGAGTTCCCTCAGCAACTGGTTAAAGGCCTCGCTGAGATAGGTGCTTTTGGCCCCTATATTCCTGAAGAATACGGTGGAGCAGGCCTGGATCAAATATCCTATGGTTTAATGATGCAGGAGATTGAGAGGGGTGATTCTGGTGTACGCTCTACCTGTAGCGTGCAATCTTCCCTGGTTATGTATCCTATCTATGCCTACGGCTCTGAGGAACAGCGAAAAAAATATTTACCTAAACTGGCCAGTGGTACATACCTGGGCAGCTTTGGTTTAACGGAGCCTGATTTTGGGAGTAACCCGGGAGGGATGGTTACCAACTATAAGGATAAGGGTGATCATTACCTGCTTAATGGTTCCAAAATGTGGATCTCAAACGCACCCTTCTGCGATGTAGCGGTGGTATGGGCTAAAAACGAAGAAGGCCGAATCCATGGGTTAATTGTAGAAAGGGGAATGGAGGGTTTTACAACTCCTGAAACCCACAATAAATGGAGCCTCAGAGCCAGTGCTACCGGTGAGCTGGTGTTTGATAATGTAAAAGTACCTAAGGAAAACCTGCTTCCTAATAAATCTGGCCTGGGAGCCCCATTGGGTTGCCTGGACAGCGCCCGTTATGGTATTGCCTGGGGTGCATTAGGAGCAGCCATGGATTGCTATGACACAGCCCTTCGTTACTCCAAGCAACGCAAACAGTTTGGCCGGCCAATTGCTGGTTTTCAATTGCAGCAAAAAAAATTAGCCGAAATGATCACAGAGATTACCAAGGCCCAACTTTTGGTATGGCGCCTCGGAACTCTGAAAAATGAAAAACGGGCTACTTCTCCACAAATATCTATGGCCAAGCGTAATAATGTGGATATGGCTCTTAAGATTGCCCGCGAAGCCCGTCAGATGCTGGGCGGCATGGGTATTACCGGGGAATATTCCATTATGCGCCATATGATGAACCTGGAGTCTGTGGTGACCTATGAAGGTACTCATGATATTCACCTGCTAATTACTGGAATGGACATTACCGGTGAGAACGCATTCAAGTGAGTTTCGCTGATGAAATAAAAGCACGTATTAAGGAGGTTCCGGATTTTCCCAAACCCGGGATCTCCTTTAAAGATATAACCCCTTTATTACTGGACCCTGAGTTATACCCAAAGCTTATTCATGAATTTGCGCTACCCTTTTTAAACACCAGGGTAGACTTTGTTGCGGGCATGGAATCACGGGGGTTTTTATTTGGGATGGGACTGGCACAAAAACTAGGAGCCGGATTTATTCCAGTTCGTAAAAAAGGCAAGCTTCCACGCCCCACTTTTTCAATAGGTTATGATCTTGAATATGGTTCAGCTGAACTGGAGCTTCATGCGGAAGATCTTCCTAAAGGGGCCAAAGTATTGGTGCATGATGATTTACTGGCTACCGGAGGAACAGCGGCTGCCACCCAGCAGCTTATTGAAAAAACAGGAGCTGAGATAGTAGGTTTTAATTTTATAGTAGAGCTCGATTTTCTAAAAGGGCGTGAAGCACTCAGGCACAAGGAGGTTTACAGTATGATCCATTATTGATTCCCGGGTGTACCCACCACATTCTGGGGAGTTTTTGGATTAGTAAGGCCTTTAACGTTCTTGCTCGGTAATTCTTAACAGACTGTACCTCTTTGTTTTATATGCTTTCTCGTTTTTATGGCAACATTTGTGAACTTCTAAATGCAAATGTGTAAAAATGAAACCCATGATGAATTTAAAAAATCTTGCTATTGCTCTTCTTATGCTAGGCATAACTACTGCAGCCTCTGCTCAAAGTGAAACACAAGCGCCCAACGAAAAGAAAGTTACTCCTGAAGCTGTCCAGACGGAAACAAGCAAAGAGATTCCGGTAAAGGAAAAAGAGGTTTCTCAAAAAGTGGAGAAAGAAGAAATTAAAAAGAAAGCGGTTAAACAAACTACGGTCAATAAAAAAAAGGCCACAAAGCGCAAAGAAAACGCTCGTGAAGAAGAACAGGAATAAATATCCATCTACCTGATATATATGAAAGCACCCGCCTGAATTCAGGCGGGTGCTTTATTTTTAAATACGTGCGATTTTAATAAATCAGATTACCATCACGATACCCCGGTGAATTGAGATACCAGTCTGTAAAATTGCTTCCTCCGGATTGAGCCCAATTGGCAAACTTCAGATAAGCCTGCACAATATCTTCCTTTTCAGAGGGATAATCCCAATGTTGCGTAATGTTAATAGCCCAAGGCAAATTACCCTCAGTTACATAGTATTTTCCTACACCACCCTGTGTGTCATCATCTACCTGACCAAAGGAAGATACATCCGCCAGATCCGTAGGTTCCTTGCCACTTAAGTGCACTTCCCGGCCACGATTTCTATTGGTAAATATAAAGGGGTTATAAGGAAATGTGCCTAAGCTGGCAGGAGCCACAGCATTCGTAAACGTAATAGAAAGGTCATTTGTATCTATCCGAGATGAAGCCTCCGAGCGGTCGGTATTTACAGTTTTTGTTCCATTGTTGGTCAGTACATCAAACCCATTCTCAAAAACCATAATTACCGCTTTTGCCTGGTTAGCTTCGGTGCCATTGGCATTAAGAGTAAGTCCGGAAACAAAGTTACCGTTGCGGCTTACCCCGGAAACAACCGAAGGAGCCACTTCAAGCTGAATCCCAAAGCCATTTCTGAATGTACCACCAATAGCACGTAACGAGTAATAAAACTCTATGTCTTTCACATTATTATCTGCATCAGTAATAAGGCGGTAGCGATAATCCAGCACTATATCATTAAAATCATAATCTCCCTTAGCAGGCCACAGATCTTCAAATGCCAAAGTAGCCATTTGGTTTGATGATGGATAAAAGGACTCTCCTGCTCTTAGCGGGTCATTGGGAAACAGGTCATTCTCATCTGCTACTCCGTCATTGTCGGTATCACTTACCGAGGGGGTGCCGTTGCCTTCAGGATTACAGCTGCTCGTAGCTATATAGGCTTGATCACAGGCGGCCAGGGCTCCGTTCTGAAGGGCTCCGTTCTGGGTGATATCGTTAGAACTGTTGGTACCATAGCTGCTGGCGCATATTTCCAGGTTCCCACTGAAATCGGACCCGTTGTTACTGCTGATGCCTCCGGTGATCTTCAACACGGAGGTATTCCCAATACCGGTCATATCTCCGTTAAGGGGGCCGGCTGCGTTACCTTTTACGTACATCATGGCACCATCGTGGTAATTCAGCTGTGAGTTGCTGTTGGAACGGAAGTTCTGGTCTACTTCTATGAAGGAGTAGTTGTTGATCAGGCTATTGATCGTAAAGTCTTTCTTTACCCACAAACGGCAGTTGTTGATCAGGGTGGTATTGCTGTTTTCGGTTAAATGACCGTTGTAGATCATGCTTCCGTTGTTGGTGATGGGGCCATTGTTATTCAGCGTGGAATAACCGGTGCCTTTGGTATGAAAGGTTCCGTTATTGGTGAATGTCCCGTAAATGTAGGAGTCGCTGTTTACGTTAAAGGTACCGTGAATGGTTACGGTGCCGTGGGCGGAGAAGTTACTGTTTATGGTTAGGGTTCCGGTGGTATACACTACTATAGTGCCTTTGGATCCGCTTTGATCGTTCATGTTAATGCCTTGAATGGTCAGGCTGGAGCCATCGGTGATTTCCAGTGTGGTGTTGCCTTTTATGGAGGCGTTTCCGGAGATGGTTACATCACCGCAAATGCGGATGGTGGCATTTCCGTTGTTATCGTTAATACCGCTGATGTTACCGGTAATACAGTAGGTATCGGAATTGTTGATGTTTAAGTAACCGCCACTGTTTATGGTCTGTGTACAGCCACTACTGCAATCAGGGCTAACGACTACTACCTTCTTTCCTGACTTACCTTTACCAAAGGTGTGGGAAATCGTGGTCCCGCTAAGCTCAACCCTCGTCATAGTGCTAGAGCCATCGGGGGCTATCTTAACCAGGTATACGCTTTTCAGGCTTTGAGGCACTGTAATATCAGCAAACAACTGACCACCCGAAGAATAACCGCTGTATAGTAAGCCTCCACCGGCCACAGGCATGGCATCGTAAACCCTTATCTCATATTTATAACCTGACACCTCCTCGTCCACTGTCACATTAAGGTTCAGGTTTCGGTGAGTTTCAAATTTAAAATCAGATGGTACTTTTAAGTCTGTAAAATCTTCTACTGCGGAGGCGGTTTGATCTATAGTATCTTTTTTACAGGCCACCAAACTCACTGAAAGCAAAGCACCGAGTATCAGAATTTTCTTGTTTTTTTTCATTTAAGCCCGGGTTAGTTAGCACCAAACGATAGTATTAATTTAATAATATCATTTGCAAAATTACTAATTTTTAAATACTTACATTAAAACGTATGTTAAGCACCCGTTATTTCACAAACCCTGATTAGTCGTAAAACTCTTTCAAAAAGAAAGCCCACCTTACAAGGTGGGCTTTACTATTATTTAAAAGTTCTTTTTGAACCTAGTATATCTTAGCTCCATTGCGGTAACTGGGTTGCTCCAGTAAATACCAGTCTGTAAAATTGTTTCCTCCGGATTGGGCCCAATTGGCAAACTTCAGATAAGCCTGCACAATATCTTCCTTTTCAGAGGGATAATCCCAATGTTGGGCAATGTTTAAGGCCCAGGGTAAGTTGGATGAAGTTACATAATAACGGCTTTGTCCGGGATTGGAATCATCATCTGAACTACCAAAAATATTTCCATCAGCAAGGTCAGTAGGTTCTTTGCCGGCCAGGTGTACCTCACGTCCACGATCCTGATCTACAAAAATAAAGGGATTATAAGGTGCCGCACCAAGCTCTGCTACGGTTTTAGTCGAAGTAAAGGTTAATGATACAACCGCTGTATCCACAGTGGAAGGGGTTGCACCTACAATAGTATTTACAGTAGCCGTTCCATTATTGGTCAGTACATCAAACGCATTATCAAAAAGGATGATAACTGCATTGGTCTGATTAGCTTCAGTACCATTGGCGTTAAGAGTAACCACACCTGCATTTAAACTATTATTTCGCGTTACGCTGGCTACAGCAGATGAAGGAACATTCAGTTCAATACCAAGGCCGTTTTTAAAAGAGCCACCGATAGCACGTAAAGCATAAGATATTTCAATATCGACTACATCATTACTTGCGTTAGTGACCATACGATACTGATAGTCTACTACCACATCATTAAAGTCATAATCACCTTGTCCAGGCCATAAGTCTTCAAAAGCCAGTGTACCATATGTATCTGATCCGGGGTAAAAGGACTCTCCTGCTCTTAGCGGGTCATTGGGAAACAGGTCATTCTCATCTGCTACTCCGTCATTGTCGGTATCACTTACCGAGGGGGTGCCGTTGCCTTCAGGATTACAGCTGCTCGTAGCTATATAGGCTTGATCACAGGCGGCCAGGGCTCCGTTCTGAAGGGCTCCGTTCTGGGTGATATCGTTAGAACTGTTGGTACCATAGCTGCTGGCGCATATTTCCAGGTTCCCACTGAAATCGGACCCGTTGTTACTGCTGATGCCTCCGGTGATCTTCAACACGGAGGTATTCCCAATACCGGTCATATCTCCGTTAAGGGGGCCGGCTGCGTTACCTTTTACGTACATCATGGCACCATCGTGGTAATTCAGCTGTGAGTTGCTGTTGGAACGGAAGTTCTGGTCTACTTCTATGAAGGAGTAGTTGTTGATCAGGCTATTGATCGTAAAGTCTTTCTTTACCCACAAACGGCAGTTGTTGATCAGGGTGGTATTGCTGTTTTCGGTTAAATGACCGTTGTAGATCATGCTTCCGTTGTTGGTGATGGGGCCATTGTTATTCAGCGTGGAATAACCGGTGCCTTTGGTATGAAAGGTTCCGTTATTGGTGAATGTCCCGTAAATGTAGGAGTCGCTGTTTACGTTAAAGGTACCGTGAATGGTTACGGTGCCGTGGGCGGAGAAGTTACTGTTTATGGTTAGGGTTCCGGTGGTATACACTACTATAGTGCCTTTGGATCCGCTTTGATCGTTCATGTTAATGCCTTGAATGGTCAGGCTGGAGCCATCGGTGATTTCCAGTGTGGTGTTGCCTTTTATGGAGGCGTTTCCGGAGATGGTTACATCACCGCAAATGCGGATGGTGGCATTTCCGTTGTTATCGTTAATACCGCTGATGTTACCGGTAATACAGTAGGTATCGGAATTGTTGATGTTTAAGTAACCGCCACTGTTTATGGTCTGTGTACAGCCACTACTGCAATCAGGGCTAACGACTACTACCTTCTTTCCTGACTTACCTTTACCAAAGGTGTGGGAAATCGTGGTCCCGCTAAGCTCAACCCTCGTCATAGTGCTGGAGCCGTTAGGATCTTCTTTTATCAGATAAACCCACTCCAAAGCCTGCGGTATCTCAATATCCGCAAGTAATTGGTCGCCATTGGTCATACCACTATAAATAAGACTGCCTCCTGCATAGGGAGATTCATCATATACTTTAATTTTATAGGCGTTGGTAAAACCAGGGTTATTAGCCACGCTTACATTAAGACTAACCGAATGGGACGTGCTAAATGTAAAGTTAGAAGGCACATTGAGTTCTGTAAAATCCTTTACTTCACTGGTGTTGCTTTCACTTGGTTGTTCCTTTTTACATGCAGTTAGTGCAACCGCTACTAACAGACCTAAAACCGTAATCTTTTTCATGAATTGAGAATGTGATTAATTGTTAAGTTATCAATTGCCAATTTATTACCAAACATAAAACTAATTGAAAATAAAGCAATTAAGATAAAAAATATTTTAATTTATTCCTTATTTGGGAAAAAATACCCGTTTTGAAACCATTCCGTTTGCAAGAATCAGAAACAATCAATGAACTCTAAACTTTTCTTTTCCAATGAGTAAATGCCAGAACAATATAAAATCAGAGGCAAGGCTATAGCCAGGGTATTTGAAGGTAGCAGGTTTATTTTGCTCAAAAAAATAATGACCAACCCAGGCAAAGCCATATCCTAAGAAAGGAATTAAGGCAAGATAAAGCCAGTTGAAGGTAAACCAAAAAGTAAGGAAAGACAAAACTACCAGACCCGTACCAATAAAGTGAAGCACCCTGCAGGTATAATCACGGTGCTCAGTAAGGTAGTAAGGATAGAATTCCTTTAAGCTGGTATATTCCTTTGGAGTAGTCATTTACGTCCATGTAAAATTATGAATTTCCCCAATCTTTTAAAAGAGTAGCGTAAAAACTTACACTGTTCTGAAAACCTTTCACAGACACTCTTTCATTGATTCCATGAATTCGTGGAAGGTCTTCTTTTTCCATTGGGAAAGGGCTGAAACGGTATACATGCTTACTAATGGAATAAAAGTAACGCCCATCCGTAGCTCCAAGCACCAGATATGGACTCACAATCGCTTCAGGATATATAGCCTTAACCGCTGCTGCCAATCTTTTAAAGGGAACTGACTTATGAGGACTTACGGGTGAGGCAGGAATAGCCACATCATCAAAAATACGGATTACGACAGATGAATCATGAACGATTTTTTTTGCCCGCTCCAAAATCTCCCGGGGCTCATCCCCAGGTAATAACCTATAGTTAACAATAGCGTGAGCACGGTTGGGAACTATGTTGTCCTTTATTCCGGATTGAAATACTGTAGGCACTTGTGTAGTATGTATTAAAGCAGCTCCGGAAGCGGACTGACTATACACATTAAATATAAGTGGCTTAAAAAGCCAGGTATTGGCAAAGGCCATTTTTTGCATAAAAGGAAGTTCCGGCCCCAGGTACTCTACAAAACCTTCCAGGGGTTCCGTAAGCCGGTTGGGAAACGGGGCTTCGTTTAAACGGTAAAGAGCATTATTAAGGATCCCCAGTGCAGTTCTTTCTTCCGGCATGGACGAATGCCCTCCGGGCAAATCTACCGCCAGTTTTAAACTCACATAACCTTTCTCTGCTGTGCCAATTAGGGCTACTTCTTTTTCAATTCCGGGTACAATTCCTCGGGACAGGGTCCCTCCTTCATCCAGTACCATTTCTGCTTTAACACCTCTTTCTCTAAGAGTTTGCGCTATTACCCGGGCACCTTCCCGTCCTGAAATTTCCTCGTCATGTCCAAAGCAGAGATAAACCGTCCGTTTAGGAGTATACCCTTGCTTAAGTAATAATTCCACCGCATAGAGCATGGCTATCATGCTTCCTTTGTCATCCAGTGTTCCTCTGCCGTAAATGTATTGATCCGTTACTTTTCCTGAAAAGGGCGGGTAATCCCACTGATCCAGTGTGGCATATTCTACCGGCACTACATCCTGATGCGCCATAAGTACTAATGGAGCCAGAGATGGATCACTTCCCTTCCAGGTATAGATGCGGCTGTAAGTATTGATACTCTCTTTCCCAAGCAGGCTATCGGTAAGCGGAAAAACAGAATCCAGATAAGCATGAAAACCATGAAACGCTTCTTCATCTATCATTTCAGCTTTATGCGAAATGGTTTGAAAGCTTATTGCTTTTCCAAGCACCTTTGAATCTGCATTTACTATAACCCTTTCAACGGCTTCAATTTTAGCAGGACTATTAAAGGTAAGTGTATTGTACATTATAAGTATTACTATCGCCAGCAATACCAATGCGAGAAGCTTCACGATTTTTTTCACACTTTGTTTTTTGTTTTAAATGTATGAAACCTCAGGTTTAAAGTTCAAAAAAAAAGAGGACCCTTTTTAAAGAGGCCCTCCTTTTTACTTACCTACAATTCTAGTGCTCCAATCTGCGCTTGGTAAAGCCGACCAGCAGGGTTACCCTTCCCCCTTCCCGGCTGCGGGTGTAGGCAAGATTTAAGGGAAAGTTCATGTGTTTGGACTTTATATTATATCCAAACGCAAAGGTAAACCCTGAATTGAGCAGGTTAAGGTTGGGTCCTGCACCAATTTCGAAACCGCTGGCATCACGATAACCAGTCAGGATGTTAAGACTTGGGATTAAAAGGCCCTGATCTAAACCTCCTATCAGAGGTATAACCTCAAATAGTCCGGCACTTCCGCCTACAGTTTCAAAATAGTTCCATTCAAATTGCCAGCCAAATTGTGTTACCATATTGTTTGGACGTAGTGTAGAGTCATTAAATTTCTCATCCAGATTATAACGATCTATATTAGGCACATAGGTAACTCCAACCCGGGGTCCACTTAACCTCAAGGGTTTAATCATAGCTGTTTCACGATCTTCAATTACCGGTATTTTCTGTGCCAGGGCACTTGTTGCCGGTAACAGCAACACCATAAACAATCGAAAAATTCTCATAGCATTTAGTTTAAAGTTGATGCAGCAAATGACTTTACAATTCTTCAACTCCTAAAACTTGTTTTTGCTTATGGTTTATGGTTTATAGCTGAAAATCACAAATCGGGCTTATTTCAATTTCTTCGATTGCCAAAAATCCTATATTTTGCAACTGACCTCTTTTCTGATGAACTAAAAATTAAAATACCGTATATTTATTTTTACCCAATCCTTAATTATAATGACGGAATCAACAGAAAATTTTCCCTCTTCAGGTTCTTTTCAATTAATCTTAATGGAAAAGATTCGCCAGGCAGCTGATCCTTCCCATAAACTTTCTGACTTGGTAATAGATATTTTGGGTATAGGCAGGGATGCTACATATCGCAGAATGCGGGGCGATACCCCTATCACTTTTGATGAAGCAGTAAAACTGGCTAACCATTTTAAGGTTTCGCTAAGTGAAGTGGCGGGCTACTCTGAAGACTCAGCTCTTTTTAAGCGCCCCGCATTTATACGTACCATTGATGACTTTCGCGCCTATATGCACCGCAGCCTGAAGCAACTGGAATACATCCAGCAGCATAAAGGCCATAATATGTACTACTTTGCCAAAGACATACCGGTATTTTATCATTATATGTTTCCGGAGCTGGCTGGTTTTAAAATGTATGTATGGCTAAAGTCAGTATATGGAATTGATAAACTCAATAATGAGAATTATGACCTGAGCATGATCCCTGCTGATCTGTTGGATTTGGCTCAAAAGCAATGGGAAATTTACAGCCGTATAAATACAGTGGAAATATGGAATGACACCACAATTCTTAGTCTCATTAATCAGATTGCATATTACTATGAGGCGGGAATGTTAAGTAGCCGCGAGGAAGCCTTGCGAATTTGTGATTGTTTTAACGATATGATGAAGATCGTGTATAAGCAGGCTCTAAAGGGCCAAAAAGCCCATGCTGGAAATCCTGAAGTATTCACGTCCGCCTCATATAAGATGTATTTCCATGAAATTCTGATCATGGATAATCATATACTGGCCGAATACGGGGAACAAAAGATGATATACTTCGTCCCTTATGCAGGAGTTAATTTCCTTTCAACCGCTGATCCTGATCTCACCCAGAATATGCAGGACTACCTTCATCACCAGATTCAGAAATGTTCTCTTATCAGTGATATTTCTGAAAAGGATCGCAATAAATTCTTTATCCGCATTAAATCGCGACTTGATCAGCTAAAGGAGAGGATATCCAATACTGATCCCTTTCTCTGATAGAGGAAATTTTATCCTGAAAAGTAAATTTTTACACCCCTTACATTAGCTCGCCATATAAAGTGCAAATCCCACAATGGCGGTAATAATGGCCACCACTCCAACGATCTGAAGGGTAACGTCTGATTTTTGTTTAGTAGTATTCATAGTAGTTTGATTTCGTTCACCTAAAGCTATAAAAAATTAGTTAACTTATTGGTAATCTATTTCTTACAAGCTCGAAATTAGACTAATTCTCAACAAATCACACCTTTTTTAACATATTTAACCTAAACTTAGCCGCTGGTTAAAACAAAGGCCGCAATGAAAATTGCCAGGATCACAAGTATCACTAAAGCAATTTGCAAGTAATCTTTTAACGTAGCTTTCGGGCGCCCTGCCTTACGGATTTGGCGCGCTCTTTTTCGTATAGCTTTTTTCGTCTGTTCAGACATGAAGGTTAACTATTTTGGGGGGAGTTGTCTACAATCCGATTAGTAAGGTACTAAAAAGATTTAAAATATCAGGCAATGGGGTTCAATACCGCACTAAAAATGGTCAGACTGTTTGGATCGCGACCGTAGTGAAGCTTATCAATAGCTTCTGGAATGTCTTTGGCCCGGAAGTACGAAGTATGTAACTCATCCTCTCCTTTTACAGACCATTGAATGGTATAGGAATTCTTCTTTTCACGAAAAGTCATTACATAGCTCAGCATCTGCTTAAGCGTATCTATTTTGTCATAGCCTTCTGCGGAGTGAAAAAGAAAAGATTGATGGTGCCTTGGGTTTACAGTAATTACATCCAGACGGGTTCCTCCTCCGCTCTCCTTATAATCAAAAATAACCTGGGTACTTCCCAGGCTTAGATAATTCTCAATTTCGCGTTGGATCTTGGCAATCTCAAGGTTTTGTCTGTCGGCACTCATAGTACACAAAGGTAAAATATACTTTACTCCTGAACGGGCGTATGAGTAAAAAATACCCGCAGATCGCCCATATCCAGAGCCATATAATGTCCATCCAGGTACAGAAGCGTCCAACTGTTCTTTAACTCACCGTTTGGTGTGAGCAGCTCTACATTGCCCTTAGAAACACGGTAGATTACCGTCACCTCAATACCGTATTGGTTATAATCCTTAGGGTCTATTAGTTTTATTATAACATTCCCCTCCCTGAAATTATAATAGTCCGGCACCGCTTCCAAAAGATCATCAGTTGCATACTCATCAGCTCCTTCATTAATATAGGAAAGGGCTTCCCATGCTCCTTTTTGCAATGCCGGTGCTATTTCAGATAATTCAGGTAATTGAGGATCCTTAAGTGTAAGTACTTCTAACACCCGTTGCAAAGCTTTCTCTCCTTCCTCTTCCTGAGCAATAAGCCCCAGGGGAAGCAAGACTATAAAAAGTGTAATTATCCTGAATTGCATAATTGCCATCGGGTACAAAAATAAAGCCACCCCAATAAGAAGGGTGGCTTTTTCATATTTATTTTATGATCCTGGCATTATGACCCACAGGCCTCACAATCATCGGGGTTATCAATAGAGCAGGCAATGGTTTCTTCTGAGCTATACGTTTGTACAGCCTTAGCCATTTCCGCTACACGTGCTTCACCCATAACGGCTGCTTTTTGAAGATTGTGGCTTTCTTTTTCCTGGATTTTCTCCGTTTGCTTAGACTCTGTTACGGGCTCTACCTGTGCCTTAGATTGCTTCTGAACGGTAAATTTAATAGCATCCGAAGCCGCTTTAGTACGCAGGTAGTACATACCGGTTTTCAGTCCTTTCTCCCAGGCGTAGAAATGCATGGAGGTCAGTTTACCTACGTTGGCATTCTCCACAAACAGGTTGAGGGATTGGGACTGATCAATGAACATACCGCGTTCGGCACTCATATCAATAATATCCTTCATACTCATCTCCCACACTGTTTTGTACATCTCCTTGATGTTATCAGGAATAAGGTCAATGTGTTGGATAGACCCATTGGCACGGATGATCTCGTTTTTCAGATCTTCATTCCAAAGACCAAGCTCTACCAAATCAACCAACAGATGCTTGTTTACTACAATAAACTCACCGGACAGTACCCTGCGGGTGTAAATGTTGGAGGTGTAAGGCTCAAAACATTCGTTATTCCCCAATATCTGAGAGGTAGAAGCGGTTGGCATAGGAGCCAGCAGCAGGGAGTTACGTACTCCGTGCTCTTTTACTTCATTACGTAAAGCATCCCAATCCCAACGTCCGCTAAGGGTGCTTTCATCTACCCCCCACAGATTGAACTGGAATTTACCTTCACTGATGGGAGACCCTTCAAAGGTCTCATATGCACCATCCGTTATAGCTTCGTCTTTAGAAGCACAAAGAGCAGCGTAATAAATAGTTTCAAAAATCTCTTTGTTCAGGGCTTTAGCCTCATCAGAAGTAAAAGGCAGGCGAAGCTGGATAAAAGTATCAGCCAATCCCTGTACACCTAAACCTACCGGACGATGGCGCATATTACTATTGCGGGCCTCGGCTACCGGGTAGTAGTTACGGTCAATAATACGGTTCAGGTTTTTGGTAACTTTATAGGTTACTTCAAAAAGGCGATCGTGATTAAACTCACCATCTTCAATGTACATGGGTAGCGCAATAGAGGCCAGGTTGCATACAGCTACCTCATCAGGTGCCGTGTACTCAATAATCTCAGTACAAAGGTTAGAGGAGCGTATGGTGCCCAAATTCTGCTGGTTAGACTTGCTATTGGCAGCGTCTTTATACAACATATAGGGTGTTCCGGTCTCAATCTGAGACTCGGTGATCTTTTGCCAGAGGTCACGGGCCTTTATGGTTTTACGACCTTTATTCTCGCTTTCATACTTTGCGTAAAGTGCTTCAAATTCTGCACTATGACAATCTGATAGGCCAGGACATTCATTGGGGTCCATCAAGGTCCACTCCCCGTCTTCCTTAACCCGTTTCATGAACAAATCGGGAATCCAGAGCGCATAGAATAAATCGCGGGCGCGCATTTCTTCCTTACCATGATTTTTCTTCAGATCCAGAAAGTCAAAAATATCTGCATGCCAGGGTTCTATGTAAATGGCAAAAGAACCTTTGCGCTTACCCCCTCCCTGATCTACATAACGGGCGGTATCATTGAATACACGCAACATGGGTACAATACCATTACTGGTACCGTTTGTTCCACGGATATAAGAACCGGTAGCACGTACATTGTGAATACTCAGACCAATACCTCCCGCAGACTGGGAGATCTTGGAACACTGCTTCAGCGTGTCGTAAATACCATCAATGCTGTCATCCTTCATGGTAAGCAAGAAGCAAGACGACATTTGTGGTTTAGGCGTACCCGAATTGAAAAGGGTTGGCGTAGCATGGGTAAAGTACTTTTTAGACATCAGATCGTACGTCTCTATAGCACTATCCAGGTCTTCCTTATGGATACCAATAGCCACACGCATAAGCATGTGTTGCGGGCGTTCGGCAATCTTACCGTTTACACGCAGCAGGTAAGAACGCTCCAGGGTTTTAAAGCCAAAATAATCATACCCAAAGTCACGATCATAGATAAGGGTGGAATCCAGCAGCACCGCATTTTTTTCAATGATCTCTGCTACATCATCAGCGATAAGTGGTGAGTGCAGATTGGTTTTTGGGTTCACATATTCGTGAAGGTCTTTCATTGTTTCCGAGAAAGACTTGGTGGTATTTTTATGCAGGTTAGACACCGCAATACGGGCGGCCAACTGCGCATAATCCGGGTGGCGGGTGGTCATAGAAGCAGCCACCTCAGCTGCCAGGCTATCCAATTCAGAGGTGGTTACCCCTTCATAAATGCCTTCAATCACCTTCATGGCCACATTAGTGGGGCTTACCAAATCGCTCAACCCATAACACAACTTCTGGATACGCGCGGTGATCTTGTCAAATTTTACCGATTCTTTTCTTCCGTCTCTCTTAAGTACGTACATAATGCTTTTTTAATGTTGTTTGGAAAACTTGGATGGTTAAGGAATGGCCTTGTTTAAAAGTCCGCGTCAAAGGATATCTTATTCGATTCCTGTCCCTGAACCACACCACTCTTCTGGTATTCTCCCACTCTCTTTTCAAAGAAATTGGTCTTGCCCTGCAGGCTGATCATATCCATAAAATCAAATGGATTTTCTACGTTGTATTCTTTTTCGCATTCCAGTTCTACCAACAAGCGGTCGGTTACAAACTCGAGATACTGCGTCATTAATTTAGAGTTCATACCAATCAGGTTTACCGGAAGGGACTCCGTAATAAATTCCCTTTCAATATCCAGTGCTTCCACCAGAATCTGACGAATACGTTCTTTAGGCACCTTGTTTACTAAGTGATTGTTGTGAAGATGGCAGGCAAAATCACAGTGCATGCCTTCATCCCGTGATATCAACTCATTGGAAAAGGTAAGCCCTGGCATAAGTCCACGCTTCTTAAGCCAGAAAATGGAACAAAATGAACCACTGAAGAAAATACCTTCTACCGCTGCAAAGGCAATAAGGCGCTCGGCAAAAGAATCAGACTCAATCCAGCGTAAAGCCCAGTCAGCTTTTTTCTTAATAGCTTCAAAATTGTCAATAGCCGTAAACAGACGGTTGCGATCTTCCTTGTCCTTAATGTAAGTATCAATCAGCAATGAATAGGTTTCACTGTGGATATTTTCCATCATAATCTGGAAACCGTAGAAAAATTTCGCTTCGGTATATTGTACCTCACTCACAAAATTTTCAGCCAGGTTTTCATTCACAATACCATCACTGGCTGCAAAAAAGGCCAATACGTGTTTTATAAAGTAGCGCTCATCATCGTTCAACTTCGTTTCCCAATCCGTCATGTCCTGGTGAAGGTCAATTTCTTCGGCCGTCCAGAAACTTGCTTCAGATTTTTTGTACCACTCCCATATGTCGTGATGCTCAATGGGGAATAGTACAAATCGGTTTTTGTTTTCCTTTAAGATGGGCTCTACACTACTCATGCACTTCTTATTTTATTGTTCCTAGTTCAGCTTTGCATTGGAAGCCAAAAATCCCTGCGTAAAAATTACGTAACCTTTTGAAAATCAATAACGTAAATGATGGGGATATATTGGCTAGAAAACCAATCAAATAACTTGCTTCACAAATTTTAAGATAAATTGAGGTTGACACAACCGCTAGTTTTTAACATTCGGTTGCATTTATTAACACAACGTGAAGTATGTTAAGCTCAAGAAGGCAATGGGGTATTGAGATAGAAAAAAACCAAATTAAAAATGGGGTGTTTTTCCTTTTTTAATTCACACCAATTGTTAAAAACCTTAGCGGGGAATCACTTTTTTGACCAGTAATCCGCCACCTCGTCAAGCTCACTGTACCATTCAGGGCCATATTTACGGATAAGTGCATCCTTAACAAACTTGTATACAGGAACTTTAAGTTGTTTTCCCAAATCACAGGCGGGGCTGCAAATTTTCCATTTATGATAATTTACAGCCTCATAAGAAGGGTAACGTGTAATGCGTATGGGGTATAAATGGCAGCTCAATGGTTTCCGCCAGGATACGGCTCCCTGCTCCCAGGCTTTTTCAATACCACATTTGGTTACTCCGTTTTCATCAAAGATCACATATGCGCATTCTGCTTCATTAACAAGGGGTGTTACCCATTCACTATCATGAGGATCACGAATAGCCGTGCCTTGTTCTTCAATAGCCTTTTGGCCTTCTGTACGCAAAAAGGGTTTTACCTCATTGTATATTCCGGCAAGTATATCAAGCTCGTCTTCTTCCAGCGGTGCGCCTGCGTCTCCTTCCACACAGCAAGCTCCCTTACACCTGGACAGATCACACACAAATTCTTTTTCTAAAAGATCTTCCGAAACCAGTGCTTCCTGAATTGCTATCATGCGCCAAATTTAACTCCTCCTCCTTGCTTTACCTAGTTTTGTTTACAACTACTACGGCCTGACTTTTAGCAAGGTGCCACCATTTTGTATCTGCAGGCTTTTCTTTGAAGGTTTTCCCCCTCCCGCATGATATACGCCTTGCCAATAATCACCGCAATTCTTTACTGTAACCGCACCTCCGTCAACAATCAACCGCCCGCCCTTCTCTATCTCAACCCTTCCTTTTTCACCCATATAAAGCGTATCCGTTATGGTTAATGCAACTCCCTTTTTAATGCGTAGTGTACCATTATAAAAGTGTCCTGTATCCCAGGTCTCATCCGTTGTAATTTCCCTAAGGGGGTGAAAATCCGGAAGTGGAACTTTCCAGATACCCCGCCCCCAGGTGGACGCATACATCATTTCACCACATGGGTCTATTTCCAGCTTGGTTACCATAGCATTAGGAAAGCCCTGGTTAAAGCACATCCAGCTTTCACCAACGGCACTCCAGTAATATACTCCGGCATCTGTGGCCGCCCAGATCAGATCATCTGAACCGTCCATATAGTGCAGGTAATTAACCGGCACGGGAGGTAAACCCATGGACATATCACTCCAGCTTTCTCCGCCATCTTCTGAATACATGACCCTGTCTTTCACCTCTTCTCCTGTTTTGGGGCCTCCATAGTTTTTCAGACTTACAAAAACACGTTTTGCATCAGCGGGGTCAAAAACCAAATCGCTTACAGCTGCCCATTGATACATTACTCCGGCTGAGCCCTTAAGCTTAGTGGTTATGTTAGCCCAGCTTTTGCCCCCATCCAGGCTCCTGTAAAACTTATAATTATCACTGGCCTTACCCCAGGTAATGCCATCAAAGGTCAGGTATATCACATTTGGATCAGAGGGAGCCACTTTAGCCACCGATACTTCAGAGGCTGTATGGTCTTCTTTTTCTTTGCCGAACAACTTTTCCCAGCTATTACTGCGTGCGTCAAAGCGGAAAAGATTGTACAAGCCGTATAAAAGACGATGGTGATCATGCGGGTCTACCTCAAAACGCTGACCTTGTATCCAGCGGTTTTCCGGTTGTCCGGGAACCGGACGAAACCGATGGCCTTGATCATCGGACATCCGCAAACGGCCGTTATTCATCGTATATACTCGTTTTTCGCCATCTGAAAGATGGTCTATCTCGCTCCAATCACCATCACCCCCCACTACAAAAGGCGTCCAAACCGAATCACTATACACAAAAGCGCCATTATGGAGAGCACCAGCTATAAGACGTTCATCAGCATTGCTTCTAAAGACATCCACTCCGTAAAATTCAGTTATAGCTAAACCCTGTCCATTAAGGTTTGCCCAATACCGGCCACCGTTCACCGAGCGGGCTACTCCACCATCGTTTGCAATAAGCAATTGATCACCAGCCTCCTTATACCCTAAATTGAGTATAGCCCTTATATCGCCATGCGTGCTTGCCCCGGGCTTTCCGTGTGGTATATATTGAGTGGTTGATTTCCAGCTTTTTCCCCCATCTGCTGATCGAATCAACGTATTGGTTCCGGCATAAATTACTGACACATCTTCATCTGACAGTTCCAGCTCATGGCGGTAATAACTCCAGTTAGCACCCACCAGTCCTGAGTTGTTTACACTATCTACCATCTGCCAGTTTTGGCCCCCATCAGAGGTTTTATAAATCAGGTGGGCCCTACCCAAGGCATGTACCGAATACAAATACTTTGGATCAGCCGGACTTACATCCATTACCACATGAATGGCAAAATGCCGTTGGTACTGAGTATGAGGAGGGCTGGCTTCCTGCCAACTACCTTTTTCACCTCCTTTGGAAGAAACAAATACTTGCGCTGCATGCGCCACCCCAGTCAGGCTTCCCTTGTCTTCAGTGCCTCCGTATCCAAAAAGTTTAGTGGAAGCATATACTTGAGAAGAGTCATCCAGTGAAAATTCAAGGTCAATAAACCAACCGGGCAATTGTGTAGGGTTCTTAAAAACCAGTTCCCAGCTAAAACCACCATCGGTACTCTTCCATATATCTTTATTACCAGCCGCTACCAGGTGTTCCGGGTTATGAGGATTGCGTTTTAGGGTTTCTATATAAGTATATGGGTTAGGCTCTTCTTTCATTTCAGCAGATTGCCAGCTAAGACCACCATCTTGTGAAAGGAGTATGCCGTAACCTTTACTCATATCCTGCCAATGCGGATACCCGAAAGAGCGGGTTTTGGTGCCGGCAATAATGATCTCAGGGTTATACGGATCAATGCTGATTTCAGTAAAACCAAGACTGGGCACCTGAATCGTATCACTGATATTTTGCCAGCTCAATCCACCATTAGTTGTTTTCCACAGGCCAGAGTGCTCGGTACCAACATAAAGAGTATTGGAATCTGAAGGGTGAGCCGCTACGCAGCTCAAAAGACCAACAGCCTGCAGCATATCCGGACCGGGATTTGGCCCTACAAGTTCCCATTGGTAATCTTCAGGACCATCCTTACAAAAAAAGGTTGAGTGACCCGTTTGCGCCTTTAGTGCGGCACTGATTAAAACAGCTGTTACCAGGGTAAAGATTCGACTCATTGTAATGCACTTTCCTAACTAAAGAAACTACCTTTGCAGCCCTTTAAAAAACCGGTGTTATGGCCTTCAATTTAAAAGAGATTTTTTCTGCAGCCATGGTTTTATTTGCCGTAATCGATATTATTGGCAGTATACCACTTATTATCTCATTAAAACAAAAGGTAGGCCATATTGAAAGTGGCAAGGCCACTTTTGTAGCAGCCGGTATTATGATTGTTTTTTTATTTTTAGGTGAAACCCTGCTGAAATATTTGGGGGTGGATGTAAACTCCTTTGCTGTAGCCGGAGCATTTGTATTGTTTTTTCTGGCTTTGGAAATGATCATGGGTATCCACCTCATTAAGGAAGAAGAACCTAAGGCCGCCTCTATAGTACCCATTGCTTTTCCGCTAATTGCCGGAGCGGGCACACTTACTACTCTTATTTCCATACGGGCGGAATATGCTGCTCAAAATATTGTAATAGCTATTGTACTGAACAGTGTATTGGTGTTTGGAGTACTCAAAAGTGCGCCTTTCCTGGAGCGCAAACTAGGCTCATCAGGGATCAGCATTTTACGCAAAGTGTTTGGGGTAATACTACTGGCTATAGCCGTAAAGCTATTCTCCCAAAACGCTAAGATGTTGTTTTAAAATCTATCCTTAAACTCAGCTTTCAACTCACAATCCAACTGCTTACTTTTGCGCGCATGAATCAAGACGATCTCTTTAAAAAGGTAATTGCCCACGCCAAGGAGTATGGCTTTATCTTCCCTTCCAGTGAAATTTACGATGGCATGGCTGCTGTATACGACTATGGTCAGAACGGAGCCGAGCTAAAAAAGAACATTCGCGACTATTGGTGGAAAGCCATGGTGCAGATGCATGAAAACATTGTAGGTATTGACACGGCCATCTTTATGCATCCTACAACCTGGAAAGCCTCGGGACACGTGGACGCCTTCAATGATCCGTTGATTGATAACAAGGATTCTAAAAAGCGCTATCGTGCGGATGTACTGCTGGAAGATTATGCCGAAAAGCTACGCCAGAAAGCGGATAAAGAATGTGCAAAAGCTGCTAAGCGTTTTGGTGAGAGCTTTGACGAAAAGATGTATCGCGAAACCAACCCCAGGGTAAAGGGATATCTTGACGAAGCTGACGAAACTATGAAGCGGATGGCTACCAGCCTGGAGGCCGGTAAGCTGGATGATGTAAAAGCGCTGATAGAAGAAAAAGGCATTGCAGACCCGGTATCAGGTTCTAAAAACTGGACGGAAGTACGCCAGTTTAACCTGATGTTTGGCACCCGCATAGGTTCCGTGGCTGAAGGCTCAAGTGAAGTATACCTGCGCCCGGAAACGGCTCAGGGTATTTTTGTAAACTTCCTGAATGTTCAGAAAACGGGGCGTATGAAGATCCCGTTTGGGATTGCACAAACCGGCAAAGCCTTTCGCAATGAAATTGTGGCCCGCCAGTTCATTTTCCGAATGCGTGAGTTTGAGCAAATGGAAATGCAGTTTTTTGTACGCCCCGGGGAAGAAATGCAATGGTATGAGCACTGGAAAGAGCAACGCATAAAATGGCATAAAGCTTTGGGTCTGGGTAATGAGAATTACCGTTTCCACGATCATGATAAACTGGCACATTATGCCAATGCAGCCGCAGATATTGAGTTCAATTTTCCTTTTGGCTTTAAAGAGCTGGAGGGTATTCATAGCCGTACCGACTTTGACCTGAAACAACACGAAGAGTTCTCCGGGAAAAAGCTGCAATATTTTGACCCAGAGCTTAATAAAAGCTACGTTCCTTACGTGGTAGAAACCTCAATTGGTTTGGACAGGATGTTCCTGGCTGTGCTTTCAGCCGCGTATAAGGAAGAAAAACTGGAAGACGGATCAGAGCGTATAGTGCTGCGTATACCACCCGCTATAGCTCCTGTTAAAGTGGCTGTTTTACCCTTGCTTAAAAAAGATGGGCTACCTGAAATTGCACGTGAGATCATGGATGACCTGCAGGTGGATTTCCCCTGTCAGTATGATGAGAAGGACGCTATCGGTAAGCGCTACCGCAGGCATGATGCTATTGGCACGCCAATGTGTGTTACTATAGACCATGACACTAAAGAAGATCACGCAGTTACCGTTCGTTTCCGTGACACGATGGAACAGCAAAGGGTAGCCATATCCGACCTGGCTGCTTTATTACATAATAATATAGGAATGAGCACTTTGCTTAAGTCATTGAAATAAAAGCACTGAGTTGTTACCATTCAGAAAATCGCTACATTCGCAGCGAAATTTTTAATTAACAACCAGATTTCAATTATCAATTATGAAAAAGATCAATCTTTTTGCATTGGCTCTTCTTTTTGTAGGCGCTATCGCCTGTAATAACCCTGATTCTGCTGAAGATAACATCGAAGACGGTGTTGAAGAAGTAGAAGACGGAATGGAAGAAGCCGGTGAAGACATCGAGGAAGGTGCTGAAGACTTGGGAGAGTCTATCGAAGAAGGCACTGAAGACATGGACGACAACCTGGACGCCAGCACTAATGAAGGCGAGGCTGCAACTGAAGAAGCTGCTGCTGCTCACTGATCCAGTGTCCACCAAACAATCTAAGGCCCTGCATTAGCGGGGCTTTTTGTTTTTAGTTTGTCGCTACTGCCACCCGTAAGTCTCATCCAATTGTTTGAGCGCTTCACGTATCATAGGGTCTTCAGAAAAGTAAACTTCAATATAACTGGAGTTACCAAAAAGATTGGAAGCAATGGTGGCTTTAATACGGGTGGTTAATACATTCAGGGTCTGTTCATCCAGCTTTTCACCCATTTCCATATTCTTTCCAAAAAAGAAAGTCATTACCGAATCGTTTACCTCAAAACCGGATCTGAATTCATCACGACTCATCTTTTGGAGTGCTGCCCGGTTCTCATCTACATATAAAAAGGCTTTATCATCAAGATTGGTCATTAAGGAAACGTGGTAAATAAGAGCAGCCGTCCTTGAGGTATCAAAAGGTACTTCCACATCCGGCATAATACCCCCGCCACCATACACTTTACGTCCTGCCGGTGTTTTAAATTCACTATGCGCCACTGAACCAGAGTCTTGCTCCGGCAAATCTTTTTGGTAACCGTTACGCTTCAAAAAACTTTTGTTGTAATCACTATAAGGTTTTTGGATGCTACGCCCGGTAGGGGTATAATAGCGTTGAGTGGTAAGTCGCATACGGCTGCCATCACTAAGCTGTATCTCCTCCTGCACCAAGCCCTTGCCAAATGATTTCCGGCCTACCAATACGCCCCGGTCATTATCCTGTATGGCACCCGCTACAATCTCACTGGCCGATGCAGACCCCTCATTGATCAACACCACTAACTTGCCTTTTTCAAAAAGCCCCTTGCTAGTGGCAAATATTTCATTCTTCCGGTCTTCCCTGTCCATGGTAAAAACGATCATTTCGCCTTCAGAAAGAAACTGATCCGCTACATCACGCGCAGCTCCCAGTAATCCCCCGGGATTATCCCTAAGATCAAATATCAGACGGGTGGCGCCTTTATCGTGAATATCCTTCAAAGCGTCTTTAAGTTCTCCGGCCGTAGTTTCCGAAAAACGGATCAATCTGATATACCCAGTGGTGTCATTGGCCATAAATGAAGCCTGCACACTATTAATAGGCACTTTTCCCCTTTTAATGGTTTTTGAAAAGCTCTTCGCAGAACCCGGAGTATAAATGTCCAACTTCACTTTACTACCGGCCACGCCCTTTAAGGTACTGATCACTTTAGAGTTATTTACTTCACTGCCAAAAAGCGCTTCACCATCTGCATATAAAATCCGGTTTCCGGCCCTTAACCCGGCCTTTTCGGAAGGACCTCCTTCAATAACCGATACTACGGTAAGTGTATCCCTGAAAATACGGAACTCTACACCTATGCCTTCAAAGCTTCCACGAATTCCCTCCTCATTAGCAGCTACTTCGTCAAGTGGTATATAAGTAGAATGAGGATCCAGCCTGCGCAAAAGATCAGTAATAGTTATATCCAGCAAGCTATCCGTATTCACATTATCGACATACTCAAAATCGATATAATCAATAATCTGGCGAATTTTCTGTTCTCGTTGCCCTTGTTCCGTTTGTGCTACTCCAAACTTACGGGCCGGAAAATTCAGGAATATACCGATGAGCAGGCCAAACGCAACGGCCATACCTAAAAGAATGGGTGTAAGAAGTTTATTTTTCACTATCTAAATTGGTGATCTGCACTATTTCAACTCCGGCTTTTTCTAAAAATTTTAAACCGCTATCGTCTTTATAACCCTCTACGTAAACCAAACGTTTAATGCCCGCCTGATGAATCAGCTTACTGCAGTCCTTGCAAGGAGACATAGTAAGATAAAGCGTAGCGTCTGCACAGCTATGTGTGCTGCCAGCTACTTTCAATATAGCGTTAGCTTCTGCATGCAACACATACCACTTGGTGTAACCTTCTTCATCTTCACAATTGTTTTCAAAACCGCTGGGGGTACCATTATACCCATCGGAAATAATCATGCGATCTTTAACAATAAGGGAGCCTACCTGCCTGCGTTTACAATGTGAAAGCTTAGCCCACTCATTAGCCATACGCAGATAGGCTATATCGTATTTACGTTGTTTTGCGTTCATTGAGACCACAAAGATGATGAGTATTTTAAAAACAAAAGATGGTTGGAAATTACTAAATAGCTCTTAACAATGGGCTTTACTTTATCTACAACGGAATCAATTAGTGCTCTCCAATTACCTTTACGAGCTGGTATTTCATGAAAAAACCCCAGCATATTTGCTGAGGTTTTCTCCTGTACCCAGGGCCGGGCTCGAACCGGCACATCCGAAGATATTGGTGTTTGAGACCAACGCGTCTACCAATTCCGCCACCTGGGCTTGTATGGCGGGAGCTAAGAATTACTCCCTGCATTTCAAACAGTCGGCAAAATTAGACAATCCAAAACAATTATTCCAAACCCTAAGTGCTTATTTTTAATATAGAAAGCGGAAATTTTTCTTTGTTTCGCGAATAATTATTTACATTTGCAGCCCTTTTTTGAGGGCATTTAAAACGATCAATACCAAAGGATTAAGCAAGTGGTGCCAAGTGCTAAAATATTTGCCTGCCGAACATCAGCAGCCTTAGCTGCTAAAATAGCAAAAGCTTACGGCCAGCCGGTTGGGAAAGTAGAGATTACCGAGTTTAGTGATGGTGAATTTCAACCTTCCTTTGAAGAGACCGTGCGTGGTGGGCGGGTATTTCTTATTGGCTCTACTATGCCTCCTACTGAAAACCTGATGGAGATGCTCATGATGTGTGATGCCGCCAAGCGCGCTTCTGCCAAGCACATTACAGCAATTATGCCTTACTTCGGCTGGGCACGTCAGGATAGAAAGGACAAACCTCGTGTACCCATAGGTGCTAAGATGGTGGCTAATCTGCTTACAGCAGCAGGCGCTACCCGTATTATGACTATGGACTTACATGCTGATCAGATTCAGGGATTCTTTGAAGTACCCGTGGATCATGTTTTTGCCTCGGGCCTTTTTATTCCGCATATCAAAAAACTGAATATGCAGGATCTAACCATAGCCTCACCGGATATGGGTGGTTCCAAACGCGCCAACAACTACGCCAAATGGCTGGAAAGCGAAATGGTAATTTGTTATAAACAGCGTAAAAAAGCCAATGTAATTGATAAGATGACTGTAATAGGCAGTGTAGAAGACCGCAACGTGATCCTTATTGATGACATGATAGATACAGCCGGCACCTTAACTAAGGCTGCCAATATGCTTATGGATAAAGGTGCTAAAAGTGTACGTGCCTATAGCACACATGGTGTGTTGTCTGGTAAAGCTTTTGAGCGTATTGAAAATTCAAGCTTATCTGAGTTGGTTATTACGGATACCATTCCGCATAATAACCTGCCTGATAAAATAAAAGTAATATCCATAGCTGAGCTGTTTGCAGATGTGATGAAAAAGGTTCATCATCATCAGTCGATCAGTTCACATTTTTTAGAGTAATAAATAAACCCACATTTACAATGAAAGTCGTAACCATAGAAGGGACTAAGCGTGAGGAACTGGGGTCCAAATCAGCGAAACAACTTCGCAGAGAGGGCAATGTACCCTGTGTTATATATGGCGGTAAGGAAAACATTCACTTTTTTACACCTGAGACCAGCTTTAAAGAGTTACTGTATACCGCAGAAGCACATACTGTAGAAATCAATATTAACGGCACCTCTACCAAGGCGGTGATCCGTGATGTACAGTACCACCCGGTAACAGATGATGTTGAGCATGTTGACTTCTTTGAACTTATACCTGGTGTACCTGTAACTATTGAGGTGCCGATTAACCTTATTGGTAACGCCCGTGGCGTTCGTAACGGTGGTCGTCTTAAGGTAAACCTGCGTAAGCTGCGTGTAAAAGCTTCTGAAGAAAACCTGCCCGGAAAGCTGGATATCGACATCGAAAAGCTTCGTATCGGTCAGGCTATTCGCGTAAGTGAAGTAAACACGGATGGTTTTGAGATTGAGCACGAACCTCACCGTGTGATCCTTACTATTCAGAATGCCCGTAATGCAGTTGAGGAAGACCTTGACGAAGAGGAAGAAGGTGAAGAGGGTGCCGAAACTGCCGCTGAAGGTAGCGAGGAAGAAACTACTGCTGAAGCTTAATTTCAACCGTTTTGAAGAAATACCTGATAGTTGGCTTAGGCAATATCGGGGCAGAGTATTCAGAAACGCGTCATAATATCGGATTCAAAGTATTGGATGCTCTTGCGGGGGCATCCAATATTTTTTTTGCATCAGACCGTTATGCTGATCGTGCCTCTTATAACCTTAAAGGCCGCCTGATACACCTTATCAAGCCTACCACTTATATGAATCTTAGTGGTAAGGCAGTAAACTATTGGCTACAACAGGAAAAAATCCCGCTCAGCAATTTACTGGTAATAGTGGATGAGATTGCCCTGCCCTTTGGAGCCTTACGCATTAAGACCAAAGGAAGCGATGGAGGCCATAACGGACTTAAACACATCAACCAGATCCTGGGCCGTCAGGATTATGCGCGCCTGCGCTTTGGGGTTGGAAATGATTATCCACGGGGGAAACAAGTGGAATATGTTTTAGGGGAATGGACACCGGAACAGCTAAATGATCTTGCCCCGAGAATCAAATTGGCTATTGAGGCCATTGAAAGTTTTGTATTAGCCGGTCCTCAACTTACTATGACCCAGTTTAACGGAAAATAAAAAAAGCCCTGATAAACAAAACTCATCAGGGCTCTAACTATTATTGAAAATTGTCAGCTTGCTCAGGGTGGATAAGACTGACCCTTAGTGACGAATATTCAGAGGTAAACTCTTTCGTGTATCTCTCAAATCCAAAATGAGCATATAAAAGCCATCTTTCCAGTTATTGGTTTCCAGGCGAACCTGGTTCAGCCCGCCATGCGCTGGAAGGTCTTTGATCTGCTGAATAACGGCTCCTTTACTATCTATTACTTTTACATTCACTTTTTCCTCTTGCTGTACTGCAAACTCTATTATGGTATAATTCCCTGCGGGATTGGGATACACTTGTGCATACAGGATTTCACTTACCGGAGCCTCATTAGAACTTAGCCGGGAATATTTTTTTCCGGCTATGATATCACCGCAACTAAAGAATATACTCTCACTACAAATTTCTCCGGTAAGAGGATTTACCATAGGCCCGTTCTGGTCATGCAGTATTACCTGCCAAACTCGCCCAAAACCAGGAAGTTGTGGAGGATAATTCTCGCAACATAAATTAATGGATGCTCCTGTCCATGGATGCATAGTAGAAATCTCATTTTCATCAATAATCTCTACACTACTTATGGCGCAACCCGGCACACTTTGACTTTGATTGATCACCAGGTCCACACATTTTTGGGAGGTTTGTGTAAGCGGGTCAAAGGTATAATACTCTACGGTTTGCAGATCGTACAAAGAACAACAGCTAAAATCACAAGGGGTAAATTCAGGGTATAAGCTGCACATGGCCTCCGGGAGGTCTGACGTATTAACGATGAACTCTTTAAAGAATCTTAACTCATACGTTTTAGGAAAATCATTACGATTGATGCAAATATTTTGGAAGCTCACGAAGTTTATCCCTGCTACCACGGAGGAAGAATTTCCGGTATATACCCCCTGGTCATCGTAGAGTAACACACTCTTGGGTTTGCAGCTGTCATCGCTTCCCACCCAGTATGCATTAACCCTAAAGCAACATTCATCGGGAGTAGAGTTGGTCGTGAGGATCTCTAAATTATAATTGAGCTCACAGGAGCAACACGCCTCCATATCTCCGGAAACTTCGCAAATGGGTTGATCTCCATCCTCCTGTGATTCGCGTGCATCAAATAATTGAAGACCTATGGGCGAATTCTCGATAAAAGTCAGGGGTGCACAGATCTCAGGAAGCTGTACTTTATCTCCCACATTGACCAGCAATGGGTTAATGCTGTACAAGCCGGTATATTCAATACCATCAATATCAGCCCCGTAAATATCGCAACCATAGTCGTCCGTTTTTTCTAACGTAGGTATATAACAGCACCATCCCTCTTCCCCCGGATTAGTTGAGTTTCCTGCAGGTTCAAAGCTTATATCAAAGGAATTAGTACTACAATCACAGGCATCGCAAAGAAGGCCTTCCTGCACCAAAGGAAATACTTCTTCCGGACATAATGGTGCATTGTTCGTACCTAAAACAGTGACCCGGAGCTCATCATTCACACCTGAAGATGAACCAGAGATACAATACCTGTACACCAGCTTTCCATCCACTAATTCATGCTCCGTTATAATTTGCTCCCGGAATCCGTTGAGAGATACTTTTACTCCATTAATACAGGCATTTCCTGTAATATCCACTTCTATTTCCCAACAGCAGGCCGGGAGAGATTTGGTTTTTACCGTAAACGAAATATCGCTGCAGCTAAAACCTATACCTCCAACGGCCGATCCTCCAATATACTCGATGCCTCCGAGGCTTACCGGGTCCGGGGTCACTCCGTCACAATCCGGGCATAACCATGCTCTTAATTGAGTTTCGGGGGTTCCACCCCCTAACCATGACAGATCAAAGCGCCCGTAAGTTGTATAGTCTAAAAGAGAGCTTCCCAAGTCGCAGGGCAAATACGTACTACTGGATACCTGTTGACCGGTTACCAGGTGTTCATTGTTAAATAGTGGAGAACCCGAGGAGCCATCGGTGATGTCGCCTAAATCCCAAAGCCGGGGCACTTCCCACATAAAGGTATTTGCCCCCAGTATAACAGGGTCATCTTTGAAAACGCATACTTTAAGGGGAAGTCCGCCCTGTGATTCCGTAGGGTGATTTAATCCTACTACCTGATCGGTGCCACTGGAATAAGGCGTGGCACTGCGGGTCCATCCCGCCCAAAAGAGGTGATTCTCCATGTCAGGTGAACAATAGTCAAAGGTTTCGTGCAGCCGGATCAGTGCAAAATCAGTACTATCCCAGGCTGCTACCAGCTCAGCATCGTAGTTTTTATTGAGCTGAATAGGGATACGTGTAGAACCGTCATCATCACAAATTTCATTGTAATAGTGAAAGTAATACTTGAAGCTTTTCACAGCGTCAATCTCCTGTGGACTTAAAATACCATCTCTTGGAGATAGGTCCAGGCAGTGAAAGGCGGTAAGAACATACAGTTCATTATTGTTGGAGGTGTTGTTTAATAATACACCCGTACAGGAGGTTTCCAGGTTCACAGTATCTATCAGTATTCGAACCGCAGATCGGATTTCCTGATCCCAAAGCGAATGGTCCCAGTTGACACCAGGATTATCACAAACGACATCTTCAAAGCACTGGGCCCGGCTTTTCAAAGGGTTAAGAAAAAGAATGCCGAGAAAAATGAATACGCTTATCCTTCGGGTGAGGGAAACACCAACCAAGGACAAATAACCATTGTAATTTGTCATGATCTTATTGATTTTAATAGAGTTAGTATGAGGCGGAAATCTTCATCCGGAGGGATGAAGGTCGCCTTTGATATACCTTAAGGTACAGCTAAAAATCACCGTTAAAAATGACACTTTGAAAGCGGCAATACTTTACCCGTGAATGGATAGAATAGCTTTGGTTGTGGTGTGTCAGCGTATAATACGGACCTTCAATCTACCTAAGTTTATTAGGGGGGTGCGTTTCCTAATAAGAAGGAGATCTTGAGTTCTTCTCTGAAAAGAAAACAGGGCATTGGATATGAAGGGTATTTGTAACCCTTTGGAAGCTCTGTTAAACCTATCTCCTAAAATAAGTGCAGCTTGCTTGAATATAGGCACAAGAAAAATGCCTGGAAATAAAAGCTCATCAGGACTCTAACTATGGTTAAAGCCCGTCCCTTATTTTAGGGTAAGCCGGTATATTTTGTTTTCGGGTTTACTCTACCGTTACTGACTTTGCCAGGTTACGCGGTTGATCTACATTACAACCTCTCATCACCGCTATGTGATAGGAAAGCAACTGCAATGGAATGGTTGTAATGAGTGGAGAAAATGCCTCTTTGGTTTCTTCTACCTCTATTACATGATCTGCCATCTTTGCGATCTCAGAATCTCCATTACTTACAATGGCTATTACTTTACCATTTCTAGCCTTTACCTCCTGGATGTTACTCACGATCTTTTCATACTGCCCGCTTTTAGGAGCAATTACAACCACTGGCATATTTTCGTCAATAAGTGCAATTGGACCGTGCTTCATTTCCGCTGCGGGATAACCTTCAGCGTGAATATAGCTGATCTCTTTGAGCTTAAGCGCTCCCTCTAAAGCTACCGGGAAATTATATCCACGACCCAGATACAGGAAGTTGTGTGCATCTTTATAAAGTCCGGATATATAACGGGTTTGCGCATCACTCTCCAACATCTTTTCAATCTTGGCCGGGATAGCATCCAATTCACTCAGGTATTCCCTGAATTGCGTTTTGCTCAATAAACCTTTATTATTGGCAATATCAAGTGCCATTAATGAAAGTACAGCTACCTGTGCGGTAAAAGCCTTGGTAGACGCCACCCCTATTTCCGGTCCGGCATGGGTATATGCACCGGCATGTGTTTCACGTGCTATGGATGAACCTACCACATTACAGATACCAAAAATAGTAGCGCCTTTTTCTTTGGCTAGTTTAAGAGCCGCCAGGGTATCAGCTGTTTCACCAGACTGACTGATAGCTATTACGACATCCTTTTCGGTGATAATAGGATTCCGGTAACGGAATTCTGAAGCATATTCCACCTCAACGGGAACACGGGCCAGGTCTTCAAAAATATACTCAGCCACCAGGCCTGCATGCCATGAAGTTCCGCAACCGATTATGATAAACCGGTCGGCATTGAGTAGTTTTTCGTGATAATCAAATACACCACTCATTTTAATCATGCCCTTATCCGCAAGTAAGCGGCCACGCAGCGTATCCTGAATAGATTTAGATTGCTCGTAGATCTCTTTCAGCATAAAGTGGGGGTACCCTCCTTTTTCAATGGACTCCAAATCCATCTTCAACTGATGGATGTAAGGATCTACAGGTTTATTACTTTTTATAGAACGCACCTTCAACTCTTTACCCTTTTGGATCACACCCATTTCATCATCCTCCAGATATACGGCTTTCTTAGTATACTCCAGGAATGGAGTGGCATCACTGGCAATAAAAAATTCATCTTCACCAATACCAACTACCAATGGACTACCTTTTTTAGCCACCACGATCTGATCCGGGTTCTGTACGCTAAAAACAGCTATGGCATAGGCCCCTATAACCTGATTCAGAGCTGCTCGAACCGCTTTTTCAAGACTCAGGTCTTCAGCATTCTTAATATCTTCTATAAGGTTTACCAAAACTTCGGTATCTGTATCGCTTTCAAAAGAGAACCCTCTTGCACTAAGCGCTTCTTTAACCGAAGAATAGTTTTCTATTATTCCGTTGTGGATCAAAATGAGATCTCCGGAATTAGAAGTATGCGGGTGCGCATTTACATCATTGGGAACCCCATGCGTAGCCCAGCGGGTATGACCAATACCCATATTACCTTCATTAAAACTGCCGTTGATCTTATTTTCCAGATCCGCGACTTTTCCCTTACACTTGGCCATTTTCATGCCCGAACCGGTCATTACCGATATACCGGCACTATCATAACCTCTATATTCAAGACGTTTAAGACCGTTAATAATTATAGGAACTGCGTTCCGTTTTCCGAGGTAACCAACTATTCCACACATACTGGATTATAATTTTGTGTAATACACGATCAAACGTATAGGCTCAACAGGATCACTGCCTCCTTTTAATATGGTTTGATTAGCCGTGGTACCTTTATTTAATGGTACGACCGCTAAATTAGGACTTTTCCCGTTGTTTATAGCGTCAAAAAGATGCTGCGTAACTTCAAATACATATTTGTTAGTACGCAGTTCACCCAGCCTTAACCTTCCGTCACCTCCGGCCGTTCCGAAGGTAAAATCATCCGTTAATGAACCGGGTGCATTTCCAGACATTTTACGGAGCTCCAGGTTATTGGATGGCGATGGGCCAGACACCCCCCGCTGCACCGGTACTTCTATAAACGCACGGTTGATCACGATATCCTTTTGAGATTGTAAGCTGGCAAAGCCCGGGAACTTCAGGATAGTGGCTACCCCCCCCATACTTTGTATATAAGTAGTCATTTCTCCGTTTACGGAATCCTGCATACTGAGGTTAAAAACGGTTGGATAGGTAGTGTAATCCTGAGAGAAAATACTGAAACCCATAGGAACCGTTGCACGATCCTGCGCAAAATTCAAGGCTATCTGAGATGTATCTTCAGTATTGTGATAGTAGATAAGAAGGCGTGAGTTCAAGCTATTCAAATTGAAATACAGAATAGATCCGTCTTCGGAAGCTGCCTTTATATGAATTCCTTTAAAATAGTCCAGGAATTCCTCATTATCTGAAAAACTGCTAAAGGAACCATCACCAACATCCGCGAACTTTTGTTGAAAATAGGAGGTACTCATATCCATAACCAGAGTGGGGGCTATAAGCACAGTGTCGTCAATGGTAATATTACTATTGGGACGGGGCAGAAAGTCAAGCTTTTCACCAATCTTGGTTCCAAGCACCGGCCTGTAACTGGAATAATAAGAGGTATCGCGATCCAGGTCTTCATCAAGTTCATACACTTCAAGGCTCATAGCCTTTGTAGTGTCGCCATACGAACCTGAGTAACGAAGGAATAATTTAACCGAATCAACCACAGAGCCGTCACCAAAATCAGGATTTACCTGGTTCAGTATCATTTGGCTTACAATACCTGCTTCGGCTCTCCCAAAATTGGCATCTACTCTTGCTCCGGCTAACCGCGAACCAATATAACCGCCTAACTGAAGCTGGCTGTTATAGTCAACCGCCACCAACACACTATCTATGTTTTGAGTAAAGGAAACAACCGAAAGCGTGGTGTCATTGAGTCCCGAAAGGCCTCCAATCACTTGCTCAAAGCCAATTTCTCCATTGTCTTTTTCGCAAGCTATAAAAAGAAAAGGAGCCATTAGAATAATGGCTCTCTTCATGATTTTTGATTTCAATATCTTCATATAAGGTATTACGCTTAGCTTACGCCACTGACTCTTCCATAGCAATCTGCCCGTAGAGCTCACCCACTTTAACGGCAGGATTTTCTTCCTGGCTTGTGTCAATGGTGTTACTAACGTTTGAATTTGCAAAATCTTTTGTTTCCTCACTGGCGCCTTCGCTGGCAATAACTGCGGCATCGCTGTAAAACATAGCCGCCCGGTTAAGGCTTTCTACCGTAGGGTTTTCATAACGGGCCAGGTCTTCACCATCAATACCGTCAAACTTAAGGTTGTCTGTTAAGGTAGCAGGCACTTCCTCTTCCTTCTCAGTATATACAGAATATACGATCTTACTGTCCGCGAACATCGGGTCATCGTAATGGAATTTCTTAAGGTATAGAGGCATAAAACTAGCCAGCCAACCGTGGCAGTGAATGATATCAGGGGCCCAGCCCAGCTTCTTTACCGTTTCAATTACACCGCGGCAAAAGAATATGGCACGCTGATCATTATCCGCAAAAAACTTACTGTTCTCATCGTAAAAAGTTGCTTTACGCTTAAAGAACTCTTCATTGTCAATAAAGTATACCTGCATACGCGCAGAAGGAACTGAAGCCACTTTAATAATCAGAGGCTGGTCCATATCATTAACAATAATATTGATACCGCTCAGACGGATTACCTCATGCAATTGATGTCTTCTTTCATTAATAAGACCATAACGCGGCATAAACACACGTACCTCATGGCCCATTTCATTCATCTTTTTAGGCAGGTCAAGGGAAGCTTTGGAAATTTCATTTTCGGGTAAATACGGGTGAATCTCCTGACTCACATAGAGTATTCTTTTTGAATCCATCAGAACATTTTTACTTTCTACAAAAGAGCAGCAAAAATACTCTTTTTTTAACAAAGTTTCAACATATAATCATAGCTTTGACCACGAGAAAGGCCTTATAATGCAAGTATTTGAAAGGGCAGACGAGCTTTCTGCTTTTGTAAAAAACCACAAAGACCAAAATCATTCGGTGGGTTTTGTACCTACTATGGGTGCCTTGCATGAGGGACACCTTTCATTGGTAAGACATGCTTTACGGGATAATGATGTAACCGTGGTCAGCATATTTGTGAATCCTACCCAGTTTAATAATCAGGATGATCTGGCTCGTTACCCACGAGTGCCCAAAGCGGATCTGAAATTACTGGAAAGCATTAACACCCCTGTAGTATTTCTGCCTGCTGAAAATGAAATATACCCTCATGGGACCAAGAGCAATCCGGTATATTTAAACGGACTTGACGAACACATGGAGGGACGTTTTCGTCCCGGTCATTTTCAGGGAGTGGTTACGGTGGTTAAGCGCTTTTTTGACATAGCCAGCCCTACCAGAGCTTACTTTGGTGAAAAGGACTATCAACAGTTGCTGATCATACGCCAGATGGCAAAGCACTACAATCTGGATACTGAAATCATTAGCCATCAGGTAGAGCGAGGCCCCAATGGATTGGCTTTGAGCAGCCGCAATGAATTGATGCCCGATGCGGATAAGAACCAGGCTAAACACATTTATTCCATTTTGGAATGGGCTCGCCATCATTTTCATGAATATGTACCGGACACCCTTCAAGAAGAGATTGAAAAACGTTTTTCCAACAGCCCGCTGAAGCTGGAATACGCTTTGGTTTCTGACCCGGAAACCCTTGAGCCTATTAACGAATGGGACCAGGAGAAAGGCGCCCGCCTTTTCATTGCAGCCTATATGGGATCAGTACGTTTGATAGATAATGTATCATTATTTTAAAGTATTTTTGCGCCATGCAAATAGAGGTACTTAAGTCTAAGATACACCGTGTGAAAATCACGGGAGCCGACTTGAATTACATCGGCAGTATTACTATTGACGAAGAATTGATGGAGGCTGCCCGGATCATTGAAGGAGAAAAGGTTTCCATTGTAAATGTAAATAATGGTGAACGCCTGGACACCTATGTGATCACCGGTCAGAAAGGAAGCGGTGAAATCACCATGAACGGCCCGGCAGCCCGCAAGGTACAGCCCGGTGATATTGTGATCATTATCTCCTACGCTTCTATGGATTTTAGTGAGGCTAAATCTTTCAAGCCCACTATTATTTTCCCGGAAGAAACCTCCAATAGCCTTAATTAATTTTGAGCGAACGGGTCAAAAGCATATTAAAGTACCTCGTTTTTTTAGGCGTGGGTGGTACGCTCTTTTACATGGCCTTCCGCAACACTGAGTTTGAAAAACTCACCGATGACCTGCGCAAAGCTCGTTATGAATACGTGATTGCCAGTATGATCATGGGGTACCTGGCCTTTGTAAGCCGGGGCATCCGCTGGAAATACCTCATTGAGCCCATGGGCTTTAAGACCAACACATGGCATTCTATACATGCTATTTCACTGGGGTATTTTACCAATGCCCTTATTCCCAGGGCTGGTGAATTGGCCCGTTGCACTTCGCTTAATCAAATGGATAAAGTTCCCGTAAACCGTCTGTTTGGAACAGTGATAGTAGAGCGTATTATTGACCTTATTATGATGGCTTCCCTGGCTCTACTCACTCTATATCTTGAATACGGTAAGATTATGGCCTTTTTTGAGGAAACCATGAACGCAGATACCGGTGAGGAGAGTGATTCAGGACTTTGGTGGAAGCTCACTTTGGTTTCAGTTGTTTTCGGAGCACTGCTGGTATTCTATTTTTTCAGAAATAAATTCAGGGAGCACCCGGTTTATGGAAAGGTAAAAGAGTTTTGGCTGGGCATTAAAGAAGGACTAAAATCCTTTAAGCGTATTGAACATAAAACCCTCTTCCTTTTTCATACGCTTTTTATCTGGGCAATGTATTTCCTGATGAGTTATATTGTAGTGTTTGCTTTGCCCAGCACCAGCGGTATTAACCCTTCCAGCGGTTTGTTTGTGGTTATTGTGGGGGCATTGGGTATTATAGCACCTTCACCCGGTGGTATTGGTACTTTTCATTATTTTGCTATGGTAGGTATGGGCATAATTGGTATTGCGGCAGATGACGCACTGAGTTTTGCTACCTTGGTGCATACCGGACAAACGGTAATGACCCTTATTGCTGGTTTTGTGGCAATGGGCGTGATGTACCGCCTGCGCAGACAACGCAAGGCCCGTAACCTTACCGAGTTAAGTAACGATGGCTAAGTCCAAAACCACATTTTTTTGTCAGAATTGCGGTGCGCAACATAGTAAGTGGATGGGGCAGTGCAATAAATGTAATGCATGGAATACCATTGTGGAAGAAGTGATTTCTACCACTGCTACTAAAACACCCTGGCAAAATACCTCATCTTCCTCTCCGCTAAAAACGGCTAAAGCACATCGCATTAACACCCTTCAAACCGATGAAACCCAACGTTTCAGCACCACGGATCATGAACTGGACCGGGTACTGGGTGGTGGAATAGTGCCAGGCTCAGTTACTCTGGTGGGTGGTGAGCCCGGTATTGGAAAATCTACCCTGATGCTGCAGGTAGCGTTGAAGCTTACTATGCGGTGCCTGTATGTATCTGGCGAAGAGAGTGAGCAGCAGGTTAAACTGAGGGCAGAACGGGTAGGCATCAACAACGAGGATTGCTACTTGCTTACGGCCACCAAAACACAGGAGATCTTTCAGCAAATTACATTGACAGAGCCAAACGTGGTAATTATTGATTCCGTACAGACTTTACACTCCGAATTACTGGATTCCACTCCCGGCTCCGTTTCTCAGATCCGTCAATGTGCCTCTGAACTTATTCAATTTGCCAAAGAAACCGGTACTCCGCTCATTCTGATTGGCCATATCACCAAAGATGGTCAACTGGCCGGTCCTAAAATACTGGAGCATATGGTAGACACCGTTTTGCAGTTTGAGGGTGATCGCCATCATATTTACCGTATTCTGAGGGCTCATAAAAATCGTTTTGGTTCCACCGCTGAGATTGGTATTTATGAAATGCAGGGCAGCGGTTTACGGGAAATTGCCAACCCATCCGATATTTTACTATCCAAAAGAGACAGTGATTTAAGTGGGAATGCGATTGCTTCTACCCTGGAGGGTATACGCCCCATGCTCATTGAAATACAGGCTCTGGTAAGCTCAGCTGTATACGGTACACCTCAGCGCAGCACCACCGGATTTGATACCCGAAGGCTAAATATGCTACTGGCTGTACTGGAAAAAAGGTGTGGCTTCCGCCTGGGTGCCAAAGATGTTTTCCTGAATATTACGGGGGGCATCCGTGTTGATGATCCGGCTATTGATCTTGCAGTGGTCGCCTCCATCCTTTCTTCTAATGAAGATATGCCCTTGCTTCCTAAAACCTGCTTTGCGGCAGAGGTGGGTCTTTCCGGGGAAATAAGGCCGGTTTCACGTATTGAACAGCGTATCAGCGAAGCGGAGAAGATGGGTATGGAGGAGATTTTTATCAGCTCCCATAACAAAGTAAAATCCGGACAATACGCCATTAAGGTAACGCAATGTGGCAAAATTGAGGAGGTGTTCACCCACCTGTTCGGTTAAATATATTGCCCGTTAACTTTAGCTATTTCATTATGCGGAAAGCAATTACCCTATTTATCTTATCAGTTTTGGCGTTAAAGCTGTCCGCCCAAACCACCGACAGCACTATTACCATTAAAAATCCACTCTTTTCAACCCAATACATCTTTCAGGGCCAGCCCCTCACGCTGCAGGGTGTATCAAAGGTGGTTAAGATTAACCCGGAGGCTTATGCTTATCTGAAAGAAGCACGTGGCTATAAGGTATTTGGAAACTGGTTTAAAATAGCCGGTTTTTTGGGACTGGGATATATAGGTGCATCCCTGGTAATACCAAACCAGGAGATAAACCCAATGATAGCCCTTGCGGGAGTGGGTTGCTTAACGCTAAGCGTACCTTTTAATCTGGCCGCTTCACGAGAAGCTAAAACAGGTATTGGCATTTATAACTCTTCCCTGAGACAAGCACAGCCAACATCCGCTTTCAACTTCAGTTTAGGAGGGACTGGTGTAAAGCTTATGCTAAGTTTCTAGTAAACTATTTTACTTCTTCCAGCAGTTCTACAAGCTCACCCAGATTGGGGGTGATAATAATTTCCGTTCTGCGGTTTTTGGCTTTACCCTCAGGAGAATCATTGGAAGCCAGTGGAATATACTCACTACGGCCGGCTGCAGTGATCTTCTTCGGGTCCACACCGGGATTAGCGGTGAGTATTTTCACAATAGAAGTAGCCCGCATTACGGAAAGATCCCAGTTGTCTTTTACTGCAGTACGCCCGTTAAACGCATCATCATCGGTATGCCCTTCCACAATCACATTAAGGTCAGGATTTTCCGCCAGAACCACAGCCAACTGCTCTAAGGCTTGTTTTCCTTTCTGATCAACCGTCCAACTGGCACTGGGAAACAACAAACTGTTTTCCAGAGACACGTATACTTTTCCATTGCGCTGTTCAACCGTCAACCCCTTTCCATTAAAATTAAGCAGTGCATCTGAAATGCGCTTGCGCACATAATTTACGGTTGAATCTTTTCGGGCAATAAGTGATTCCAATTCATACACACGTGCTTCACGCTTTTGCAACTCCTGGCTTAGGTAGGCCATCCGGTCTTGCTCTGTGTTCAATGAATCTTCTTTAGCCTGTAGTTCGGTTTGAAGCTTGTTAAGCCGGTCCATCAGCTTCTTGTTCTCACTTTGGTTACTGGCCAGCAATGCATTGTTGTTTTCCAGTAAAAACTCATAGCTCTTGTTCAGGTCCGTAAAGTCACCTTTAAGCTTGCGGAATTTAGAAGCTAACACCAGGGTATCCTTCTTTATTTGCTCCATTTCCTTTTTAAGACGAGCCAATTTCGACTCACTTTGTTGAAGCTGTGCCGTAAGTTCTTCATTTTCCTTGCGGAGATCTGTGTTTTCAACCTCCATAGCCTTACACTTAGACTGAAGTTCTTTGTGGATTTTACTTGACACACAGGAGCTCAAGGAGAGAACCGTTACCAATAATATAGCAATGCGCTGCATGAGATAATACTTTTACGTCCTACGAAAGTAGCGGCTTCCGAAAACCGGAAAGAGAGTTCCCTGAAAAGTTAAGAAAAGGCCGGTGTTAATAAGCTCAGCCTATTTCCACCACAATAGGGCAATGATCCGAATGTTTAGCTTCCGGCAAAATAGCCGCCCGCTTAAGGCGTGGCCGCAAAGGTTCTGAAGCCATATGGTAATCTATACGCCAACCCTTATTATTAGAACGGGCGTTAGCACGATAACTCCACCATGAATAATTATCCGGGTTTTTATTAAACACCCGGAAGGTATCAATAAAACCACTCTCAATAAAGCCACTTACCCACTCCCTTTCTTCGGGGAGAAAGCCAGAGGAGGTAGCGTTGCGAACCGGGTCATGGATATCAATAGCCTTATGGCAGATGTTGTAATCCCCGCCAATGATAAGGTTAGGTGTTTCTTTTTTAAGCGCATTGATATACGACTGAAAGTCTTTTAAAAAACTCATTTTAATTTCCTGCCGATGATCTCCACTGCTGCCAGAAGGAAAGTATACACTCAAAAAAGAAAAGTCGTCATAATCAGCCCTGATGATCCTTCCCTCCCGATCAATGTAATCGATACCACAGCCCATAACTACATTGTTCGGCCGTACCTTAGTAAAAATAGCAACCCCGCTGTACCCACGTTTCTCAGCACTATGAAAATAGGTTTGATATCCCCTGGCCTCCAATTCTGTGGTATCTATCTGGTCCGGCTGAGCTTTGGTTTCCTGGATGCCGATCACATCCGGTTCAGCAGCAACCAACCAGTCTATAAAACCTTTTCGCATGGCCGCCCGGATTCCGTTCACATTATAGGAGATGATCTTCATGAGTTATGTTATTTAGGAAGGAATGCCGTTTACTTATACGATTTTAGCGTATTCCCGTTTATCCATTGAACTTTGCACAAAAGTGGAAAGAAGTCCCTAATATTGAAAGTTTTTCCATCAAATTTGAGGCTAGCCCCCGTCATACTTACTCTTATTATGGCCATGATGACCCTGCTCGTCAGGGGGCAGGAAACCGAACTGGCCTGGAGCCCGCACAAAGAAAAGCTTTTAATACCCGGTACTGATAGTGTATTGATTGACAGTTTACCCGTACAACTTGCCAGTATTCAACTATTAAACACCAGGAGAGAGACACTCCCTTATGTATATCGGCTGGCGGGAAAAACTTACCGCTATCTCTTATTTCCGGAACCTCTGCGGGATACACTCATCCTGGCTTACCAGGTATTGCCGGCCGATTTGAACCAGCGTTTCAGGAATAAAGACACTAATTTGATAATTCCGGAGATTACCGATTTCCGAAACCCCCAATTGTACGAAACGGGTGAAAAAACTGCTTTTAAGCCTTTTGATGGCCTTAACTCTAAAGGGAGCATCAGCCGGAGCATCTCCATTGGAAATAATCAGGATGCCGTACTTAATAGTTCTCTCAACCTGCAACTGTCAGGGATGCTGGGCAATAACACTGAGATCCGGGCCACCATAACAGATAACAATATTCCCGTTCAGTCAGATGGTTATACTCAACAATTACGGGAGTTTGACCGGGTTTATATTGAACTGGAAAATACTGATTTTGGCCTCTTACGTGCAGGTGATTACAACATGACCTCCACCACTAACCATTTCCTGAAATTTGACAAGCGCATCAGTGGAGCAGGAGTATTTACCGGGGTTCCGGTAGGTGATGACGCCCGGATTCCTATTATTGCGCAAGGTGGTATAGCCCGGGGAAAGTTTTCACGAAACCGATTTCAGGGGCAGGAAGGTAACCAGGGACCCTATAAGTTAGTAGGCGTTAATGGTGAGCGCTTTGTGATTATTATTTCAGGCTCAGAACGGGTGTACATCAATGGCATATTGATGAAGCGCGGCCAGCAGAATGATTATGTGATAGATTACAATGCGGGAGAAATTACCTTTACATCCCTCCGGCCTATTACCAAAGAAAGCCGGGTGGTGGTGGAATTCCAGTACACCGAGCAAAACTTCCTGCGCTCTGTAGCTTTTGGAAGTACTGGCTTTGAGAATAACCGGGTTAAGACCAGTGTTCAGTTTTACACCGAACAGGACAGCAAAAACCAACCCCTTACCCAGGAGTTATCAGATCAAGAAAAACAGATTCTAAGTAATGCCGGAGATCAATTGGATGAAGCTTTGGTGTCTACCATTCAACCCTCTGCCTTCAGGGATGATATTGTATTGTATCGCCTTACCGACTCACTGGGTGTAGATTCAATACTGGTGTACTCTATTGATAGTACGCTGACTCTTTACCAGGCTGCCTTCACTTTTGTGGGTACTAATCGCGGTAATTATATACAGGCGCAGAACAACGCCAACGGAAGGGTTTTCAGGTGGGTTCCCCCGTTAAACGGGGCACCCCAGGGGGCTTATGAACCCGTAAAGCAACTTACCGCCCCCAACCAGTTGCAAATACTTACGGCTGAAACTGAAGCTCTGATTACGGATAATCAAAAATTGCGGGTAGACCTGGCGGTAAGTAAAAACGATCTCAATCTGTTCTCAGACCAAGATGAAGCCAACGATATAGGTGGAGCCGGTAAATTTGAATATGACATTAAAGGAAAATTCGGTAAAACTGAATGGTTTTCTGCTTTGCGCTATGAGTTTAACCAGGAAAACTTCCGGACTATTGAACGGATACGAAACGTTGAATTTGCCAGGGATTGGAACCTCCCCTTAAATTTTGACGGGGCCGTACAACTTAGCGGGGCTACACTGGGTATAAAAGGAGATAGCAGCCAGCTGGCCTATGATCTGGATCATCTTTCATTTAAGGGCTATTCCGGATTCCGTAATACGCTGTCCGGCCGTTTAAAAACCGCTGAAGATGTAGGTGGGTTTTCTGCTTCATGGCTTAGTTCTAAAGACAGTCTGGGTCAATCCGACTTTTTCAGAGAAAATGGTTCTTTCACGCATTACCTCACACCCGGGTTTTGGATCGGGCTGCGTTCCGAAGGTGAGCTGAACCGCAGAATACGCAACGGTACAGATACGCTAAGGAAAAACAGTTACCGTTTTTTGGAATACAGTTTATTTACGGGGATTGGTGATACAGCCGAAAGTTTTGCGGAACTGTATTTTTTAAAGCGTTTTGACGACACAGCGTCAGAGGGGCGCTTTCAGAATTTTTCTGAAGTAAATGCCTATGGTTTCCGTTCCTCATGGGTCACTTCATTTAACAGCCGTGTACAATTATTCGGGAATATTCGAAATCTGAAAGTGTTTTTTCCAGAAGAAAAAATAGTAGAACAAACCATCACAAGCCGGGCCAATTACACCCAACGCTTTTGGGGAAACGCCATAACGAGCACCACTTTTTATGAAAGCGGAGCTGGTACGGAACCCCGCAGATCGTTTAGTTATGTAGAGGTTCCGGCCGGAACCGGAACTTATACACACACCGATTACAACGGCAATGGTATAAAGGAACTGGATGAATTTGAAATTGCCCCTACTCCCGACCTGGCCCGTTACGTGCGGGTTTTTACACCCAGTAATGAATTTGTAAGAACCAGCTTAAACAAGTTCGGGGAAAACCTCAATATAAACGCCCCTCTCAATTGGAAACAAAAAGAAGACCTTCGTAAAACCCTGGCGCAATTTTCTATCCTGTTTAATTATCAGCTGGACCGGAAAACACTGCTCACCGAAAATTCCAATAACCTCAACCCTTTTAAGTCCATTTATAACGACAGTCTTATTGTAGCCTTAAATAACTCTTTTCGCAATACGGTTTTCTTTAATCGCTCTTCCACCCGCTTTGGTATGGATTATACGTATCGCACCAGCGATAGCCGCAACCTGCTTAGTTTTGGCATAGAGCGCAGGTATATAGTAGAGAATAACCTGGGTCTGCGCTACCAGTTTACCCAAGCCCTTTTGTTCCGTACACAGGTAGCTGTTATTGCCAAAAACAACAGCTCAGGCAATTTTGAAAGACGCAATTTTGGTATTGATGAACTAGCCAATGAATATTCGCTTGCTTTTCAGCCCGCAGATAAATTTGTGATTACAGGCAAGTACAACTGGAGTAATCAAAACGGAAGTACCTCAGAAGAATCAACTGGTCTGAATAAACAGGATTTTGGTGTAGAGTTAAGTTATAACCTGGCCGAAACTTTCTCGATGCTGCTGCAGGGTAATTATATTTTAAATGCCTTTAGTGGAAACAGTAATAATCCAGCTGCTTTTGAAATGCTGGAAGGCTTAAGACCAGGAGAAAACGCTACCTGGAACCTCACACTTCAACGTACCCTTCGTAAAAACCTTTTAATAAGCTTGAATTACAACGGCCGCATCAGTGAAGATACCTTACCGATACATTTAGGAAGCTTGCAGGTGAAGGCCTTCTTCTAATCCAGTATCAACTGTGCCGAAGCTTGTTTTTTACCGTCTAAATACAGCTCCACCAGGTAAGTACCTTCATCAAAGTCTTCACGCTTCACCTGGTAACACTCGTTCAATATAGAACCCTGATAATCAACGGTCTGTTTTATTGTATAGAATAGCCGTGCATTTTCCAATTCTATAAATTGCGTTTTATCATTGTTGGTCATAATCGTACGGTCTGGATTTATTACCCGGATGTACACTGGGCGGGAGCCTTTTTCAGCCAGGGTATTTTCAACTACTGTAAAACACACTTTCAGGTAATCCGTCCAAAAGTTACTGCTGGTAATATTCTCAGTCCCTCTCTTTTCATTGATGGCATCCACCCGAAACGAATTAATCTTTAAACCGGCATTACTGGCAATGGCACCTTCCAATTCTTTGTTGCTGCTCTCCAGTTGAGAGGCCCGGACATTCATCGCCCGGTTTTCATTGATCAGGCTATCGTTTACAAGAGTTAAGGAATCTACTTTAAAGCGCAGGCCAATCAACTCTTTACGTACGCGTTCAAAAGTCTCCTCAAAGCTTACCAGCTTATCACGATCACGAACGGAAACGTATGAAATACTGTCCATAAGACTCAGGATCTGATTCTGGTCTGCTTCGATCAGACGGCTCAGGCTATCATTTTCTGTCTTCAGTGATTTATACTCTGTTAAAGCATCAGCCAGGCGTTCCATCAGCACCCGTTTATGCACTCCCAGGTTCTTATTATCTTCCTGGTACCGGTATAAAAAAAAGGTGGTGATGATCAGCCCCAACAGGACGATAAGCAAGACGTAATACACGCCTTTCCGGTCTACCGTTTTTTTCTCGCTCATTTTGGTTAAATTATAGCATCAAAATTAAATTAAAGCGTGAAAGTTCAATGGCTGCATGATTTTATAAGTGTTTTTTATCCGGAGGTCTGCCTGGGATGCACACAGCCATTGGTAAATCAGGAGAAACTTATTTGTCTGAATTGTCTGGCTGAACTACCCAAAACCAACTTTCACAAACAATACAACAACCCTATCTTCCATCTTTTTACCGCCCGTATCCCTTTTCAAAAGGCTACCGCTTATCTCTATTTTCAAAAAAAAGGAATTGTCCAATCACTCATCCATAATTTGAAGTACAATAATTTTCCTGAGGTAGGAGTAAGGCTGGGCCGTATGGCCGGAACAGATTTAATAGCTGATGATTTTCCGAAAGGAATTGACGTCATTCTACCCGTGCCACTTCACCCCACCAAGCAAAGTAAGCGTGGTTATAATCAAAGTGAATCTGTAGCAAATGGTCTCGCAACAATTATGGGTATACCTGTAATTACAGATAAGCTCGTCAGGGTTACCCGTTCTTCTTCACAAACACGCAAATCACGTTTTGCGCGCTGGTTAAATGTAGAACATGTTTTTGAAGTAAACCAGCCGGAAGACCTGACTGACCGGCATGTGTTACTGGTGGATGATGTGGTTACCACAGGTTCAACCCTGGAGGCAGCCGCATCAAGATTGCTGGAAATACCAGCTCTGAAAATATCTTTGTTTACTTTGGCTTACGCCCCTTGATCAAATTCTGAAAGCAGCCTGTAGAGGATTGGCTTAAAAATTGCCAATATTTGCAACCCGAAAGTAAAGTTATTGAATGGAGCGCTTTAGATTTCCCCTTACCCTGCTAATATTAGGTTTGGTCTTCGTTTTTTTTGAAGCCTTTCTTAGCTCCTGCGCAAGTCGTGCCAGTCCGTCCGGAGGGCCCCGGGACACAATTGCTCCTGTATTGGACACTGCCTTTCCGCCCAATTTCAGCACCCGCTTTAAAGGGCGTTCCATTGAACTGGTTTTTAACGAATACCTGAACCTGAAAAGTCCCGGACAACAAATTATGATATCGCCTCCGGTGGAGAATAAGCCGGAAATAGTATTGAAAGGAAGACGTATCTTCATTGAACTGAAAGATAGCCTGTTGGCCAACACCACTTATACCATTTCATTTGGCACTTCCATTACTGATTATACCGAGGGTAATGAAAACCGGAACTTCAAATACGTTTTCAGCACGGGTACTTACATTGATAGCTTAGAAGTAAGCGGACGGGTATATGATGCCTATACCAACGAAGGTGATAAAGACCTCCTGGTAGCTCTTTACGAGATAAATTCAGACACTCTGGACCTGGATTCATTGCCCTACAAAAAAATCCCTACCTATTACGCCTATCTTCAGGAAGGCGGGGTTTTTAAGATGGAAAACTTAAAGGCATCTAAATTTATGCTTCTGGCTTTTGACGATCAGAGAGGGGATTTTAAACTTAATGGTAGTGGTGAAAAGGTGGCCTTTAATGATTCATTGGTGTTTACTTCTGATACTTTAGAATCATTGGTGTTGCGAAGTTTTAAATCAGAGCCTGACTATAAGTTTTATGGTGCGCGTCATTCCGGTTTCGGACAAATTGCATTCAACTTTAGCAAACCCGTACCGGATATAAAGATCGAGTCTCTTCAGAAATCAACAGATCCCGATTCAGTTTACTTAGACTTTAATCCTAAAAAGGATACTCTTACCTATTGGTTTAAAGCAGAGGCAGACTCAATGTCTTTTCGGGTAAGTGGTTATGACGGCATTGATGATACTGCGCGCTTGTTTTTACGTGAATTCCAAAAACCAAAGCTTAAGTTCACTGTTGAACAAACTGAGCTACGGGTTCAGGACAGTATTCTTCTCAGCAGTAACCTCCCACTTCTTTTAGCTAATGCAGATTCTTTTCGGGTATTTCAAAAAGATACTTTTTCTACACAGGCTTTTCTGGGGAAAGATTTGCTTACGACCTATCTGCTGCCGGCCAAAAGACCCAAGAGTTTTAAAGTGAAAATGATGCAGGGCGCTATAAAGGGATGGTATACCACTACAAATGATTCGGCTGATTGGTCCTTCACCACTTTGGGCCGGGATGACTTAGGCAACCTTGATTTTAGTGTTTCAGGAGATTCTGCCACTTCTTATGTATTGGAGATTTATGATCCGGCTAAAAAGAAAATCCTTGAGAAGAAGTTTAGCGGAAACACCCTCATTAAGCTACGTAACTTTAAGCCCGGCAGTTATCAGGCACAATTAGTAGTAGATGAGAATGATGACGGGCAGTGGACTTCAGGAAGTTATTTTGAACGGAGGCAACCCGAAAAAATATTGAAGTATACCGAAGGTATTCAGGTACGTGCCAATTGGGATCTGGAACTGGAGTGGGTAATTAAATCTCAAGATGAAATTGATCCCGATCCTTTAAAAAAGAAAAACGCTCCCGGGAAGCGTGGACAGCGTCCTTTTTAAGGGTATATGTCTTTACCTCCTCCTGGCCCGGTTTGAAATTTGAGATCAGCTCACCCATTTCATTATACAAGCCGCTGTCCCCCGAGTGAAAAACGTCATTTCCATCGTTACCCACCCGGTTCACTCCAGCTACATAACACATGTTTTCAATAGAACGAGCTCTTAAAAGACTTTTCCAGGCCTGTGACCTCCGTTGGGGCCAGTTGGCTACAAAAATCATCAATTCAGCCTCCTCTGTATTGCGGCACCATACCGGAAAACGAAGGTCATAACATACATAAGGTAAGATCTTCCAACCCTTATATTGGACCAACAAACGTTTACTTCCCCCGGTATATATTTTTTCTTCTCCGGCCAGGGTAAATAAGTGTCGCTTGTCATACGTTTTAATGCTGCCATCCGGAAGAACAAAGAAAAGCCGGTTGTAGAAAGCCTCCTCTTCGGATATAATTAGGCTACCACAAACCGCTGCTTCCTTTTCCCGGGCCAGATCTTTCATCCAGTTTACGGTAACACCATCTTCAGGTTCCGCCAGGTCTAACGGTTTCATGGTAAACCCAGTGCTAAACATTTCCGGCAACAGGATCAAATCGGTAGAATGAATCTCTTTTAAAAGTGCATTAAAATGTTTGCGATTCAGGTGCGGTTGCTCCCAATGCAAGTAAGGCTGTGCTAAGGTGATATTAAGTTCATTCATTTTCTCAGTTTTCAGGTTCGGGCAAAAAGAAAGGGCCTTACACAGTAAGACCCTTTCAAGATTACTAACCAAATAACACCTAATAGAAACTTCGGATGTTTAGGTAAATTGTCGCTAACACCTAAATATATAACAAATTTAACGGATCATTTTTAAAATTACAAGTCAAATTCACAATTCTTTGTGGATAAATTCATTTTGGAAGGTGTAAATGGTTGCACTCTAAGCCCATTAGTGGTTTTTTTGTTGGTCTAATTTTATTAATTACACTAAATTTATTATATATTTGAAGTGAAGAGCTTGTAAAGTTTTTTCATTTTTATGTTTTAGTTTTCGTTGGGCCGCCTCTTTCAGGCGGCCTTTTTTATTGAGAAAACGATTAAAAAACTTGGAGATACGGTTTTTTTGATTAATTTTAGTTCCACTTAACGAGGATTCTTCATTTTTAGGGAAATAGGGTTAGTAATCTACAAATTCCAAGTATACCTTGTTAAGGAAGGAACTAAACGGAAGGCTTGCGCCTTCCGTTTTTCATTTCTACTCATAAAAAAACCCTTATCTGCTATTTCAGATAAGGGCTGATGTTTTAAAATAAGGTTTTGGTTTTATTTGCGGGCCGAAACAGAAGCACTCATATATTCACGGTTCATACGTGCAATATTGTCTAAAGAGATTTCTTTAGGGCATTCCAAAGAGCAGGCTCCTACGTTGGAGCAGTTACCAAACTCCTCCAAATCCATCTGCCGCACCATATTCTGTACACGGTCAGATGCCTCGACTTTTCCTTGCGGCAATAAGGCCAGCTGAGAAACTTTAGCCGACACGAACAGCATAGCAGAAGCGTTGGGGCAGGCAGCTACACAAGCTCCGCAACCAATACATGTAGCCGCGTTAAACGCCATATCTGCTTTTTCCTTTTCTACCGGAATTGCATTGGCATCCAGTGTATTTCCTGATGTATTGGCAGAAATGTAACCTCCCGACTGTATGATGCGGTCAAACGCAGAGCGATCTACCGCCAGGTCCTTTAACACCGGAAAACCCTTAGCTCTAAAGGGTTCAATGTATATCGTATCTCCATCTTTAAACTTGCGCATATGCAACTGACAGGTGGTGGTAGCTTTTTCAGGACCATGTGGCTCTCCGTTGATCTGCATGGAGCACATTCCACAAATACCCTCACGACAGTCATGGTCAAACGCTACGGGCTCATCTCCTTTCTCAATCAATTGCTCATTGAGAATATCCATCATTTCCAGGAAGGACATATCACCATCTATACCGGAAACCTGGTAATCTTCCAGTTTTCCATTGTCTCTCTGACTAGGCTGACGCCAAACTTTTAATTTTAAATCCATGTGTAAGTCTTTTAAACGCAGAGCAAAACCCTACTTATAACTTCTGGTCTTTAATTCAATATTCTCAAACTTCAATTCTTCTTTATGCAATTCGGCATCTTTTGGTTCGCCTTTATACTCCCAAGCCGATACAAAAGTAAATTCTTCATCACGCCTTAATGCTTCACCTTCTTCGGTTTGATATTCTTCCCGGAAGTGTCCTCCGGCCGATTCTTCACGAATAAGAGCATCTTTACACATCAACTCTCCCAGTTCAAGGAAGTCCGCTACCCGAAGGGCTTTGTCCAACTCAGGGTTAAAAGAGTTTCTGGTACCTGGAACTTTCACATCTTTCCAGAAATCGGTGCGTAAAGATTGTATTTCCTGCATAGCTTGTCTCAACCCTTCCGCGTTGCGGGCCATACCACATTTATCCCACATGATCTTTCCAAGCTTCTTGTGGAAATGATCTACCGAATGCGCTCCATTATTGCTCAACAAGTGGTCAATGCGGTCACTAACTTCTCTTTCTGATCTTTCAAACTCAGCAGTATCGGTTGGAATAGCACCGGTACGGATTTCATCTGCCAGGTAATTACCAATGGTGTAAGGAATAACAAAATAACCATCCGCCAGACCCTGCATCAGGGCAGAAGCACCTAAACGGTTAGCTCCATGATCTGAGAAATTAGCCTCCCCCAAAGCATATAAGCCGGGTACAGTAGTCATCAGATTGTAATCTACCCACACACCACCCATGGTATAGTGTACAGCTGGAAAGATCATCATCGGTGTTTCATACGGATTGTCATCCACGATCTTTTCGTACATCTCAAAGAGGTTCCCGTATTTGGCTTCCACCACTTGTTTACCCAGTTTCTGGATCTCAGCATCAGAAGGGTTTTCAAGGCCCTGAACATTAGCTTCGGTTTTACCATAGCGGGTTATCGCAGATGCAAAATCAAGGTATACGGCTTCACCCGTCTTGTTTACCCCAAAGCCAGCATCGCAACGCTCCTTAGCCGCCCGTGAAGCCACATCACGCGGCACCAGGTTTCCAAAGGAGGGATACCTGCGTTCCAGGTAGTAATCTCTTTCGTCTTCCTTAAGATCGGTTGGTTTCTTTTTGCCGGCACGGATAGCCTCGGCATCTTCTTTTTTCTTTGGCACCCATATTCTTCCATCGTTACGCAAAGACTCTGACATCAGCGTAAGCTTAGACTGGTGATCTCCGGATACCGGAATACAGGTAGGGTGAATCTGGGTGTAACACGGGTTAGCCATGAAAGCACCTTTCTTATGAGCCCTCCAGGCTGCGGAGCAGTTGGAACCCATAGCATTGGTTGAAAGGAAAAATACGTTTCCATAACCTCCGGAACAAAGCAATACGGCATGTCCGCTGTGACGCTCCAGCTCTCCCGTAACCAGGTTTTTAGCAATGATTCCGCGGCATTTACCATCCACCATTACCACGTCCATCATTTCATGACGGTTGTACATTTTTACTTTTCCCTTGGATATCTGGCGGGAAAGTGCAGAGTATGCTCCCAGCAATAGTTGCTGTCCGGTTTGTCCCTTAGCATAGAAGGTACGGCTCACCTGAACTCCCCCGAAAGAACGGTTGTCCAGCTGGCCTCCATAATCGCGGGCAAAAGGAACACCCTGTGACACTGCCTGGTCAATAATATTGGCAGATACCTCAGCCAGACGATATACATTGGCCTCACGTGAGCGGTAATCTCCTCCCTTTACTGTATCATAAAAAAGACGATACACCGAATCACCATCATTCTGGTAATTTTTTGCCGCATTAATACCACCCTGGGCAGCAATGGAATGTGCTCTGCGAGGTGAATCCTGAAAACAAAATGCCTTGACATTGTAACCCATCTCGGCCAGTGAGGCCGCAGCAGAACTACCGGCTAAACCGGTACCGACAACAATTACATCGATATTACGCTTGTTGGCCGGATTTACCAGCTTTACATTATTCTTATGGTTAGTCCATTTTTGGGCTATAGGACCGGAAGGTATCTTAGAATCTAATACTGACATAGGATCTTAGCTTACAAAGAATTTATATAGTGGTACACCGCAATAAAAACGAAGCCGGCAGGAATAAAAATGGCGTAAAACTTTCCAAATTTCTGAATGGCCGGTGTGTATTTGGGGTGCCGGGCTCCCAACGACTGGAATGAAGATTCAAAGCCGTGCAATAGGTGAAGGGCCAGAAATACAAAAGCAAGCACATATATGACCACCCGAACAGGGTTATGGAACATCTCAACCACCTCGCCATAATAACGAGTGGGATCTTCCGGATTAAACTCAATGTATTTGTAGTTTATCTCATGAATCCAGAAATCGTAAAAGTGAAAGCCCAGGAAAAAAAGGATGAACAAACCACTCCAAACCATATTACGCGACATCCAGCTGGAGTGGGCTGCACCATTGTAGCGGGCATATTTTACATCGCGTGCACTGTTGTTCCGTGCGGTAAGTATAAAACCCATTATAAAGTGAAAAGCCACACCAAACATAAGGATGGGCTGCAACACAAATTGCACTAATGGATTGGTTCCCATAAAGTGAGACAGCTCATTAAACGTTTCTGCACTAAACACAGAAGTAACGTTAATGGTGAAGTGCTGAATCAGAAATATAATGAGAAATAAGGCTGAAAGCGCCATCGCAACTTTTCTTCCGATGGAAGACTTAAGCATTCCCGACTGAGACGACATAGAACAATTGAGTTTTATTTAAGGACAAACAAAAGTACAGCGCAAAGCCTCCCCTATCAAATAAAACCTTTATTTAGATTGATTATACAAAAACCGCTCTGCGGGATGGCCCCTTGCCTCACTTTTCTAACTTTGCTCCCTCAAATCAGGATTATGAAATACGATAAAATATCTTCCCGACTATTCACGGAAAACCGGCAACGTTTCATCAAGTATCTGAAGCCCAACTCCATTGCCATATTCAACTCCAACGACATTATGCCTTCCAATGCGGATGGCAATATGAAGTTTATTCAGAATAAGGATATGTTCTATTTATCTGGAGCGGATCAGGAGGAAAGTGTATTGGTGCTTTTTCCCGATGCTTTTGACCCAAAGCACCGTGAAATCCTGTTTTTAAAAGAAACCAATGATCACATTGCTCGCTGGGAAGGTGCTAAACTGGATAAAAAGGAAGGAACTGAAGTGTCCAGTATCCAAAATATAATGTGGCTGAAGGATATGGAGGTTACCCTGGCCAACCTCATGAGTCAGGCTGAAAATGTATACCTCAACACCAACGAGCATTTGCGTAAATCATCAGAGGTACAAACTCGTGATGACCGTTTCCGCGAATGGATAAAGGGAAAATATCCATTGCATAACTACCAGCGTAGCGAGCCCTTTATGCACCGGATACGGGCGGTAAAGTCGCCACTTGAGATTGAGCTTTTGCAAAGAGCTTCAGACATTAATGCCAAAGCTTTTAACCGGGTGCTTAAATTCATGAAACCTGGTGTTAAGGAATACGAATTAGAAGCTGAATTCCTTCATGAATACATTCGTAATCAAGCAGATGGATTTTCATATGACCCCATCATTGCCTCAGGTGAAAACGCCTGCGTATTGCATTACGTGGAAAATAATGACACTTGCAATGCTGGTGAATTGGTTCTGTTTGACTGTGGGTGCTGGTATGCCAATTACGCTTCTGACGTTACCCGCGCATTTCCGGTAAACGGGCGTTTTACAGAGCGGCAAAAGCAAGTGTATAATGCCGTGCTCCGGGTGCAAAAAACTTCTTTGGGAATGTTGCGACCCGGCAACCAATTACATGAATATCATAAAGAGGTGGGTAAGCTAATGACCGATGAACTGCTCCAACTTGGTCTGATTGACAAAACGGATGTGAAAAATGAAAATCCGGACTGGCCTGCTTATAAGAAATACTTTATGCACGGTACTTCGCATTATATTGGTCTGGACGTGCATGATTCAGGATTGTGGACGGCTAAAATGGAAGTGGGCAATGCCTTTACCTGCGAGCCCGGTATTTATATTCCTGAGGAAGGGATCGGGATCAGGATTGAGGACGATATTGTAATTGGCGAAAAAGAGAATCTGAATATGACTGCTGCTATTCCTAAAGAAGTGGAAGAGATAGAAGAAGCCATGAACTCCTGAATAATTTAAGGGTGTAACTGTTTATGCCAAGTTTTTTATACCGTTCCGCCAGCTTTAGTTACACAGACCCGGGCCCCGGTATTGCCGTGATCTTTCTACACGGTTTTTTAGAAAACCAATCCATGTGGAAAGACCTCATTACGGGCTTGCCTAAAAAATACCGGGCTATTACTTTAGACCTTCCCGGGCATGGCGATTCCGAGAACCTGGGGTATATCCACACCATGGAAGATATGGCTGAGGTGATAAAGGCTTTAGTGAATATCTTAAAACTGAAAAAGGTTTTCCTGGCGGGGCACTCAATGGGGGGGTATGCTGCCCTCGCTTTTGCGGAGAAATACCCGGATCATATTCGGGGTATTATTCTTCAGAACTCAACCGCCCGGGCTGACTCAGCTAAAAAGAAAACCGATCGCAACCGGGCTATAGCCCTGGTTAAAGAAAACCCAAAAAGCTTTGTACGGAAAAGCATTCCTAATTTATTTCGCCCCAAAAACCGGATTGCGCTGCGCGAAACCGTAAACACCATTAAGAAGGAAGCTCTAAAAACCTCTCCACAGGGAATCGTAGCTGCTTTGGAAGGGATGAAGATCCGCCCGGACCGGGAAGTTTTACTTCATTTTGCACCCTATCCGGTACTGTTTATTGCAGCGCGGCATGACCCTATTCTACCCTTTTCGGTTCTCGAACCTCAGCTACAAGCTGAAAGAGTAACTCCCTGCATAACAGAAAACGGGCATATGTCTCACATTGAAGATAAAGAGATTGTTTTAGCATCAATTCGGAAATTCCTGAATGCGAACTAAGGTTTAGTCCTTTTTAAGCATCGCATCCCAGCCCTGGGCGGTTAGGCGAATAGCCTTATCATCACGGGTAAAGAGGTTAGCTCCTTCCGATTCATCCACCACATGACCGATAACCGTAAAATTGGGGTTTCCTTTGATCTTTTCATAATCCTGGAGATCAATGGTGAAAAGAAGTTCATAATCTTCACCTCCACTTAGAGCCACGGTAGTAGTGGTAAGATCAAACTCCTCACAAAGCTTATACACCGTAGGGTCTATGGGTATTTTATCTTCATGTAAACGCATGCCCACCCCTGACTGACGGCATATGTGCAATATTTCAGAACTCAGCCCGTCTGAAATATCGATCATTGATGTAGGCTTAATATCCAAAGCTTCCAGTATTTCCGGTACATCTTTGCGGGCTTCCGGTTTGAGCTGGCGTTGCAAAACATATTCATACCCCTCCAGATCCGGCTGCATATTCTTATCCGATTCAAACACAGATTTCTCCCTTTCCAGAAGCTGTAAACCCATATAAGCTCCTCCCAAATCGCCTGATACCACTAAGAGGTCTGTAGTTTTTGCTCCATCTCGATACACCACAGCTTTTTCATCTACCTGCCCAATAGCCGTAATACTTATGATAAGCCCGGAGAAGGATGAAGTAGTATCTCCTCCTACCAGGTCTACCTCATAAAAATTACAGGCAGCCCGGATACCTTCATAGATCTTATCTACAAACTCAAGACTAAAACGATTGGAGATGGCAATGCTTACCACTATCTGGGTAGGCCTGGCATTCATAGCATAGATATCAGAAAGATTTACTACCACTGCCTTGTATCCTAAATGCTGGGGAGGAACATAGGTGAAATCAAAATGCACACCTTCTACCAGCATATCTGTACTTACCACGGTTTGCTTATCCAGCATTTCAATAACCGCTGCATCATCTCCTATACCTTTAATAGAAGAAGCATTTTGCAGAGGGAATTTTTGGGTCAATTGATCAATAAGGCCAAACTCTCCCAACTCCGATAAGGGCGTAAACTCTTCGTTCTGATTTTCACTCATGCGGCAAAATTACCAAAAGGAATTGTCCTTACCGCAATAAGCTTATGGTACCGTGTTTTGTTTTTTGCCGGTCCGACTGATATACATTCCACTCATAGTACAACTGATAGGAATATACCCCCGGGGACATCCGGTCTCCTTTAAAAGTTCCGTCCCACTCCGCTGCCGGGTCATTGGTCTCAAACACCAGCATCCCCCAACGGTCAAAAATCTGAAGATAGTATTGCTTCAGCATACAACTGTGCCCTATCCTGAATTTTTCATTAAGCCCATCTCCATTAGGTGTAAAGCTGTTGGGCACAAAAAGCGGACAGTCACAATTGGATAAACTTACCAGGTACAACTGCTCAAAAGTTCCACATTTATTGGATATATATAGAGGGTATATACCTGCTTCTGTAAAAGTCCGCACTTTTTGCGTTTTTCCATCAAACCATTTAAAGTCATATGCAAGGTTGGTGAGGTCCACCAATGCAGAATCATCCCTGCAGATCAAGGTATCTACTACAGGAGGCGTAAGTATTTCATCAAACCTCACGGATACGGTATCATAAAAAACCCCACAACTATTGCGTACTCTGGCCCAGTACATTCCAGTGGACGAAAGTTCACGATACCTGCCGGTAGATCCATTTTCCCATCTTACGGTGTAATTTTCTACCCGGCTGTCCAGCCAATACATTTCCGTTTCACAGAAACTTGTGTCCGGTCCAAGATCCACATCAATCGGATATTCCAATTCGGCATAAATAGTGTCTGTATACGAAAAGCAGGAATTGGTCACAGTAAGCCAGTGCTTCCCGGGCTGTAAAAACACAGTTTCACGGGTTTGTTCGCCATTGCTCCACAGGTAGCTGCTCATACCCTGAGGACCGGTAAGCCGCAAGTTTCCATCGTCTATGCATATGCCGGTATCAGGTCCCAAAGTAAATACGGGCACACCTTCTACTTCTACATAAATACTATCCTCCCACTGCCCGCAGGTGTTGAATAACTCTACCCAGTACAACCCGGTCTGTGTTACTTGAAAAAACTCTTCTCCTGAACCATCCTGCCACACGGTTCGGGTATCCGGGTACCGGGTATGCAGCGTCAACGTCTCTCCCTCACAAATAAGTGTATCCGGACCCAGGTCAAGATCGTCAAGGTCGTATTCAATAATTACTTCCACCGTATCGGTTAAAACCCCGCAGGGGTTGCTGATGGTGCACCAGAATGTGCCACTGGTATCCACCACAATGGATTGTGTAGTATCACCCGTATTCCATAAATAGTCACAGCCTGGATTTTGGGCATTTAATGTAAAGGTGTTGGTATAACAAAACCTCACCTCAGTACCTAGTATAAGCTTGGGTGGCCCGGTTATCAGAACATTGATTGTATCCCAACGGGCATTGCAACTGTTTTCAACTTTTACAAAATAGGTGCCTGAACGATTGGCTATTAAGGTAGGGCTCCTTAACCCGTTTTGCCACAGATAGCTGGCGCCTGTATAAGTTCCGGGATCAAGCGTTATTGAACCCTGGCAGAAGACTGTATCCTTTCCAAGGTTAAACTGAGGAATATACTGTTCCGCAGTGACGAAAACCGAATCTCGTATGGTACCACAACTATTGGTAATATCCACATAATACCATCCTCCCTGAGAGATAGTTAATGTAGGTGTTTGGGCACCATTATTCCATAAATAAGCAGATGGCACACTCTGGCTGGCATCCAAGGTATACGTGGTGTCTGTACAAAAATTAACCGGCTGCAATTTCCTTTGTGGTTGCGGCTTCACCTCTATATGGACCGTATCCGTAAACAGACCGCAGGCATTATACATCTCCACCCAATACGTGCCGCTGGAGTCAACGGGTAAAACCGTTGTTCTTAAACCCGTATTCCAGATTACTGAATCAGCTCCGGCACCACTTACATCCAAAACCCTTATATCTCCCTGACAAATAGTATCATCCGGGCCCAGGGAAAAAACAATTGGGTGATCTTTATAAATAGTAATAGTATCGGAAATAGTGTCACATAAATTAGAAATGTCAACCCAATAGGTACCCGCTTGTGTAATACTAATAGCAGAAGTAGTATCGCCTGTACTCCACAAATAATTGGTTTCCTGTTGATTTAAGACCCAAAGTTGCATAGTATCCCCTTCACAGATATCGCTTCCGCCAGATTTAATACCTGAATTGGGCTTTAGAAGCACCACCCTCACACTATCCCTGAAAATACCACAGGTATTACGCACCTCCACCCAATAAACGGCTGTGCTGATTGCCCTGAGGTCTGCAACAGCAGAGTCACCGGTAGACCATACCACAGTATCATAAGGTGTTAGCTTACCTGCAAAAAGATCATAATAGGGCTCGCAAAGAGTAGTGTCAGGACCCAGATTCAGAACATAAGGTTGGTCATTCTTAAGTGCAAACGTGTCTGTAAAAACACCACAGGGATTGCTTACAGTAACCCAATGAAGTCCCGGGAAACCAAAATCATGGGTGCGTCCGGTGCTATTATCATCCCATATATAATTGGTATTAGGCCCCCAATATCCGGCATCCACCGTTCTTATTCTACCGGGACATACAGTAAGTGTATCCGGCAAAGAATCACGCGGAGGAATTATTTCAATTATTTCAATAGAATCATAACGGTAACCACACCCATTATCTACCCCCACCCAATACACACCGGCTGAATCTACAGTTATAGTTCGTTGGAAGGACCCTACGCTCCATTGATATTTGCTGCCCGGAAAGCCGGCATTAAGAGTGATGGACTGACCCCTGCAAATTGCTGTATCCGGACCGAGGTTTACATTGGCCGGACCTGCCGGCACTACATTCACCGTATCGTAAAAAACCCCACAGGCATCCGTTAAACGCAGCCAATAGGTTCCGGGGCTACCTACGGTAAGAGTAGGTGTTTGAGCTCCGGTACTCCATAAATAACTGGCCTGGGTACCAGCGCCCGGATCAAGGGTAATGGTGCCACCTATACAAAGGTGTATAGTATTTCCCAGGTTAAGAGTTGGCCCCTTAGAGTAATACACATCTACAGAATCATAAAATGTACCACAGGCATTCCGCACAAAAGCCCAATACGTTCCCGTATTGGACACCGTTATAAACCTTCCACTTTGAGCTGTACTCCATCTTACGGGTGAGGCCTGTATTCCGGCATCCAGGGTAACGGGCGAATTATCGCATTTAAAAATATCCGGCCCCAGGTTTACAACAGGAGGGTCTTCCTCCGTAATACTGATGGTATCTGAAAAAACTCCACAGGAATTCTGCACTGTTACATGATAAGTGCCGGCCTGAGTAACCGTAAAACTACTTCCCTGAGAGCCGTCCTGCCATGTATATTGATAGGATGGTGAAAAAGGCGGTGTAAGTGTAAGGGTTGAGCCTTTGCAAATAGTTTTATTATTGCCCAGGTTTATGTTAAGAGGTTGGTCAACATATACATCAATGGTATCTCTTGTGTTTCCACAAGAGTTGGTTACTGACACCCAATAAGTTCCTGAAGTGGAAACTGTAATAGTAGGGGTAACCTGACCCGTACTCCACAAATACACAGAATTGGGATACGAAGCATTAAGGATTATGTTGTTTCCGGAACAAAAACTAATACTACCCCCCAGGTTCACTTTAGGCTCACAACCCATCATCAGTTTTGGAAAAATCAAGCTGATCAATCCGATCCATACCAAAGTGTTATTTTGAGCAAATAAATTCACTGTTTTAAGCAGAGCAAATTAGGGCCAATTAACAAAAATAAAGTATTTACTCTCATCTGGAAGACTTGGTTTGTATGCGTTAACATCCACTTAGTTTATGAGGAAATAGTTGGGTGGATGATTCTATGGCTCGCTGGATCTTATTTAGTAATTTTGCATTTATTTATACTAATTCTAAATCGTTATGATAAAGGTTTCTGAATCAGCCAAAAAGAAACTTGAGGCGTTGATGCTTGAGGAAGGTCAGGAGCTTGGAAACTCATACGTCCGCGTAGGTGTATCCAGCGGAGGTTGCAGTGGCCTTTCATATAAACTGGATTTGGATACCGAGTTAACAGAAAGCGATAAGGTTTTTGAAGATGCCGGTGTACGGATCATTATTGACAAGAAAAGCTTCTTATACCTGGCCGGTACCACGCTGGAATATAGTGGTGGCCTCAATGGTAAAGGCTTTAGCTTCAATAACCCCAATGCTTCACGCACGTGTGGATGCGGTGAAAGTTTTGCCGTATAACTGAGAGAAGAAAGGAAAGTATGAGCGAAGAAAAGTTATTACAGGAAGTAACAGGATCTGAATACAAGTACGGTTTTTATACGGATATTGAATCAGATAAAGCCCCTCCGGGCCTCAATGAAGATATTATCCGTTTTATTTCGGCCAAAAAGAATGAACCGGAATGGATGACCGAATGGCGGCTGGATGCTTTCAGGAAATGGGAAAAGATGAATGAACCCAACTGGGCCAACATTAATTATCCCAAACCTGATTTTCAGGCTATATCCTATTATGCTGCTCCCAAAAAGAAAAAAACTTTAGATAGCCTGGACGAGGTAGACCCTGAGCTACTCAAAACCTTTGAGAAGTTAGGTATTTCTCTGGATGAACAAAAACGTCTTTCCGGGGTAGCAATGGACGTGGTGGTAGACTCCGTTTCTGTAAAAACCACCTTCACCAAAAAGCTTGCTGAGTTAGGAATCATTTTTTGTTCCATATCTGATGCTATCCAGGAACACCCTGAACTGGTGCGCAAATATCTGGGTACCGTGGTTCCTAAATCGGACAATTTTTACGCTGCCCTTAATTCTGCGGTTTTTACTGACGGTTCTTTCTGTTATATTCCCAAAGGCGTTAGATGCCCTATGGAGCTGAGCACCTATTTCCGCATCAATGAAGCCGGCACCGGTCAGTTTGAGCGCACTTTGCTCATAGCAGACGAAGCCAGTTATGTAAGTTACCTGGAAGGCTGTACCGCTCCCATGCGTGATGAAAACCAGCTACATGCAGCTGTGGTAGAGCTTATTGCGCTTGATGATGCTGAGATCAAATACTCCACCGTTCAAAACTGGTATCCCGGTGATGTGAATGGTAAAGGGGGTGTTTTCAACTTTGTGACCAAGCGCGGAATTTGCGAGCGCAACGCTAAAATATCCTGGACTCAGGTTGAAACAGGTTCTGCCGTAACCTGGAAATATCCTTCCTGTATTTTGAAAGGTGAAAACTCGGTTGGTGAATTCTATTCTGTAGCGGTTACCAATAATTACCAGCAAGCCGATACCGGTACCAAGATGATCCACCTGGGCAAAAATACCAAGAGCACTATCATCAGTAAGGGTATTTGTGCGGGAAAAAGCAACGGCAGCTACCGCGGCCTGGTTAAGATCGGACCCCGGGCAGAACACGCCAGGAATTTCTCACAATGTGACTCCCTTCTTATGGGTAGCAGCTGTGGATCACACACCTTCCCGTACATCGAAACCAAGAATAAAACGGCCAAAGTAGAGCATGAGGCTACTACTTCCAAAATCGGTGAGGACCAGATATTTTACTGTAATCAGCGGGGTATAGGTGAGGAAGAAGCTATTGCGCTGATTGTAAACGGATACTGCAAAGACGTTTTGAACCAACTTCCCATGGAGTTTGCCGTAGAAGCGCAAAAATTACTGGCTATCAGCCTTGAAGGCTCGGTAGGATAAACTACAATGGACTATCCAAAAATTGAATTGTTAAAACATTAGAATCATATAATGTTAAAAATAAATAATCTCCATGCCGGTATTGACGGCACCGAAATATTAAAAGGTATTAATCTGGAAGTGAAAGCCGGTGAAGTACACGCTATAATGGGACCAAACGGTTCCGGTAAAAGCACCCTTTCAGCGATTATTGCCGGGCGTGAAGAATACGAAGTTTCACAGGGCCGTATGGATTTTGAAGGAGAAGACATTATGGATCTTGCTCCCGAAGAAAGAGCCCACAAAGGTATTTTTCTTTCGTTTCAATACCCCATCGAAATTCCCGGGGTGACGGTTACGAATTTTTTAAAAACCGCCATTAATGAAACCCGTAAAGCACAGGGCATGGACCCTATGCCTGCCAATGAGATGCTGAAAAAAATGCGGGATAAGATGTCCTTATTGGAAATGGATAAAGGGTTTTTGAGCCGCTCTTTGAATGATGGTTTTTCCGGTGGAGAGAAAAAACGCAACGAGATCTTCCAGATGGCTATGCTGGAACCCAAACTGGCTATTCTGGATGAAACCGATTCAGGCCTGGATATTGATGCCCTCAGGGTTGTAGCTAATGGGGTAAATAAATTACGGAACAAGGATAATGCTGTAATACTTATCACTCACTACCAGAGACTTTTAGACTATATAGTTCCTGATGTGGTGCACGTGCTGCACAAAGGAAAGATCGTAAAATCAGGAGATAAAAACCTGGCTCTTAAGCTCGAAGAAAAAGGTTACGACTGGCTTAAAGAAGAAGCCAGTACCCTTTAATTTTTAAACCTGAGAAGCTGTGGATCAACTCAAGGATAAGTTAGAATCATCATTCATCATATTTGAAAACGAACTGAACGGACAGGCTAAGACACCTATTCATAAAGTTCGCCAAAAGGCATTTAAAACCTTTGAGGAAAAGGGATTCCCAACCAAAAGGGATGAGGAGTGGAAGTATACGAACCTCAAACCCATTCTCAAACACGATTACCGCATTTTTCAAAGAAGTGAAAATGTCATTGACTTTAAGGATGTAAAGAAATTTTTTCTGAGCGATATGGACACCTACAAACTGGTGTTTGTAGACGGAATTTTCAGCTCGTGGCTGAGTGAGACCACTCATGATCGCTTTGACATTTGCACTTTCAACAGCATGATGTCCAAAGCCCCTGAAGTGGTGGAAGAATACTTCAATAAAGCCTTACCATCTGAAGAATCACTAGCCGCCATCAATACGGCTTTTGCCCGTGAGGGTGCTTTTATCAGGGTTAAGAAAGGACACACGGTAGACAAACCGGTGGAAATCATTTTCTTTACCACCCGTCAGGATAAAGAAGTAATGATACAACCGCGTAACCTCATAATTGTAGAGGAAAATGCGGAAGTGCAGATTGTAGAAAGACATCAATCCCTGAGCGAATTTCCGGTACTCACCAATTCTGCCACAGAAATATTTGCACAAAAATCATCGCGTCTTTTTTACTATAAGGTTCAAAACGATAACCTGGATGCTTCTTTAATAGATACCACCTCTGTAGTTCAGCAGGAACGTAGTAATGTATCTATAGGCACCTTTTCTTTCGGAAATAAATTTGTGCGCAATAATCTTGACATATTTCTGAAAGGTGAACATACTGAAACACACCTGGATGGGATTACCATTATTGGTGATGGCCAGTTGGTGGATCACCATACCTTAGTGGATCACAAAATTCCCAATTGCAGTAGCAATGAGCTCTATAAAGGTATTTATGACGGTTCTGCCCACGGAGTCTTTAACGGTAAGGTAATGGTGCATCCACACGCGCAAAAGACCAATGCTTTCCAGGAAAACAACAATATTCTCTTAACAGACAAGGCGTCTATTGACACCAAACCCCAGTTGGAAATTTACGCGGATGACGTGCAATGTTCGCACGGATGCACTATTGGCCAGCTGGATGAAGAGGCTCTTTTCTACCTGCAATCCCGGGGTATTCCGGAAAAAGAAGGCACTGCTTTATTGCTCTATGCCTTTGCCAATGACGGCTTAAGAAATGTGAAGATACAGGAGCTTCGAAAGAAACTAAACAAGCAAATTGCTCAGAAATTAGGCGTGAACCTGGATTTTGAATTATAACCCTCCTCCTTTGGAAAAAGCAGCATTTGACGTTCAAAAAATAAGGGGAGAGTTCCCTATTCTCCATCAGGAGATCAATGGCCGGCCATTGGTGTATTTTGACAATGCCGCCACTACCCAAAAGCCAAAGGTGGTAATTGATGCTATTTCCCGCTACTATTCCACTATAAACAGTAATGTGCACCGTGGTGTACACCATTTGAGTCAGCTGGCTACCGAAGCCCTTGAGGAAAGCCGCATAAAGCTGCAGAACCATATTAAGGCCGATAAACCTCAGGAGGTAATATTTACGCAGGGGACTACTGACAGCATCAATCTCATCGCCATAGCTCTGCAACGCAGTGGAATGATTAACAAAGGGGACCAGATCATGGTTTCTGCCCTGGAACACCATAGTAACATTGTGCCCTGGCAAATGCTTTGTGAGCAAACCGGGGCCAGGCTTGTGGTTATTCCTATGAGTAAAAAGGGTGAGCTCATTTTTGAAGAGTATAAGGCCTTGCTGAATGAAAGAACCAAGCTGGTAGCTTTTAACCATATCTCCAACGCCTTGGGCACTATTAACCCGGTAAAGGAAATGGTGAAACTGGCACATGATGCTGGCGCCTATACTTTTATTGATGGAGCACAAGCCACGCCTCACCTGCCCATAGATGTAAAAGATCTGGATGCCGACTTTTATGCGCTTAGCGGACATAAGGTATACGGCCCTACAGGTATTGGCATTCTGTATGGAAAAGAAAGCCTCCTTGAAAAGCTGCCCCCCTATCGTGGAGGTGGGGAAATGATAGAAAGCGTATCCTTTGAGAAAACAACCTATGCAGGGCTTCCGCATAAGTTTGAAGCGGGCACTCCTCATATTGAGGGGGGTATTGTATTGGGTACCGCCATTGACTTTGTTAACCAGGTGGGTTTGGCAAACATTGCATCACACGAAGCGCAACTGGTAGAGTATGGCATAAAGAGGCTTGCTGAAATTGAAGGCATGCGGTTTATTGGCGAGGCCCGCAGTCGCGCCAGTGTACTATCTTTTTTGGTAGAAGGTATTCACCCTTACGATGCTGGTGTTATTTTGGATAAAATGGGCGTAGCCCTACGCACCGGCCATCACTGTACTCAGCCTATAATGGATTTTTACAATATCCCCGGCACTTTACGTGCTTCTTTTGCCGTATATAATACTACTGAAGAAATTGACCGGATGATGGAAGGGCTGGAAAAAGCGGTAAAAATGCTGCGTTAACTTACACATTACTTTTACCCGCATGAAAAAGTGGATTCTCAAGGCCATTATCCAAAAAACCATTTCCTGGTTACCCGCCAGCCAAAATCTGAATTTTCTCTTTCAGAAATACATTACCAAAGGCGTTCGCCTTTCTGATCAGTATTTTACAGATAAGCTGGGACATGCTGCAGATCATCTTACCTATTTTAAAAAGCACGGTAAAACCAATGGTTTTAAAGTATTAGAACTGGGCTCAGGCTGGTATCCCGTGGTTCCGGTGGCACTGTTTTTAGCCGGAGCAGAAGAAGTTGTATCCATTGATGTAAGCTCTTTGATGAAACGCAAGGGCATCCTTGAAACTATACGTCAATTTGTTAATTGGCATGATCAGTCCAGGCTGGATATTATTAAGCCCCACATACAAAAAGAACGCCTTGCCAGGCTCCGGGAACTCCATAATTCTGATCTATCCGAAAATGATCTGCTTCACGCGCTGCATCTCACCCTTAAGGTAACAGATGCCCGGGACACAGGCTTTGCAGATGATCACTACGACCTCGTTTGTAGTAACAATACCTTTGAGCATATTTATCCACATATCCTCAAGCCTATCATCGGTGAATTTCAGCGAATTGTAAAACCGGGTGGCATAATGAGTCATTTTATTGATATGTCTGATCACTTTGCTCATCTGGATGACTCTATTTCCATTTATAATTTTCTCCAATACAGCCCACAGCAATGGACCCGCATTGATAATTCCGTACAACCGCAAAACCGCCTGCGCCTTAAGGATTACCACCATATGTACCAAGAACTGGGGATATCAATTATAGAGGAAAAGACCAGGCCTGGTTCAGTAGAAACCGTGCAATACGCCAAACTGCATTCCGATTATGCGGTTTACACAGCTGAGGAGATTGCCATAAGCCACGCACATTTGGTGAGTACCAAATAGATAAAACCTTTATTAGAGTTTAAGACATCTCTATAAACTTTGGCGGGGCAAATCGTCTTTAAGATATTTGCATACTATTTAAAACGTTTATGACCATTCGCGAAACGCAGGAAGATATTGTAGGTGAGTTCGATATGTTTTCGGACTGGATGGAGAAGTATGAATACCTGATCGAACTGGGCAAATCCCTTCCTCTTATTGACAAAAGTTATAAAACAGAAGATAACCTTATAAAAGGTTGTCAAAGCCAGGTTTGGCTACATGCTGAACATCAGGGTGGAAAAGTGATTTACACGGCTGATAGTGATGCTATTCTTACCAAAGGCTTAATAGCCTTAATGATTCGCGTGCTGAGCGGTCATGAACCCGGAGATATTGTGGAAGCGGACATGGCTTTTATTGATAAGGTAGGGCTTAAAGAACACCTTTCCCCTACCCGGGCCAATGGATTGGCCAGCATGATCAAGCAAATGAAATATTACGCTTTAGCCCTGCAAGCCAGATAGCGATTAAGAGCAAACAGCTTATACAAATTTTAAAACCAAAGGATGACAGACGCAGAATTACAGGCAATAGGTGAACAGGTGGTGGAAGTTCTGCGTGCCATATACGATCCGGAGATTCCGGTAGACATTTATGAGCTGGGACTCATCTATGATGTACAGGTGAGTTCAGACCTGGATATTAAAATACTGATGACCCTTACCTCTCCCAATTGCCCGGTAGCCGAATCCTTACCTGAAGAGGTTAAAGAAAAGGTACGTTCAATTGACGATGTAAAGGAAGTGGAGGTGGAGATCACTTTTGATCCGCCCTGGACTAAGGATATGATGAGTGAAGAAGCAAAGCTGGAACTGGGTTTTCTATAAACTATGGCAGACGAAATTGTAAACCGGGTAGCCCAAAGTAAACTTATAACACTGGACCTTGAGGATTTTTACCCTGCAGGAGAAAGAAAACAACTGGATATTGCCACCTGGCTTTACGAAGGGCTTATCCTCAGGGAAAAAGACTTTCGCCAATTAGTACAGGAACACAACTGGGCTCAATATCAAGACGCATATGTTTCAGTGCATTGCTCTGCAGATGCTATTATTCCACAATGGGCTTATATGCTATTAAGCAGTGCTTTAAGCCCTTATGCTAAAAGAGTTCTATTCGGAACATCGGAAGTGCTGGAAACCATTCTGATGGAAGAATCCATCGGTAAAGCTGATTTTTCGGCTTATGCAGGAAAACCAGTTATTATTAAGGGTTGCGGGCACCTGCCAATTCCTCCCCAGGCTTATATTAAGATGGTAACCAAACTGCAGCCACTGGTAAAGAGTATCATGTTTGGCGAAGCTTGTTCTACCGTTCCTATCTATAAGAAAAAATGACGGATTACCACATCCTGGGCATTCAGCAAAAAATAGCTCCCCTACGGGGAAAACTGCTGCAACATTCCTTATACAGCCGCCTTAGTACGCTGCGTGACCTGCAAATATTCATGGAAAATCACGTGTTTGCCGTTTGGGATTTTATGGTTTTGCTGAAAGCTTTACAGATACGGCTAACATCTACCTCAGAAGCGTGGGTACCCAGCAAAAGCCCCGTGGCCCGCAGGCTTATCAACGAAATTGTTCTCTGTGAGGAAAGCGATTTGGATAGTAACGGAAAACCGGCCAGCCACTATGAAATGTACCTGGCGGGCATGAAACAAAGTGGAGCCGATGTACGTCACATTGTACGCTTTGTGAAATTGGTGGAAAAAGGATACTCCCATAAAAGCATGGTTAAATATAACGTGGGAGAAGTATCCCACCCTATTCAACAGTTTTTACGCGCTACGCTTGACACTGTGAAAGAAGGTAAAGTGCATAAAATAGCCGCAGCTTTTACTTTTGGGCGCGAAGACCTTATTCCCGATCTGTTTACAGAAATTGTTCGGGATTTGGACCGTAAAGCTCCCGGCAAACTGGACGCTTTTATTTATTACCTGCAACGCCATATTGAAATGGACGGTGATGAACACGGACCTATGGCCTGCCAGATGATAAGTGAACTATGCGGGCATGATGAAATTCTTTGGCTGGAAGCTGAGGAAGCCGCCTATAAAGCCCTGGAAGCGCGTCTCTTCCTATGGGATGCTATTGCTGAGCTTCTGCCTCTTCCGCAGGTTCAGCCGGTTGATTAGCCACTAAAGCCTGCTCTCCGTTTTGAACAGCTTCTTCGGATTGTTCCTCAATAGCCATCATCCTTTTCTTTTCGGACTTTAAATACGTGATCATTTCCTCCGGTTCTGTACCCTCTTCCGGCATCTTAAATTGATGCATCCATTCCATCATGGCATCATCCGCTGCAGTTATTTGCATAGCAGCTTTTGAAAATACTCCTGTGCTATCAGTTGTTTTTTCCGCAGCATTCTTTAAGTTTTTGCGTAGCTTCAACATAGTTCCCCTTTCAGCCATAACGCGGTCATGCACCTCCAGCACCTCGGCTTTCAGCTTATTTATCTCTTCCTGCTTTCCATCTTTACAACCCACCATAATAATGGCGAGTACGGCAAAAAATAATTTCTTCATTTCTCCAGGTCTGTTTTTAGGATAATCACACGCAAAAATAAGGGTATAATAGTTTTCAACTTAATCTTTCAATGCAGAACTTTGCTTTATGAAGATACAGCGCAGCGATTGGTTAAAACTGGGGGCAGTATTACTCATTTTCACCGTAGGTCTTATCAGCAGTTATCAGATTCTTACGCCTGAGCCTAAACTACCTGTATACAATCCTTCCGAACTGGATGATCGTTTGGTAGACAGTAAGCTTCAAGGTAAAGGTCGCAACCATAGAGTTTTGTCTTTTGAACTTGTCAATCAAAATGGAGACACCATAAACCAGGAACACCTGAAAGGGAAGATCTATACAGCTGATTTCTTTTTTACCACCTGCCCGGGTATTTGCAAAGATATGGCTGCACAAAAACGAAGATTACAGGAGGTATATCGCAACGATCCTGATTTTATGATGATTTCCCATACCGTAACCCCTGAAGTGGACTCGGTGCCGGTAATGCAGGAGTATGCAAAGTTACAGGGCGCTATCCCGGGGAAATGGGAGCTCCTTACCGGTGATAAGCCGCAGATCTATAAACTGGCACGCCAGTCTTATTTTGCCATTTTTGATGAAGGTGGGAATGGAGATGAGAGTGATTTTATTCATACCGAAAATTTTGTTCTGATAGACCCTTCCAAACGTATCCGTGGTTTTTACGATGGCACTTCCAAAGAAGATGTCGATCGCCTCATTGAGGATATTTCCATTCTTAAAAAGGAGCTCAAAAACTAAAAAAGCCACCTGAAGGTGGCTTTTGTTTAGTATGCTCAGCTATTAATTAGTCTCCAATAGTAACCAATAAACCAAGGTTAAAACCTAAATAAGAAATGGCAGTTTGCTCAACTTCAGTAGTTCCTCCGAAACCATCATCCTCGGTATAGGTTTTTCCTGAGAAAACCTGAGTGTAGTTTACGTTAAAATCAAGAAACAACCGATCAGAAAGCTCGTAAGCAAGTCCTAAACGGGGAGATACTCCTAAGTATCCCTTATCTGCCAGCAGATCTGCAACATCACCGCCTAAAACAAAGTAGCCAACACCCAACTCTCCGTAAAATTCCATAACCTCAGTAAGGTCTGCATGATAAGCACCTGTAAGTTGAATAGGGATCATTGACAGAGCCAGATCATCAAAGGGTTCCTCATAAGGGAAGTTCAGGAAACCCACTTCAATGCCCACATCAAATTTGTCATTAAAATAATAATCCAGAGAAACGGCTCCGCCTATTCCAAATGTGGCCCCGCCATCACTAAAATCACCCATTGGTAAACCGGTAGCCAGGTTCACGCCCAGGTTTAATCTTTGTGCAGATAGTGTGCCGCTACTAATCAATCCGGCACCCAAAATCATAGAAAATAGTAACTTTTTCATAGTTGGTGTTAAGTTTTAATTGGCCTACTCGTATAGCTTTTCGGCATCCGCTAGTACCCAAACTTAGAACATATGGACTTGTTTACAGGGAAAGACAGAAAAAACTTATCAACTTGAATAATCACAATTACGGGATAGACGCCAACAGAAACTTTTTGGAGTACACCAGGCGTAAATCCTGGCTTATAATTTCGCCATTGCTATTTATAAGCAGCGCAATAGGAACAGCATTGGTTTCTGTATAATCTGAAGAAAAGCTCTCGCTGAAAAACTGATCCAAAGAACCTTTATCACTCAAAGACCAGCCTTCCGTAAGGCAAAGCAGCGAGCGTAAGTTGTTTTTTTTCATAGAATTATCAAGTTCTTTGAATTTGTCAGAGACGCTTTCGCTGGAACATATAGCAGTCAGGGTAAGCTCAACACCTGCACTATCAGCTGCAGCTTGCAGACCGGGCAGCTTGTTTTTAATAGCATTTACACAGGGCTTGCACCAGGTAGTCCATCCATACAGCAGGGAATATTCTGAACGCTTTACTTCATTTTCAAGATTAACCGGGATCAGTTCATCACCATTAACCATTACTAAATTATGGCTTCGTAAGGCTGTACAGTTTTCTATAAGAAAAACCAGCAGGCCTAAACTTAAAAAAGAAACTACCCTGTTCATACAGATCCGTTAATTAAAGGAGGAGCTAAAGGTGCTCCTCCTTTTCTATTATACATATATAGTTATAACTACTGCAATACAATGTATTTAGTACCATCCACATCGTATTGTACCTGATGGTAACCTTCATTTAGCACAATGGGGTTATCTTCATCCAGGGTTTCAAGTACGTAAGGGTGATCTATAACCCAAGGTCTCGAAACAAAAATATCCGGCCCGTAAAAGAATGTATTTACATCCTGCGGATCAGCATCTGGTTTAAAGGTAAAAATGATTTCTCCGGAGTTCATTTTTACAATAGCAGCACCGGGGAGGTTGTGTTCATGGTAGTCCCAGTGTTCTGCGGGGCTGGAAGAAACTTCATCTCCGTCAAAAGAGCTTCCATCGTCAATTCTTCCACTTATAGCACAACTTCCTATACCGCTGCAATCTTTAATAGTTACATCTCCATTTGAAACTTCAGAGTATTGCCCTTCAGCCAAAGCCTCAACAATTCCAACTAATGCATAAGCCGCTGCTGCGCACCATACACACAGTTTCTTATCTCCGTCACTTGGAGGCACAGTGGCATCTTCCGATTTATTACACGATACGATACTCATGGACATTACCGCCATAGCAACAAATATTCTCAATGACTTTATCATAGCTTAAAAATTAGAATAAAGATACCTACTCATTCGCTTTTCGGTTTCCGCGACAATCTCATTTAAAGGCCTTCTGATAATTGCACTTCTAAACTAAAAAACACTAAAAATTAATCAAAAATCACTTTATTCCATTTGGTTTTAGCCTATTATTAACATTTCTACAATTAATGTTCTTTCTTGCTGAAAATCAAAAATTTTTACGCTTCAAAAAGGGGGAAATTATATTCTTAAATGGAATAGGTTTTTGTTCTGTTTTACTTCTCCCATTCCATTTTCATCTTCCTAACCCGGTCTTCCATGCTTTCAGAACTCAGTTTTTCGCGAGATAAACGATCCACCATTATAGGAAATGAAAAAGGAGAGGGTTTTTCCAGTTCAATAATTTGAATTTCCTGCCCGTGTATACGTTCCAGTGCCTGACGAAGGCGACCTTCTTCCATCTGAAAATCAAGGGCTTCTTCGTAAGCTTGCTGAAGAAGTAAATTATCCGGTTCATAATCCTGAAATACATTAAAGATGAGCTGCGTGGAGGATTGCAGGTGTTTATCCTTTACCGGTTGACCCGGGTAACCGGTAAACACAAGGCCGGCAATACTGGCGATATCCCTGAAACGCCTGCGGGCCATTTCCACTGCATTAACACTTTGCATAATATCTTCCCGCAGATCCGTTAATGTAAAAACATCAGAGTCCAGAGCTTCCTCAATTGGAATAGGGGATGAGGCCAGCAGCTCAAAACCATAATCATTCATGGCAATAGAAAAGGTAAGTGGCTTAAACAAGGATATACGATACGCCAGTAAGGTAGCCATTCCCTCGTGTACCAATCGCCCTTCAAATGGGTAAAAGAAAAGGTGATATCCCTCTTTGCTCTTAAACTTTTCAATCAGGAATTGATCATCCTTAGGGATCACCGAACGTTCCTGCTGCATCTGAAAAAGAGGTTCAATTAACCGCAACTCCGGGTCTTCACGTTCATTAACAAAAGCCTCATTCATTTTACGCCTGAGTATGGCTCCCATTTTAGCAGACAGCGGCATACGGCCACCTTGCCAACTGGGTACTTTGCCACTTTTAGATTTGGACAACCGCACCTGTATATCCATCCCTTTAATACGGATCAGCTCCAGGTTGCGCCCTGCAAACCAAAATACATCACCGGGTTTCAGCTTAGTAATAAACCATTCTTCAATGGTACCCAAAAAACCGCCCGATTGAAATTTGACCCGCATCATGGCATCACTCACAATAGTGCCCATACTCATTCTATGGCGTTGCGCCACTCTGCGGCTGGTTACTTTATAAAGCCCTTCTGCTTTTTCAACCTTATGAAATTCATCGTAACCAGACAGGGATTTACCTCCGGTGGTAATAAAGTCCAGGCACCATTGCCATTCTTCTTCTGAAATGGAAGCGTAAGAGAAGGTTTGTTGCACTTCCTTAAAAAGGGATTGAGCCTCAAAGCCTTCGGATACTGCCAGGGTGATCATATATTGTATCAACACGTCAAAGGAACGGATGTAGGGAATGCGATCCTCTACAAGGCCCTCTGCTATGGCCTGCCGTAAAGCAGCCACTTCTACCAGCTCTAATGTGTGGGTAGGCACAAAGTAGATGCGGCTTACGGCACCCGGCTGATGTCCGCTGCGTCCTGCTCTTTGCATAAAACGCGCTACACCCTTGGGGCTCCCCACTTGTATTACAGTATCTACCGGCCTGAAATCCACCCCCAGGTCTAAACTGGATGTACAAACCACTGCTTTTAATTGCCCGGTATACAGAGCGTCTTCTACCCAAAAGCGCAGGTCGCGACTAATGGAACCATGATGCATCGCTATGACCCCGGCCAGTTCAGGCGCAACTTCCAGCAAACGCTGGTACCATATTTCAGCCTGTGAACGGGTATTGGTAAAAATGAGGGTGCTTTCGCTTTCATGAATTACCGGTAGTACTTTTTTAAGCATTCGGATACCCAGGTGGCCAGCCCAGGGTAAGGTTTCCACCTCAGCCGGTAATATGGAAGCTACTTCAATTGATTTACGTATATCCGCTTTTATCACCCGTACTTTTTCCTGTTGGCTGGCGTCATGACCCAATAAAACCTCCAGTGCTTCATCCATATTACCAATAGTAGCAGATATGCCCCAGGTTCTTAAACCGGCTTGTAAAGCCTTAAGTCGTGAAAAGGCTAACTCCATCTGGACCGCTCTTTTAGAGCCCATCAGCTCATGCCACTCGTCTGCCACAATAGCTTCCAAATGCTTAAATATCTTCGGATAACCTTTAGTGGCCAGTAGTAAATGCAAACTTTCGGGGGTGGTGATGAGCAGGTCTGGCATCTGCTTTTTTTGCCTGTTCCTTTCTGCGGTTGACGTATCTCCGGTACGCACGCCAACCGTCCAGTCCAGGCCCAAGCCCTCTATAGCTCTTTCTGAAGCTTGTACTATTTCCTTAGCCAGCGCCCGGATGGGAGTTACCCAAATAGCTTTAATGCCTTTATCCGTAGGTTTCTTTTTAGCTGACAGTAATATGGGCAACAGTAATGAATAGGTTTTTCCGCTGCCGGTGGGCGCATTTACAATTCCTGAAAGGCCAGCAAAATAAGCTTCCCAGGCTTCTTTCTGAAAAGGAAATAACTGCCACCCTTTTTCAGAAAACCATTTTTCCCCGGCTTTCATACTTTCTTCCTTGTGTAAATTTTGTTTTACCCTCGATTTTGGCAATTTCAGTATTTTTAAAATTCATTTACAGGTTTAATCCATATCTCATTAAAGTTCTAATAAAATTTTTCTAAAGCTAAAGAACAAGTTAAAATTGCATTGAGACTTGCACATTTTTATTTGTAACACTAATTGAAATCGTTCAGATCATAAAGCTCATTTGTAACATAGAAGCTTAACTTACATTGCCAGTTAACACCACAATTTCATGTGATTTATTAACCCACATACAACTGATCCTTCCCTTTAGAATTTGAGTCTCAGTCTAAGTTGTGAGAGCATTTGATCTTTTCTAAAACTGATTTGTATTATATTTGCCAGATGAAAAGGATAATTATTTATACATTTTCACTATTCGCTTTGTGGGGTTGCAAAAAGGAAGATGAAAAATCCACTACCAATAACAATGCCCCGGAAATAACCATCCTCAAACCCACGGGAAATTATAATGACACCGAAGAAATACCAGTTGAAATTCAGTTCTCTGATGATAATGGGCTTCTAACTACCACTATTGAGGTTATACATGAAGGAAGTGTCACATCATGGCATACCAGCCAAAGAGATTTGACGGGTGAAACGGAGACTATAAACTACCTCATTAGTATGCCCACGACACAAGATGTACGTGGAAACAATACAATTAAGGTAATATGTACTGACCAAGGCGGCCTAAAAGCTTCGGGCGAAGAATCATTTATAATAGATGCAATATCCAACCAGGCCCCTGCAATCACATTAATAGAACCCGTAGATTCATTTCCACACACTGGTAAAATTCCGGTTAATCTAGAATTTTCTGATAATTTAGGCCTGAGTACCGTAGAAGTTACTCTTGGAAATCAAAGTGGAGGCAATACGGTATGGCATAATAGCCAAAGAGGGTTAAGTGGACTAAATGACCAATTGCAGTTTGAGGTTGACCCTCCAGCCAATATAGATGTTATTGGTGAAAACTACATACTTATTAAATGTACTGATACTGATGGTAATGAAGCTGTGCTTGACGAACCTTTCTTTATTTATTATAATGACACGCAAGCTCCCATAATCCAGTCTTTTGATTACGATGGCATATTCCTCACTAATGATTCTATGGATTTTAAAATGGAAGTTATTGCATCTGATAACGTCATCATATCTGAGATAGATATTATCATAAACGAAGTGGATGGGCAGGACAACCCGATAAATATTATTGCATCATCTACTTTTGTTATAGGTCAACCCAGCATAAACGGCATTTATTCCCTACCGATAGCCAGACTATCATCTGGCACGAGGTTTAATGTAAAATTAAATGTTCATGACGGTTCCCAGGTATCTACCGCATATACTTTCTCGTCAAAAATTCCTTAAATTCTCTTACAATTAAGAAGGTAGCCATTTTGAGCAAAAATCCGGGATTATTATGTCAAGTATTTATAAGAATATATTTCTTAGGTCACTATAATTTTTATTAGTACTGATGGACGAACTAAAAATTCTGATTAACAGATTACAATTAAAGCCCCATCCCGAAGGCGGCTTTTACCGGGAAACCTATCGCTCTCAGGAAACTATTGATAAAGAGGCATTACCAAATCGTTTTGGTGGTGACCGTTCCTTTGCAACAGCTATTTACTTTATGCTTACAGGAGATAATTTTTCGGCTTTCCACCGGATTCAGTCGGATGAAACATGGCATTTCTATACCGGACAAAGCTTAACAGTTAGCATCATTCACCCAGGAGGGCAATACGAGGAAATACGCCTGGGCAGCAATCTGGAACAGGGAGAAGTATTTCAGGCCATAGTTCCTGCCGGAGTATGGTTTGGCTCCCGCCTTACCAAACATGAAGGATGGTGCCTCGTGGGCTGCACCGTAGCTCCGGGTTTTGATTTTGCCGATTTTGAAATGGCTGATCGCGCAGAACTGATCCGCGAATTTCCGCAACATCAACAAAAAATTGAACAGCTTACCCGCTAAAAGGAAGGAAGCTTAGGCTTATTGTTCAAAATAGATTCTATTTTATCCATAACCTCTTCCGATAGTTTATCTTTAACTGCAGGGGCCTTTAAATTCTCTTCCAGCTGATGCTCTTTTGAAGCACCAAGAATAACCGAACTTACGTGTTCATTTTTAAGACACCAGGCCAGAGCCAAAAGTGGCATTGAAGTATCCAGGTCCCTGGCCAACTCCGTTAACTTGCGAATCCTGGAGAGTTTATCTTCCACCAGGCTACGGTCTTTAAGCCATGAAAAATCGTCAAGGTTCAAACGAGTATCTTCAGGAATACCGTCATTATACTTTCCGGAAAGAATGCCGCTGGCCAGCGGAGACCAAACGGTGGTGCCCAAACCCACGGTTTTATAAATCTGTAAAAACTCGTTCTCTACCTTTTCACGGTGCATCATATTATACTGCGGTTGCTCCATAGTGGGCCCTATCAGATTATTCTCTTTGGCCACCATATGCGCCTCCATAATTTCCTGGGCACTCCACTCACTGGTTCCCCAATAAAAGATCTTACCCTGCTCAATAAGCGTATTCATAGTGCGCACCGTTTCTTCAATGGGCGTGGATTTATCCGGGCGGTGACAATAAAAGAGATCCAGGTATTCCACCTGCAGCCTTTTCAAAGCCTGGTTACAGGCTTCTGTTAAGTGCTTTCGATTATTACCGGTTTGGGTAGGCCTGGATTCTTCAAGTCCTTTTACCCCAAAAAAAGCTTTAGAGGAGAGAATATACGAGTCGCGGCTCCAACCAAAATCCTTAAGGATCTTACCCATAACTTCCTCGCTGCGTCCTTCGGCATAGATTTCTGCATTGTCAAAAAAGTTAACCCCTCCCTCATAAGCGGTTTTCATCAGTTCCCTGGAAGTGGTTTGATCTATCTGATTTCCAAATGTGATCCATGAGCCAAAACTCAATTCACTGATCTTTAAACCTGACTTTCCTAGATTTCTATACTGCATTTTATTTCCTGATTTTAGAAACGTAAATATATCCTGAGATGAATGAACGGCTATGGCCTTATGCTTGTTCAGTATCAGCTGATAACTACTATTAATTAACCCGGTATACCTGCAAATGACAACTCTTTTCTACTTTAGTGCCAAACAAAGGCAGCAATGGCAATAGCAAAACCTTTCAATCTTCACAAATGGATAGAAGAAAACCGCGACTTATTAAAGCCTCCGGTAGGCAATAAGAACTTGTATCCGGCAGGCTCGGATTATATTGTAATGATAGTGGGCGGCCCAAACGCCCGGAAAGACTACCATTATAATGAAACGGAAGAACTGTTTTATCAACTGGAAGGTCATATTACCGTAAAAATTCAGGAAGACGGAAAGGCTAAAGAAATGACCCTGGGGCCCGGGGATATGTACCTGCACCCGGCTAAAGTACCGCACTCACCTATTCGAGGAGAGGGCTCCATAGGCTTGGTGGTAGAAAGGGTACGCCCTGATCATACGGACGGGCTTCTGTGGTTTTGTGATAACTGCAATCACAAACTGCATGAAACATATTTTCAACTGAACAACATTGAGACGGATTTTTTGCCCCGTTTCAAAGAATTCTATGCTTCGGAGGAACTCAGAACCTGCAACAATTGTGGACAGGTAATGGAAACCGATGATCGCTTTGTGGATTAAAGCGGAAATATGTTAGCGCATCTTTTATGAAATACGGCCGGGGTGTACTGCAAAAATTCTGGAAGTTCAAGAACCACTTGCATCGTTTTTTCCTGAATGCCCTGCCTCCGCAGAAATACAAGACCTCCTATCAACATGAGCATGTGGCCTGTGTAATAGTGCGCAATGAGGCCGGCATACTTGAAGAGTGGATACTTTTTCACCTGGCGGCAGGTATTCAGTATTTTGTGATTTGGGACGATCATAGTGACGATGGCTCCCGGGAACTGCTGAAACCTTACGAACAAGCCGGCCTTATTGAATGGCGTGCATTTCCTTACGAAAGCTTTGACGTGGCGCGACAAATCAAAGTGTATAACCACACTATTAACGTATTCCGGAATAAAGCCAAATGGTTGTGGTTCCTGGATTCAGATGAATTTGTAGTGCCTGCTCAGGCGGATTCCATCCCTGAAATAGTTCGTGAAATTGAGAAAGATCCTGCTGTAGGCGCTATTACTGTGAACTGGTTGCTCTTCGGCACTTCAGATGTTGAAGCATTATCTCCCGGGGAATGGCATATCGAAAAACTGACGCAACGGGCGCCCAACCATTGGAAAAACCACCGGGCTACCAAGGGTGCTCTGCGGCCGGAAGCAACTGCCCGTTTTATAGAACAACCTCATTTTCCGGTATTGCGCAAGGGCCGTAAGCTCGTATACCCCAATGGCAAAACTTTTAATGATCAATACACCCATTTCGATCTGCTCCGGGTACATCATTACTGGCACCGGACAGAAAGCTTTTACCGCAGCCGTAAAATAGCGCGTAAAGAGTTCCTGTCCGGCCGCTCACGGAACCCCAAAGAACTGCAACGTCATCATAAAGCTTACAACCAGGTTTTTGACGACTCTATAAAACGGTTCATCCCTAAAATGAAGGAGATCCGGAAGCAAATACTGACAAACTAAAGCCCTTCACGGGTACTTCATTTTAAAAAGGAGAGCGGATTCGCTACTTTTGCTGTTATGCTGAAGATAGATATGCACACCCACATCCTGCCTGAAAAGCTTCCCAATTTTGCGGATAAATTCGGGTATGGCGAATTCATTCACCTTATTCATAATTCGGACGGCTCAGCTAATATGATGCAGGGCGATAAATTTTTCAGGCGTATCCAGCCCAATTGCTGGGACCCTAAAACCCGTATTACGGACTATGAAAAATTTGATACTCAGGTGCAGGTGGTTTGTACCATTCCCGTTATGTTTTCATACTGGGCCAAAGCACGGGACACACGCATTTTAGCTGAATTCCTGAATGATGACATTGCGGAGCTTTGCAAAACCTATCCTAAGAATTACCTCGGCTTAGGCACCTTGCCTATGCAGGATGCCGATGAAGCTATTAAGGAATTGGAACGCTGCAAGGAAATTGGTCTTCTGGGTGTTCAGATCGGTTCTAACATCAACGATAAAAATCTTAGTGAACCGGAGTTCTTCCCCATTTTTGAAGCCTGCCAGGAACTGGACATGGCTGTAATGGTACACCCCTGGAATATGATGGGGATGGAAAGTATGCGCAAATACTGGCTGCCCTGGCTGGTGGGGATGCCCGCTGAAACGTCACGGGCCGTATGCTCTATGATATTTGGTGGTGTACTGGAAAGGCTTCCTCAACTCAGAGTCTGTTTCTCACATGCCGGTGGTTCTTTTCTTCCCACTATTGGCCGGGTAGAACATGGTTTTAACTGCCGGCCTGACCTGGTAGCAATTCACAATAACGTAAATCCCAGAGCCTACATTGGGGATTTTTGGGTGGATTGCATCACGCATGACCCTCTTATGCTGGATTATATTCTTAAAATGCAGGGTTCTAAACGTGTTACTTTGGGGTCCGATTATCCTTTCCCGTTGGGCGACCTGGAGATTGGGCAGTTTATCACTGAAATGGAGCTTGAAGATTCTGTAGTGGAAGATATTTTCTGCAACTCCACACTGGAGTGGCTTAATATTGATAAAAGCCGTTTTGCCATAGAAGACTCTGATAAAGCAGATCAAAAGCTTTCTAAAAACCCGTAACTTCGCCAGCTCATTTTAGCAAGGAGTTTTCTTCATGAGTGATGCCATTAAGCATGAGTGCGGTATAGCGCTCATCCGTCTAAAAAAACCATTGGATTATTACCTGGAAAAGTATGGGACAGCCCTTTACGGGGTAAATAAAATGTACCTGCTCATGGAAAAACAACACAACCGCGGGCAGGATGGCGCAGGCCTTGCCAACATCAAGTTGGATATGCCGCCCGGTACACGCTACATCAGCCGTTATCGCTCTAACGATAAAACCCCTATTCAAGACCTTTTTCAAAGGGTAAACAGCCGCATTAATGAGGGTATTGGTGAAAACCGCCAACGTTTAAAAGATCCGGAATGGCTTAAGCAAAACCTGCCTTATGTAGGTGAATTATACCTGGGGCACCTTCGCTACGGCACCTACGGTGGCAACTCGGTAGAACAGTGCCACCCGTTTCTGCGTCAAAACAACTGGGTTACCCGCAATCTCATACTGGCCGGAAACTTTAACATGACCAATGTGGATGAACTGTTCAGCCACCTGGTAGATTTGGGCCAGCACCCTAAGGAAAAAGCAGATACGGTTACCATTTTGGAAAAGATCGGCCATTTTCTGGATGAGCAAAACGAAAAACTGTACCGCAAGTTCAAGAAAGCCGGTTTACCGAAGAAAGACATCAGTAACCGCATTGCTGAAGAAATAAATATTGCCAAGATACTTCGTAAAAGCGCTAAAAAATGGGATGGTGGTTACGCTATGGCCGGACTCTTTGGTCATGGAGATGCCTTTGTGTTACGTGATCCCTCCGGAATACGTCCCGCATTTTATTACGATGATGAAGAAATTACCGTGGTAGCCTCAGAGCGCCCGGTTATTCAAACGGCTTTTAACGTACCATTTGATCAAATAAAAGAAGTTACGCCCGGTCATGCCCTGATCATCAGGAAAAACGGCAACACTTCCCTGAAGGAAATTCGCACACCCCTTCCCCGTAAGGCTTGTTCCTTTGAGCGTATCTACTTTTCAAGGGGTAACGATTCTGATATTTACCGTGAACGCATTCAGCTTGGACAAAGGGTGTGCCCGGCTATATTGAAGGAAGTAGACCATGATCTGCGCCATACGGTGTTCTCTTTTATTCCTAATACCGCTGAAATATCTTTTTACGGTATGGTAAAGGGTATGGAAAGCTATCTGAATGGCGTAAAACGGGATAAGATCCTAAAACATGAAGGTGAACTGGATGCTGAAAAACTGGAGGAATTACTTTCCATCCGCCCACGGGTAGAAAAAATAGCGTGGAAAGATGTAAAAATGCGTACGTTCATAACAGAAGATAGCAGCCGTAATGACCTGGTTTCTCATGTATATGATATTACCTATGAAACGGTAAAGCCAGATGACAATTTGGTAGTAATTGATGATAGCATTGTAAGGGGCACTACTTTACAGCAAAGCATTTTGCACATATTGGATCGCCTTGGCCCTAAAAAAATCGTAGTGGTTTCATCTGCCCCGCAAATCCGTTATCCGGATTGTTACGGAATTGACATGGCCAAGCTGGGCGATTTCATTGCTTTCCGTGCAGCCATTGCTCTTTTAAAAGAGAGTGGCAGAGACCCTATAATAGATGATGTATACGAAAAATGCCAGGCTCAGCAACACCTGCCAGATGCGGAGATACAGAATTTTGTCAAGGATATTTACGCTCCCTTTACCCCAGAACAGATCTCAGATAAAATTGCCGAATTGCTTACCCCATCGGATATGAAAGCAGAGGTGAAAATTATTTTTCAGCGTATTGAAGATCTGCACGAAGCATGCCCTAACAACCTTGGCGACTGGTATTTTACCGGGAACTTCCCCACCGCAGGCGGTATGCGGGTTGTAAACCGTGCTTTTCTCAACTTTTATGAGGGTAAGAACGTAAGGGCTTACTAAATCCGGTAAAAAGCTTTTACTTTAAAGCTTTATTTACTTGAATATGAGCCAGCTTAATCTCCCCTGGACGGAGTCGCCTTATTTTAATGAACTGCTTGAGCAACTTCAACTCTCAACTGAGGATCAAGATCTGGCCCGGAAATATCATGAAGACGGTTTCATTATACTCAGGAATTTTCTTTCGGAAGATTTGCTGAATGAGCTGAACAAGGAACTGCTTTCCAAATACGACACATATTATAATGCTCAGCAAGGGCGCACATTGGACCTCTGGAAAAATAGTGCGGCAATAAAAGACCTGGCTACCCATCCCGAAATTCTTAAAATACTACAAATGCTTTATGGGCGGGAGGCTATTCCATTTCAAACCCTGAATTTTAAATTCGGCTCACGCCAAAAAGCTCATTCTGACAGTATTCACTTTCAAAGTTTACCGCAAAGGTTCATGTGTGGTGTATGGGCTGCACTGGAAGATACAGACGAGTCTAACGGCACCCTGATGTATTATCCCGGCTCACACCGCTGGCCCTTATACGATTATTCGGTTTTAAGCAAGCAGTTACGACCAACTAATGAAGTTACTGAAACCCATTTTTACGCTCACACCTATGAACCCTTTGTAGAGAAACTCATCACGCAGGCCGGAGCAAAACCCGAAATACTGAGAGCCCGGAAAGGGGATGTGATCATTTGGTCTGCAAACCTGGTACACGGAGGTCTTCCTCACCCGGAAGAAGGCCGTACGCGCTGGTCGCAGGTAACCCATTACTTTTTTGAAGATTGTTTGTATTACAATCCTTTGCAATCCAATAGCACTACTGGTGAATGGTGCCTGGTGCCAGTGGTAAACATCCGAAACGGAAAACGCACCCGCGGCAATTACAATGGCCGGAAGGTGCGTTTTAAGAAAGCTGATGGTGCTCGTTTCCTGATTTCGCCTTATGCCATCCCTGACTGGCGTGACGCAGGCTATTTTTTTAAACGGGTGTTTTATAAACTATTTCGTTAGCCTTAAGGGTTTATCAGTATTTTTTTAAATCCTTTACCATGCTTAGCACTTACCTCCACCTGGTATAAGCCAGCCGGTAAATGGCTTACTTCCACATTCCGTTGGTTCCCGGCTTTAATCCCGTTTTCATCACTAATTATAAGATTTCCTTTGGCATCCCACATCCGGAAGGATTGGATATCCGTTTCTCCGGCCGCTATGGTATATCGCTCTCGGGCTGGTACCGGGTAAATCGTAAAATCTGCCTGCGCCACCTCATTAAGACCAATTCTAAAGCCATTTACATTAATATTATCCAGGTTTATAGAGCCTCCGTTATCCGAAATGTAATTGAAACGAATTAGTGCAGATGGTTGCTGATCATAATTCATCAGACTGATGGAATCCGTGCGCCACTCCGTGCTATCCTTAGGGTTAAAGAAAATTGAATTGACATTTAGAGGGTTCAGGATGGGATCGGGAGTTGTAGCCAGTTCGGCACCTCCTTTTTTGTAAACACTTTGCCAGCTCTGACCGCAATCTGTAGAAATTTCCACCTCCAGGGTATCCGCAAAAATGGTATCAGAAAGTACATAAGGTGGAGTATACTTATGGTAATTATAAGCTACATCAAAGCTTAGCCACGTGCCTGTGTTTTGGGAAAAATCCAGTACAGGAGAAGTGAAACTTTCCACGTTTCCACGGGTGTAGAAGAATAAAATAGTGTTAAAATTACCCATGGAGAAATCTCCGTTTCTTTTCACATCGCCATCGGTATACCAATCAAATACGGTTTCCTGATCATCCACAACCCAACCGGGTGCACCACTTTCAAAATCTTCGGTCATCGGTGTGGCTTCCGCTATCAGGTCTACTTCTACCGTATCGTGCAGTACATTATTAACCGTTACCGTATCGGTTTCTGTACCGTTTACCGCACCCACACTTAACTGAAGAGTTTGCTTACCATTAACGGTAGCCGTTAAAGGCAGGTTTACAAAAGAATTTTCATAAGAGCCTAAATTGCCGGTCCAGGTGTAGCTCCCGCTGACACCGGAAAATTGATAATCAATAACCACTGATGTAAGAGGAACACTACCACGGTTGCGGATGTAACAGCCCGGTGCAAGATTAGCTGCGCAAGTATGGGCGGGTACCTCGGTATCAAAAATATCCACATCAAAATCAGCGATCTCCGGGAATTGGAAAAATTCAAAACCAGCTGCCATAGTAGCACTGTCCGGGATGGTATGCCCCAGACCGGCCACGTCAATATGGTTTAAGACCGCATTATTACGCTTTAGCTTTTTTACAGCTCCTTTCATGATCTCGTAATACAGTAGATCCTGGTCACCTACCATAAGGTAGATGGGAACCTGGCTGGCATTGGCATAATTAAAATCAAGGCTGACCAGGGGAGTGTTATTCCAATCACTTTTACCCTGAAAGGCTGGGGTATTCAGCAAAAGTCCTTTAAACTCTGCCGGATGATCCAAACCATATTTTATGGCGCTCCGCCCTCCTAGTGAAAAGCCCTGCAGAACAACAAAGCCGCTGTCAATAGTATAGTTACTCATGGCAAAATGCCGGGCTGAATCCAGGATAACCTCATCTCCGGCCGGTATATAGAAATCACTGTTGGCATCAGCTCCACCATCAGGAAAAACAAAGATAGTATTGGGGAAAACAGATGGCCAGTCATATACGCTGATCAAGGCATTGCGATATGCGTTTCCATTGTCGCCCAGGCCGTGCAAACCTATCATTAAACGATATGACACGTTAGGGTCATAATTGGGAGGCACATAACATGCCAGCGTGCGGCTTTGACCCATAATAGTAACCTGGGTGTTAAAACTGCCGGTTTGCTGCGCTACACTTTGGTTGCAAACCAGCAAGGCTGCTAAGACAATAAGAAGGTTTATATTCTTTTTCATAGGATTTCGGGTGAGTTTTAAATTCAGTGTAAAACTACTATTGCTCTAACATAAAAAGAAAGTGCTTTTTACCAATGGAAGGTTTGAGTTAATAGTTTACCGGGGTCGGTTCATTTTTAGTTTTCAGGAAAACGGCAACCAAAGATGAACAGCAGTACCCAAAGATTTCTCACCTTCTATCAGGTCTTTGATTTCCAGGCGAAGAGGCTGACCGGTTTTCTGTTGTAGAATATTAAGGCGCTCACGGATATTGGGTATGGCGGTTGACTTATAGTGTTCTTCTTTACGGCTCTTTATTCTACCGGCTTCAATGCGCCCCACCCCATTATCTTTTACTATACAATGAATGCACTCTTCATCTTTCTCAAGACAAATCTCTAACTTTCCTTTATCGTCATTACGATTTAGCAGACCATGCAATATGGCGTTTTCCACCAAGGGTTGTAATACCATTCCGGCAATTTCAAATATCCCGTTCTCCAGTTCAGGGGCCAGCTGTATATCGTAATCAAACTTACCATCAAAGCGTATGCTTTCCAGCTCTATGTAGAGGCGTATCTGCTCAATTTCATCTTCTAAGGGCACATTGTTTTTTCCGGAATTCTCCAGTACCATGCGCAGTAGCCTGGCAAAATGTGAAAGGTATTCGTAAGCGGCCTTCTTATCCGAATTCAGCACAAAATTCTGGGTAGTATTTATGCAGTTAAAAATAAAGTGCGGATTCATCTGAGAGCGCAAAGCCAACATTCGTATTTCCGAAAGCCGGGCTTTTAATTCAGATTGCTCTAAAGCGTTCTTCTGAAGTTTCTTTTGATACCAAAAGATGATCAGGAACACAATAAGCCCCGCTACCACAGAAGCTACCAAAACAAATATCCACAGCTTTTGGGCTCTGTTTTGGGCCTGCAGGGTTTCAGACTGTAAGCGCGCTATTTCCGCTTCCTTTTCAGCATTTTTATAACGGGCTTCGATCTCCGCCACCTGAGCAAAGTTGTTAGCACTATCGCTTTCCGCCTGTAATTCCTGATAGGCTTTATTCATCAGGAAAGCCTGTTCAAAGCGCCCCATTTTAAAAAGGGTTTCACCTAATACCTTGCGCGCCATCAAAACTACCTCTTTGTGATTTACCTCTGAAGATTCACTTAAAGCCTTCTCTCCCCACCGTAATGCTTCGTCATAATTTCCCAACAGGTAATACAACTCACTTACGTTTACGCTAACCAGAGCCGGAACCGCTTTTTGAGAGCTTTTGGTCTTAAAGGTTTCTACGGATTTAAGAAAGTAATACTGTGCACTATCCAACTCTTCCATAGCCCTATAGGAGTCACCGATATTGCTGTATGAATAGGCAACCCAGTAATAATCTCCCAACTTTAACCGCAGCTGAAGTGAACGCTTGAAATATTGTATTGCTTCACGCTCTTTACCCTGCTCTGAGCAAATCACTCCCAGGTTATTCAGGATCATTTCCATACTAACCGTGTCGTTATACGCACTAAAAATTTTATAGGCTTTATTCAGGTAGGCCCGGGCATCATCATACCTCTCAAAATGCACGTATGAAATCCCTATACGATTGAGGGTACTGGCGGAACCAATCGTATCATGAATACTTTTTTGAATATTCAAGACCTCATGACCTTCTTTTATGGCTTCCTGATATCTTGATTGATAGTTTAGGAACCAACTTTTCAGAGAGCGAGCCCTGGCCCAATTGATAGTATCTCTTCTTTTTTGGTAGGTGCTAATGAGAGAGTCCATAAAGGACAGCGCTTCATCTGTAGAACCGGAAGCTACATGTTGAGCATACCTCAGCAGGGTTTTACCTTTGGCCAGGCTGTCTGTTTCCATACGGGCCGCCTGCCATAAACTATCCATTTTTGCTTCCCTGCTTTGGGCATACAGCTGTGCTCCCTGCATACAGACAGCCACAAAAACAATAATTAAATAATAAGGCTTATTCACACTATAAAGAAAATACAATAAAAAAAACTGTGGGGCCTGTTTTGTAGTTGTACCGGTTGGGGCTACCGTTGGCTGCTTTGAGTAAAGGTTTATCTCAGGGCCAACAATTCCATAAATTCATCCTTCCGGCTTTTAGAGATACTGAATTCCGCGTCATCCTCCATCACAATGTACCCTCCCGAGCTCCGGTTAAAACGTTTAATATACTTCAGGTTTATAACGGTGGAATTGTGAATACGGTAGAAACCGTACCCCTCCAGGATACTTTCAAAGAACTTAAGGTTTTTAGAAGTGGTAAGCCGTATACCTCCCTGCAGGAAGAAATCCGTGTAACTGCCATCTGCCCGCAGGTAAAGGATATTGTCCACCTTAATAAATTCATAACCATCCGATACGGCCAGGGTTATCTTATGCTCCCTCTTGTCTTTTGAAACAAAATTGCTGAACATGTGCCGCACCTTCATATTCTCCTGATCCGCTACCTGCCCCTCCTCTATCTTTTGTAAAATAGCCTTTAGTTCACTTATGCCGGCAGGTTTAATAATATAATCCAAAGCCGAAAATTTAATGGCCTTCAGGGCAAACTCCTCGTGAGCGGTAACAAAGACTACGTGAAAATTAACCTGGTTAAACTTTTCCAGTAATTGAAAGCCACTTTCATTACCCATTTCAATATCCAGGAAAACCAGGTTTGGGCCACTGGCAAGAATACCTTGATAGGCTTCTTCCAAACCATTGGCTTCACCCACAACTTCTACACCTTCAAAAAAGGTTTGCAGAGCTTTTTTGAGGGTATCCACTGCCTTGGGCTCATCATCAACAATAAAAACTTTAACAGGTGTGCTCATATGTGTAAGAATACTGCAAGATGATAAAGAAAATGCAAAGATGTGAATCCGTTTATCTTACGATACCTGCTTCATCCCATTACCGTTTAGCGGGACAGAGAACAAATTACCAAGGATTACCCTTTTACAGGGGATGAAACATTTTTCTTCACTCTTCAGGAACCTGGATGAAACCAATAAAACCAATGCCAAGGTAGCCGCACTGGTCCAATACTTTGACAAGGCTGATGACCGGGACAAAGTTTGGTGTATAGGCTTACTTTCCGGCCGCAGACCTAAACGAGCGGTACGCAGTAATGACCTCCGTGCATGGTGCGCTGAACTTTCTGAGCTGCCGGCCTGGCTTTTTGAGGAAACCTATCACATTGTAGGCGACCTTGCCGAGACTATTGCCAAAGTACTTCCTCCGCCTCAAACCACATCAGATCAAAGCCTTACCTATTGGATGGACTATATTATCACCTTAAACACTCTTAATTCTGAAGAAAAGAAAAGTCATGTGCTGAATGCCTGGGGTCAACTGGATGATTTTGAAAAGTTTGTATTCAATAAACTCATGATGGGTGGTTTCAGAGTAGGTGTATCGCAAAAGCTTATGGTACGTGCATTAAGCAAACATACCGGCAAAGATGAAAATGAGCTTGCCCATCGTATTATGGGCAACTGGGATCCGGCCGATGAAACTTTTGATAACCTGATACTTTCGGATAGTTTGGAAGATGACCTCAGCCGTCCTTATCCGTTTTATTTAGCCTACGCATTGGAAGAAGGTCCGGATGGTATTGGCGCACCAGATGAATGGCTGGCTGAACATAAATGGGATGGTATACGCGGTCAACTCATTGTGCGCGGGGGGCATCATTATTTATGGTCTCGTGGTGAAGAACTCATTACCGATAAATTCCCTGAGTTTGAGCCGGCTCCTTCCCTGCTGCCGGACGGCACTGTAATAGATGGTGAAATACTGCCTTTCAGGAATGGTCAGATTCTCGGTTTTCAGGCATTACAAACAAGAATTGGCCGTAAAAATGTAAGTGCCGGCATCCTCAAAAAAGCTCCCACAGTTATGCGGTTGTATGACCTTTTGGAGTGGAGAGGAAAAGACATTCGCCATGAACCCCAGCTTGAAAGGCGTAAAAAGCTGGAAGAATTATACCACCAGCTTCCAGCCAATTCCATGTTTCAATTAAGTGAAACCTTAAACTTTAAGGATTGGGAAGAATTGACACAGATAAGAGCCCGCTCCCGTGAAGTACAGTCAGAAGGCATTATGCTCAAGAATATAAAAGGCGTGTATCAGGTGGGTCGTAAAAAAGGCGACTGGTGGAAATGGAAGGTGGAACCACTGACTATTGACGCGGTTATGATTTACGCCATGCGCGGCCATGGTCGCAGGGCCAACCTGTATACAGATTACACTTTTGCAGTTTGGAAAGATGAGGAACTGGTTCCTTTTACCAAAGCCTATTCAGGACTTACGGATGCTGAATTCCGAAAAGTTGATGCTTTTGTGAAGCGCAATACCGTAGAACGGTTTGGCCCTGTTCGAAGCGTGAAACCTGAATTGGTTTTTGAAATTGCCTTTGAAGGTATTCAAAGCTCCAAACGCCATAAATCTGGTGTAGCTCTCCGGTTTCCGCGCATGAAGCGCTGGCGTCATGACAAACCCACCTCTGAGGCCAATACCCTTGAAGACCTTCACGCACTTTTGAAAAAGTATTCCGCCTGAAACCAAAATTGCAGTTCAATTATCTGTTTTTACACATCTCTTGAGGTGATTGTTTTTTAATTTCAATAGTTTTTGACTATCAATATTAACTATGAACGATTGAACATCTCCTAAAATGAGTGTTATTTTAGTGAGAATTAAAAACTTCACATTATGTCTGATCCCAAAAAATTGACCACCGCTTCCGGTCGCCCTTATACCGAAAATGAAAATTCCAAAACGGTGGGTCCGCGCGGACCTATACTTTTAGAAGACTATATCCTTCATGAGAAAATGGCTCATTTTAACCGTGAACGCATTCCTGAGAGAGTAGTGCACGCCAAGGGATCAGGTGCTTTCGGAACCTTTACGGTTACCCATGATATTACACCCTACACCAAAGCCAAAGTATTTAATAAGGTTGGTAAGAAAACAAAAGTATTTGCCCGCTTTTCTACCGTAGGAGGTGAAAAAGGATCAGCGGATACCGAACGTGACCCCAGGGGGTTTGCGGTTAAGTTTTACACTGAAGATGGAAACTGGGATTTGGTAGGGAATAACACCCCGGTTTTCTTTGTGAAAGACCCTAAAAAGTTTGGCGATTTCATTCATACACAGAAAAGACACCCTTTTACCAATATGAAGTCGCCCACCATGATGTGGGATTATTGGTCACTTAACCCGGAATCACTGCACCAGGTAATGATCCTGATGAGTGATAGAGGCACTCCTTATGGCTACCGTCATATGAATGGTTATGGCAGTCATACCTTCTCTATGATCAATGCCAAAAACGAGAAGGTGTACGTTAAATATCATTTTAAAACCGATCAGGGAATTAAGAACTTCAGTGACGAAGAAGCAGCGGAAATGAAGTCCAAAGACATGGACTTTTCACAACGCGATCTCATTGAACATATAGAGAACGGTGAGTATCCGAAATGGAATGTCAAGATACAGGTGATGACCCCTAAGCAAGCCAAAGAAATGAATTTTAACCCTTTTGACCTCACCAAGGTTTGGCCACATGGGGATTTTCCTCTTATTGATGTGGGAGTTATGGAACTGAACCAAAATGCAGATAACTATTTTCAGGATGTGGAGCAATCTGCTTTTGCACCGGCCCACATTATTGATGGTTTGGGGTACTCTCCCGATAAAATGCTGCAAGGCCGTTTATTGTCATATCCGGATGCCCACCGCTACCGGCTGGGTGCCAACTATGAGCAAATCCCCGTAAACCGTTGTCCCTATGCTGTAAATAATTATGAGCGCGATGGTGCCATGCGTGTGGATGGTAACCAAGGCCGTAAACCCAATTATTTCCCCAACAGCTTTGACGGTATTAATGTGGATCAAAGCTATGCTGAACCCAGTGATGAATTGGACAGCACCATTGCCGACTGGTATGATCGCAACTCCAGGCTGGGAGGCGATGATCATTACAGTCAACCCGGCAAGCTATACCGTGAGGTAATGGATGATGAAGCTAAAACCAACCTGGTGAACAACACGGTGGGCGCAATGAGTGGTGTGGAAGGCCCTAAAAGAAATGAGATTATTAACCGCCAGTTATGCCATTGGTTCCGTGCGGATGAAGAACTGGGTAGCAGGATTGCCAAAGGACTTAACGTAAACCCGGATGAGGTGATGGAAGCAATGCCCAGGCATCATTAATATACCAAAGCTCTTTCAATTTAAAAACCCGGTTTTAAACCGGGTTTTATTTTTTATACCCGCCTGCTTTACTGCCTTCCGGTTCTGAATTACAATTCCGAATGTACTGGCATGAGCAGTTTTTTTTTTTGTGAGAAGTCTTTGCCGGACGAACTTTCTATATTTAAATATAGTATATTACAATGCCCCAAATAACAAGGGCTTAAAAGCTTTCCTAAAAAAATGTTAGAAGAATTAATGAAATCACAAGAACTCCTTGAGAGGAGGAGAAACGTTGTGGCCAATGGTGTCGGTGTATTTAATACTGCTACCGTACGTAAGGCCAAAGGTGCCCTTATTATTGATGAAGATGGAAGGGAATTGATAGATTTTGCAGGAGGCATAGGGGTGGTAAATGCCGGACACTGTCCGGAACCGGTAGTGGAAGCCATCCGGGAACAGGCCGGTAAATACATCCACACCAGCTTTAATGTAGTAACCTATGAACCTTACATTGAACTTTGTGAAAAGCTTACTGAGATACTGCCTCACGGTGAGAAAACCAAAGCCATGTTGGTTAGCACGGGTGCCGAAGCCGTGGAGAATGCTATTAAAATAGCCCGGCAAGCCACCGGGAGGCAAGCCGTATTATGCTATACAGGTGCTTTTCATGGTCGCACCATGATGGCTATGACGCTTACCAGCAAGATTAATTATAAGCTGAACTGCGGTCCTTTTGCACCAGAAGTATACCGTTTACCCTTCCCGAACTTTTACCGCTACCGTGGTACAGCCAATCATGATGAGTTTGTAAACCTGGAGCTTAAAAGACTTTATGAAAGCACACATAACCTGGTAGATCCTAAAAACCTGGCTGCCGTAATCATAGAACCTGTGCAAGGAGAAGGCGGGTTTAATCCTGTTCCTCAAAAATACCTTCAGGGCTTACGTGATTTTTGCGATCAATATGGTATTATGTTAATTATTGACGAAATTCAGAGTGGTTTTGCCCGTACCGGAAACTGGGCATCCTGGCAGAATTACAACGTCTGTCCTGACATCAGCACTTATGCCAAGTCTTTAGGTTCCGGAATGCCCATAGCCGCTATTTTGGGTAAAGCCGATATCATGGACGCTGCTGCGTCCAGTACCATCGGGGGAACCTATATCGGCAATCCCGTATGCTGTGCAGCGGCCCTGGCCACCATTCAGCATATGAAAGATCTTGACCTGAATAGCCGTGCCATTTCAATTGGTAAAACTATAGAACAACGCTTCAGGCGGCTTATGCAGGAGTATCCGGAAATAGGTGACGTAAGAGGTATGGGCGCCATGATGGGAATTGAATTTGTGAAAAATAAAGACCCGCGCCAGCCAGACGGTGAATTGTGCCATCGTATACTGCAGGGATGTGCTGAACAGGGACTGATACTCATTAGTGCCGGAACGTTCAAAAACGTTATCCGGATTCTGTCTCCTTTAGTTATAACTGATGAACAATTAGAGAAAGGACTGAATATACTCGAGGAAGAAATCAAAAAATCTATACAAAAAATATGAAGCCATTTGCTATAGCAGCCGTGCAAATGCGCGTTTCTGCCACCGTTTCCAATTTGGAAATGATGAAATTGAAAATTGATATCACCATGAATATCTACCCCTGGGTGGATATGATCATGTTCAGTGAATTATGTGGATATGGCCCCCTTACCTATTATGCACAGGAGGTTCCGGGCATTTTTGAGAAAGAGATGCAGGCTATGGCCAAAAAACATAACATATGGTTGTTGCCAGGCTCCATCTTTGAAAAGAGTGAAGGTAAAATTTACAATACCGCCAGTGTAATCAATCCCCAGGGCGAGGTAGTAACCCGTTATCGCAAGATGTTTCCTTTCTACCCTTATGAAGTAGGGGTTACCGCTGGAAGTGAATTTTGCGTGTTTGACATTCCGGACGTTGGTCGTTTTGGGGTTTCTATTTGCTATGATATGTGGTTTCCCGAGACTATACGCACCCTGGCAGTAATGGGAGCAGAAGTTATTCTGCACCCCACCCTTGCCGGTACGGTAGACCGGGATATTGAATTATCCATAGCCCGCACTATGGCCACTGTGAATCAGTGCTTCTTTTTTGATGTGAATGGCCTTGAATCCGGAGGTACCGGCCGCTCCATTATATGTGGCCCTGATGGGCGCATACTGCATGAGGCCGGAAGTACGGAGGAAATTATGCCAATAGAGATTGACATACAGCGCGTAAGGCGAAGTCGTGAATTAGGCGTGTTACGCCTGGGACAACCCCTGAAGAGCTTTCGCGACCATATCGGCAGTTTTAATATATACCAGCCTGGAGCTGAACACCCTTACCTGAACTCTTTAGGGCCGCTTATTAAGCCCACCAAAACCGATAAGCTTACCGAACTCAAGCAAAAGGAGAGTGATATCAGTAACCAGCAAACCACAATAGGTTATAAAGGGGAAGGCCTATGATTAAATAAACGTAACTTAAAATCCAATCTAAATGGGAACATTAACATCGAAATCCAAACGGGTTAAGCTCAAGAACTATGTTAGTTGGTTTGAGATTCCGGCACTTAACTTAAAAAGGGCCGTGGCTTTCTACAACCAGATTTATGGCATTGAGATGGAGTCCGTAGAATTAAACAACTACTCGATGGCTTTTTTCCCTGCTCAGAATGGAATTGGTGGTGCCATAGTAGCTGGCCCGGGCTCGGTTCCTTCTGAAACCGGAACCCTGGTCTATTTGAACGCAGGAAATAATCTGGATACCGTTTTAAACCGGATTGAAGAAGCGGGCGGGCGCATTGTTATGTCTAAAACCCTGATCAATGATGATCAGGGCTATTTTGCTCTTTTTATTGATACTGAAGGCAATAAACTTGCTTTACACTCCAAAAACTAATTAATGACTCTTTCAAAAAAACCGGTAAACGCTCCTTATTACAGTATTGGACAGCTCCGGCTCAATCACTGGAATGAGCTCAAGAATAAATGTTCCGAACTGGCTCAATGCAGTAAAGGCTCCGCTGGTGAAAAGAAATATGCAGAAGGTGCGGAAGAGATGCTCTCCAACCTGAAGATTATTGAGCAGTATTTTGCCTTCCCGGGAATGATGCGGATTGAAAAATTGCTCCATAGCCTTAAGCGGAAAGAACATACAGCCCTGTTGCACAGTGTGACGGATATTACCCGCCAGTTGGTTGGAGATTCGTACCGCAGCAACCCATACTTCTTATTTGAAGAAGAAAATGACCTGGTTACCGCTGAAGAAAACCTTGAAGCCCCGACAGGATCCCGCAAAAATTACTTTGAAGTACTTTTTGTAGAAGACCTGAGCTCAACTGACGAGATCGCCTTACGGGAAAAACTTCGTGAACTACGTGACCCCAATGAGCAATTTGCCTATGACATTACGGTGCAACGCTCTTTTCAGGATGCCTTGATCGCCCTGCTCTTTAACCATAATATTCAGGCGGTGGTAATACGGTATGCACCGCCTTATCATTCACCCAATCTTTCCACTTTTATTTTACCCTACATTCAGAATGTGCTGAAGGTAAAAATGGAGTCCAAAACAGAATCCGAACTTGGCCCCCTCCTGGGTAAACTGATACGGCAGTTCCGTCCGGAACTGGATACGTATTACGTAACAGATACCTCTCTCCGTGATTTAAAAGACAGTACCCTACAGTTGTTCAGACGTATTTATTACCGGAGGGAAGATCTGCAGGAATTACACCTGGGCATTATCCGTGGTATTCGTGAACGTTACGAGACCCCTTTTTTCAGTGCCTTAAAAGAATACAGCCAGAAGCCAACCGGTATTTTTCATGCCATGCCTATTTCCCGTGGCAACTCCGTTTTTAAGTCGCGCTGGATACGTGACCTGGGCGACTTTTACGGAAGGAATATGTTCCTGGCGGAGACTTCATCCACCACCGGTGGACTGGACTCATTATTGCAACCTACCGGGCCTATTAAAAAAGCCCAGGAAATGGCAGCTGAGGCCTACGGTGCCTTGCGTACTTTTTTTGTTACCAATGGTACATCCACCGCCAATAAAATAGTGGTACAGGCCCTGGTAGAACCAGGAGACCTGGTTTTGATTGACCGTGACTGCCATAAATCACATCATTATGGACTGGTGCTTTCCGGAGCATGCCCCGTATACCTGGATTCGTATCCTATTGAAAAGTACTCCATGTATGGGACGGTCCCTCTTAAGCTCATCAAGGAAAAGCTATTGCAGCTTAAAGCAGCGGGCCGTCTGGACCGGGTAAAAATGCTTCTTCTCACCAATTGCACTTTTGACGGACTCGTGTATAATGTGGAACGGGTAATGCAGGAGGTTTTAGCCATTAAGCCCGATATTATTTTTTTATGGGATGAGGCCTGGTTTGCCTTTGCCGGGTTTACATACAATTACAAGCAACGTACGGGTATGTTTACCGCCCGTAAACTCTGTGAAAAATACCGGAGTTCAAGCTACCGCAAACAGTATAAAGAACACATCAAAAATTTGAAAGAGGGAGAAACTCCTTCCTTTCCAAACCCTGACCTGGTTCGAATACGGGTATACGCTACCCAGAGCACTCACAAAACACTGAGCAGCTTTCGGCAAGGATCCATGATCCATATCTGGGACCAGGATTTCAGGCGAAAATCAGAAAACACCTTCCTGGAAGCTTATATGACACACACTTCCACCTCGCCCAACTATCAAATGCTGGCTTCATTAGATGCCGGCAGAAGGCAGGTGCAGTTTGAGGGGTACGAAATGGTGGAAAAGGGAATTGAAATGGCCATGGTGTTACGGGCCAAGATTAATGACAACCCTCAGCTAAATAAGTATTTTGACGTGCTTACCGTGCGGGATTTTATTCCGGATGAGTTTCGCGAAAGTGGCCTTAAAGAGTATTACGACACCAAAACCGGATGGAACCGGATGGAGGAGGCCTGGGAGAAAGATGAGTTTGTGCTGGACGCCACTAAAATAACTTTGTACATAGGTCGCACCGGTGTGGATGGTGATACTTTCAAAAATAAGTATCTGATGGATAAATTCAATATCCAGATCAATAAGACGTCCCGCAACACTATACTTTTAATGACCAATATCGGGACTACGCGTGGCAGCGTGGCCTATCTCACTAACGCACTTCTGAAGATTGCCGCGCAGTTGGATGATGAATTCCGATCGCTAAATAAGCATGAAACTGAAATGGTGCAAAGGCGCATGCACTCTCTTACTGAAGATGTACCACCTCTTCCGGACTTTAGTCGGTTTCACTCTTCTTTCCAGGCTGTCCCGGGTCTTCCGGGGGGAAATATGCGGGAAGCCTATTTTCTGGCCTACAATGAAGATCATTGTGAATATATTACCCTTCACGATGGCAAGGCTGCCATTGAAGAAGGGCATGAATTAGTAGCTTCTTCTTTTGTCATACCTTATCCTCCCGGTTTCCCGGTACTGGTACCCGGACAGGTAGTTAGTATGGAAATCATCCGTTTTATGATTGCACTGGATGTATCAGAAATTCATGGATACCGGGCTGACCTTGGTCTGCGTGTTTTCCGGGAATCCGTTCTGAACCGTCAAAAAACGGCTACTGCCATGGGCGCCATGGGAATGAGCACCACCAAAAAAAAGCCTTTTAAAAACCAAGAATAATTTAAAATTATGAGCACAAAAAAAATCAATACACCCATTTTAAAAGGTATCCCCGATATAAGACGATTCTTTTACAAGAATGAAACGCCTATTTATTTTATAAGCGCCACCAATTTCAATCTTTTGGGAGCCGATGAATGGATAAAGGGTTTCAAGTTTATCTGCCATATTGAATGTTTTGACGGACTCCACCCTAATGTGATATCTCCTGTGGAAGAAATTCCACATGATGAGTTTGAGAGCATAGAGGACATCAATAATTACCTGTTACAACATCCGGAAGTACAATCCTACATCAAAGCACGGACAAAAGGCCGTAAAGCCGGCAAGGCTCTTTTCCTCATGTTTAATGAAAAAACCGAGAAACTGGCTAAAAAGCTGGGGCTGGAGATTGTTTTTCCAAATGCGAAAATGCGGAACTCCATGGACAATAAGGTAAACACCAATCGCCTTGCTGAAAAAGCAGGCGTACCTTGTGTGCCTTACGTTCTATCTCCTGTTAAGAACTACAAACACCTTAACGAAGTAGCTAAATCACTGGGGAATGACCTTGTAATCCAAACCCCTTTCGGAGACTCCGGACACACTACTTTTTTTATATCCAACAAGGAAGACTTCCTGAAGTACGAGGAAGAGATCACGCAGGAAGATGAAGTGAAGATTATGAAACGGATCAACTGTCGCGGATCTGCTATTGAAGCTTGTGTTACCCGGCATGGTACTATAGTAGCTCCATTGATGACGGAACTGGTGGGTTTTGAAGAACTCACCCCCTATAAAGGCGGCTGGTGTGGTAATGAGATCTATCCGGATTCATTTTCTCCCACCTTGCGCCAAAAAGCGCGGAAATACACACAGCTCTTTGGAGACCAGTTGCAAAAGGAAGGTTATAAGGGCTATTTTGAACTGGATTTCCTTATTGATCAGGACAATGGGCAAATCTACCTCGGTGAACTAAACCCACGCGTTACCGGAGCCAGCTCCATCACCAACCACGCTGTATTTGCTCTGGCTGATGCACCTCTCTACCTTTTTCATATTTTAGAATGGATGGATATCGATTACGAACTGAGTGTTAAATCCATTAATGAACGCTGGGCCAGACAGGAAAATATTGATAGCTGGAGCCAGCTTATCATTAAACACACCAAAGACACTATTGAGTACGTAACCGAAGCCCCGCAATCCGGGATCTGGCGAATGTTTGATACCGGGCATATACAATTTGACCGTATGGATACCCACCGGAGAGCTGTGGAAAGTGAGAGTGAAGCATTTTTTCTCCGTATCTCCAAAAAAGGTGATTACCTGTATGAGGGAGCGGACATGGGTATATTGGTTTCACGCGGCCGTATGATGACCGATGATTTCAAACTTACTCCGCGTGCCAAAAGCTGGATCAATGCTATTCATGCCAATTACTCTTCACAATTGGTGGAGGATAAGCGGGAGCAGGTTCCTTTGTCAGGTAGCCTAACCAAATAAAATTCATGGAATTTAAAAGCTTTAACCCCTATACCAATCGTGAGGTAGGCCGTTATCAGGAGTGTAGTAAAAAAGAAATGTTTACCGTTTTAGAAAAGGCGGACAGCGCTTTTCAGGAATGGCGTAAAGTTTCTTTTAGCGAAAAGGCCACTTTGATGATCAGGGCCGGCAAGATACTCAGGAGTAATGCGGATGAATACGCCCGTATGATCACTTTGGAAATGGGCAAACCCATAACCGAAGCCCGTGGTGAGATCAATAAATGTGCCTGGGTATGCGATTATTACGCTGAAAATGCTGCTGCTTTCCTGAAGGATGAGCTTATTGAAACCGATGCCCAAAAAAGCCTTGTGCGTCATGATCCTATAGGTTCGGTTTTGGCCATTATGCCCTGGAATTTCCCCTTCTGGCAGGTTTTTCGTTTTGCCGCTCCTACTTTAATGGCTGGTAATACTGGTATCCTGAAGCATGCCCCAAATGTTTTTGGATGTGCTTTACAAATTGAGGAGGTTTTCCGGAAGGCTGGCTTTCCGGAAGGTGTTTTTCAAAACCTGATCCTGCACCATGATAAAACCGAAATGCTCATTTCCCACCATTCCATTCGGGCCGTAACTCTTACGGGAAGCGAAGGAGCGGGTTCTGCCGTGGCTACCCTGGCCGGAAAACATATTAAAAAAAGCCTCCTGGAGCTAGGCGGTAACAATGCCTTTATTGTTTGGGAAGATGCGGATATTGATCAGGCCGTACAAACTGCCTGCACCGCACGTATGCTAAACGGTGGGCAAAGTTGCATTGCTGCCAAGCGGTTTATTTTACTGGATGGCATATATGATGAGTTTGTAGATAAATTCACAAGGGCCGTTCAGCAATTAAAGGCCGGAGACCCTCTTGACGATAGCACACAAATAGGTCCGCTGGCTCGTAAAGATCTTGCGGATCAACTCCATCAACAGGTGCAGGTTTCTATTAAAAAAGGAGCCAAATTACTGTGCGGAGGGCAACAGGATAATTGTTATTATGAACCAAGCGTATTAGGTGATGTAAAGCCTGAAATGCCCGTATTTGACCAAGAAACATTTGGTCCAGTGGCCGCCATGGTCAGAGCCCATAGTGAAGAAGAGGCTTTCCAGCTGTCTGAACGGTCCAGGTATGGGTTGGGAGTAACTGTTTGTACTACCGATACAGACAAGGCCCTGCTTATGGCAAACCGGGTAAGCGATGGTGCTTACTTTATAAATGAGCTGGTTAAATCTGACCCCAGGTTGCCTTTTGGTGGTACAAAAAACTCCGGTTATGGCCGCGAATTATCCCGTGATGGTATGATGGAATTCATAAATCGCAAAACTGTTTACCTGAAGTAAGCTCATTTAGCTATACACGTGAATCATAGAACCTAAAAGTTAAAAATAGTGTTCATTCCCGAACACTTTAAACACAAAACCGGTACAGATTCTTTAATATTGCCACAGAAAAATTTAATGTTGATTGAAATGAAAAAGTGTTTTTCTTTTTTGCTGGCTTTTGCGCTGGCATTACCCATGTTTGCCAATGAGGGAATGTGGTTACCATTATTACTGAACCGCAACTATGCGGAGATGCAAAAACTGGGACTTCAGCTTACTCCCGAAGAACTATATTCTGTGAATAATTCAAGCCTGAAGGACGCCATCGTTTCTTTTGGGGGTTTTTGTACGGGTGAGATCATATCCCCCAACGGACTTATCCTGACCAACCACCATTGTGGTTACAGCTCTATTCAAAGCCACTCTTCTGTGGAGAATGATTACCTGTCGGATGGGTTCTGGGCGCGTTCTTATGATCAGGAAAAAACCAACGAAGGCCTTTTTGTGCGCTTCCTGGTGCGTATGGAAGATGTGAGCAAGCGTGTAAATGCTGAGCTTACTCCTGAAATGAGTGAAGCAGACCGCGATGCGAAAATTGGTGAAATCAGCAAGCAAATTGCCGATGAAGCTACTGAGGAAAATGACTATGAGGCCAATGTAAAAAGCTTTTACCACGGCAATGAGTTTTATCTTTTTGTATATGAGCGCTACAACGATGTGCGCCTGGTAGGTGCTCCACCCAGCTCCATTGGTAAATTTGGTGGTGACACAGATAACTGGATGTGGCCGCGCCATACTGGTGATTTTTCGCTTTTCCGCGTATATACCGCACCTGATGGCACTCCCGCTGATTATTCCGAAGAAAATATTCCCATGAAGCCCAAGCACTACCTGCCTGTTTCTCTGGACGGTGTGAAAGAGGGTGATTTTTCAATGGTATTTGGTTACCCAGGAAGTACGGATCGCTACTTAAGCAGTTATGGCGTAAAGCAGGCCATTGACAAGTACAACCCCACCGTGGTAAAGATTCGTGACCGCAAGCTTGAGATCATGAAAAAATACATGGATCGTGATCCTGCTACCCGTATTGCCTACTCTTCAAAATACGCTCAAACTTCCAATTACTGGAAGTACTACATCGGGCAGACCGAGCAATTGAAAAACAACAATGTTTGGGCTAAGAAAAAAGTTATTGAAGATGATTTTGCCAAATGGGTAAAAGCCAAGCCTGCCCGCCAGGAAAAATACGGTGAAACGATCTCCCTGCTGGAAGAAGCTTATAATAAGTCTGATGAATATGTAACGGGTAATGTTTATGTATTGGAAGCCGGGCTTTTAGGTTCTGACCTTACCCTGTTTGCTTTTCGTTTTGACCGTTTAATGGATGCTGCCTTTACCATCCGCGAGCAAATGGAAGAAAAAATGGACGAAGCAGAAGATGATGAAGCCCGCAAGCAGATTAAAGAAGAGTATGAAGGCCGTTTTAATGCGATTATGGCCAGCATAAATGAATCTGTAGAAGAGCACTTCAAGGAGTATAATAAGGATATGGACAAGGAGCGCTTTGCAGCTCTCTTTCAGATGTATTATGACAATGTTCCTAAAGACCAGCAACCGGAATTTTTCCGCCTGGTAGAAGATAAGTTTGACGGAAACTTCTCTGAGTTTGCGGATGAGGTGTACGAAGATTCTTTTCTGGCTTCAAAAGAAGAAGTGCTGGAATATCTTGAAAAACCGAAAGAAAAAACCCTTCGTAAAGATTATGCAGCCATGGCTGGTCGCCAATTGATAAATATGTACCGGGGTTCTGCCCAGGCACATGAAGATACGGATGCTAAGATGGAAAAAGGTTACCGCTTACTTACGGCCGGCCTGCGTGAGATGAATCCCAACCGCAATTATTCTCCTGATGCCAACAGCACCATGCGCATGACGTACGGTACCGTAGGTAGTTACTACCCAAGGGATGGTGTGTTTTATGATTATTATACCACCGCAGAAGGTATCCTGCAAAAGGAAGATCCTAATGATATGGAATTTGTGGTGCCGGATCATATGATCAGTCTTATAGAAGAAGGTGATTACGGCCGCTATGCAAATTCCGAAGGAGAACTTCCGGTGTGCTTTATCAGCAATAATGATATTACCGGTGGTAATTCCGGAAGCCCGGTAATAAATGGCAAAGGAGAGCTTATTGGTTGTGCTTTTGACGGAAACTGGGAAGCGATGAGTGGTGATATCTTCTTTGAAACTAACCTGCAGCGTACTATCTCCGTAGATGCCCGTTATATTCTTTTTGTAATTGACAAATATGCCGGTGCTAAAAACCTGGTAGATGAAATGACCCTGGTGCAAACAGATGATGCTCCGGTGGTGGAAAAAGATATGCCCCGTGAGGCACAGGAAGTAATGAACTAAATTACTTCAGAATATTAAAAAAAACCCGGCTGTAAGAGCCGGGTTTTTTTATGAAGAAACGGTTTGTCTCTATTTTTGAAGTGTGAAAGAATATCCGCTCACCTTACATGCTTATAAACTCATATGGAAGAAGGAGGAGTTGATGCTTCTTCCTGAAAAGTGTATATACTGGCCCACTCAAAAGGCTTTACTTATAGCTGATACGCACTTGGGAAAGGTCACACATTTCAGAAAGTCAGGTATTGCAGTACCAGACCGCGCTGCTTACCGGAACCTGCAACGGTTGGAAACGTTGCTTAAAAGTTACAAGCCAGACAAAGTCTATTTTCTGGGCGATCTTTTCCATTCCGAGCTCAATACAGAATGGCTTGCTTTTAAAGATTTACTGAGAACCTACCCACACATCCACTTTATTCTTATTCAGGGTAACCACGATATACTGCATGAAGTAAGCTATGCCAATCTGAAGTTTGAAGTACATATTGAGCCACTTAAAGTTGGGCCTTTTATCTTATCACATGAGCCATTGGAAAACTGTGAGGGTTATAACCTGTGCGGACATATCCATCCTGGTGTACGCATGATGGGGGCAGCGCGTCAAAGTATGCGGTTGCCCTGCTTCTACTTTGGTGAAAAGGGTGGTATTTTACCAGCCTTTGGCGAGTTTACCGGGCTCTATATCCTGCAACCTAAAAAACAAAATCAGGTATTTATTATAGCTGGCTCTAAAGTTTTGAAGGCTATCTGAGATTCACGTAAACAGACCCAGGTTTTGAGTTACCTGCCGGGCATATCTTCCACCAAAAAGATTAACATGTACAAGTAGTGGGTAGAGATCACATAAGGCAATTCTCTTTGCCCAGTCTTCCGGCAAAGGATAAAGCTCATTGTAATAATAGAATACTTCTTTATCAAAACCTCCAAATAAGTGCATCATGGCAATGTCCATTTCGCGATTACCAAAATACACCGCTGGGTCAATCAAAACCGGTTGACTACGTTCATCAACCATATAATTGCCACCCCAAAGATCTCCATGTACAAGCGAAGGTTTTTCCTTAGGAAATATCTGATCCAGTTTTTCAAATAAACGATCCATCGCTCTTCTGTCCGAGCCATGAAAATAACCCTCATTATAGGCTTTTTCAAACTGGGGCTCCAGGCGCTCACTCACCATAAAATCTGACCAGCTGGTATGCTTCTTATTACTTTGTGGCAAACTACCGATATAATTGTCATAGTCCAGTCCGAAAGTATCTGCCTGAACAGAGTGGAGCGCTGCCAGTTGCGAGCCCAGTTGTTGAGCAAAATCCGTTTTCCGGGGAGCTCCTTCAATAAATTCCAATACCAGAAAGGATTGATCCTCTACTTCTCCTGTCCAAATAACTTCGGGGATACGTATGGCACCCGATGCAGCCAGAAGTTTTAACCCCAGTGCTTCCTTTTCAAACATTCCGGGGTAATGGTGTGCATGATTCTTCTTTAAGAATAATGGTCCAACGTTGGTGTCCAAACGATAAGCATCATTGATATCACCTCCTGAAACAGGTGTGAGTTTTAAGAAGGATTGCAAGCCCTCAACTTTGAGTTGAAGCTGCTTAAGAAGATAGTTGGATATATTTGGGCTCAGGGCGATCATCGATATCATCTAAATACTTTCGTAAACTTTGCCATTTCAGGATTCCTTCTTTAAGGTCTCCTGCTTTAATGGGTTTAGTGATGAAATCGTTCATACCAGCCTCAAAACATTTCTTTTTATCTGAAATAGTAGCGTTTGCCGTAACCGCAATAATAATGGGCCGAAGATCCATATCCCGTACAATTTTCCGGGTAGCTTCAATACCATCCATCTCCGGCATCTGAATATCCATGAGGATAATATGATAATGATTTTCACGGGCCATTTCCCATGCTTCTCTTCCGTTAGCCGCTATATCAATATCCAGACCCATGGTTTTCATCATCATGGTCAGCAATTTTTGATTCACCGGATTATCTTCAGCATAAAGTATCCTCAGCTTAGGATCTATTTCAGTAGGGCGGTATACTTTTTTCTCGGCCGGGGCTTCCTGGTGCACTTCGGCTTTTTCAAGTTTTATATTGAATGAAACCTTAGTGCCTTTACCTGCTTCACTTTCCATGTCCACTTCACCTCCCATAAGGCCAACCATCTGACGAACTACTGCCAGCCCCAGCCCGGCACCGCCAAATTTTCGATTGTTACGGGAATCTGCCTGTGAAAAAACCGAAAACAACTTGCTTTGTGTGGTTTGGGAAATACCTATACCGGTATCCTCAATAGAAAAATGTAATTCAATATCCTGATCCTTTTCACTAATCACCTTTACTCCCAACCTTACAGAACCTTCTTCTGTAAATTTAAAGGCATTACTCAGGAGGTGCATCAGTATTTGTTTAAGGCGGATAGAATCACCCAGGAGCTTATCCGGCACATTGGAGTTTACATCTTTAACAAACTCCACTTTCATTCTACGTTCTTTCAAAGCCAGGTTGTATGCTCCCTCCACACATTCTCTAACGTTTAGCAGCTGTTTCTCCAGTACAAACTTGCCCGATTCAATATCCGTAATGCTAAGAATATCCATTATAATGGATAAGAGAGACTCCCCGTTTTTCTTGATGGTGGTTACCTTTTCCTTCTGATCATCTTTGAGATTGGAGCGCTCCAATAAATCTGTCATACCCAGAATAGCATTCATGGGTGTGCGCAATTCATGACTCATGGTGTTCAGAAACTGATCTTTGGACTTCGCGGCAATTTGCGCTGCGGTATTTTTTTCACGGAAATTCCGACCAAAACGTATCGTCATAGCCACGGCCTGGCTGCAAATGAAAACTACGTAACCTGCCGTAGTAAGCATCAGGTTCTCTTCAATAATATGGTAATAGTTCAATATTTTCTGCGCCACCACTACAAATAACATAACACCTCCTATAAGAGTAACGTAGGTGGTTTTATGCCTCAGGTTTAGTTTGAACAGATATACCATTCCTACCGCTATCATACAGGCTCCCAGAAGAACCAGGTAAGGGTCCATGAAGGAGGTAAATACCTGCGTAGGCAGCACAAGGCTCAGCAAAGCCAAAAGACCACTAACGGACGCCATGGTATGAAAAACAATAAGCTTTACACGAGGCTGCATAAGGTTACGGATGAAGTATACGTAAAAGATCACACTCAGGTAGAGCGAGAAGTATTCCATTCGAAGTGTAATGGACCACGGTACATTCCAAACACGCAGGGCCGCGTGAATCACGTATTCTTCCGTACCCAAAAGGCGGTACATATAAGCCCCGCAAAACAGGAAAAAGAAAAGTCCGGTATAGTCAGTTGGGTTAAACCAATAAAAGCCAAAAGCCAGAGCCCCGGCAATAAGCAGGCAACCGGCCAGGAAAAGAGTGCTGCTGATCTTAAAATTACGCCAGTAATTGATCTCATCACTGGTACCTAATACAATTGGGCTGGTAGTACCGCCTTTATGATGATGAAAGTTACTTAAGTGCAATACCAGCTCATTTTCTCCGGGATGGAGGTTTACCACTTTGGACGAAGGCCTCCAGTAAGGAATGCTGGTTTCCCGGGTAGAACCCACCAAACCATTTCCTTCAAAACCTTCACCATTTACGTAGAGATCGTAAGCCGTATACACCTCTGGAATGTAGAGAGATAAGGAAGGGATTTTATCACCACAAAGTATTTTGAGACGCATAGTGGCATAACCATAACTATGGGCCTGCTCTTCAGTTTGAGGAAGATCAGACCAGGGGGTCATATAATCAATAAAATCCGGGGAGCCCTTAAACTGATCACTTTGAATGGTTTGAGCGCTGTAAATACGATTCCAGTAGAACTCCCATTCTCCTGAGAGAGGAACCATACTATGCTGGGTGTAATCCAGTTCACGAAGATCCAATACACCCTGCCGGGCCACTGGTTGAGCTTGCACCAGGCTAAACAGCGTGCTTACCAGCAGGAAGATGTATGTCGAAATTTGTTTCACTCTCGCGCCTTTGGAATCTTTATACTAGGCAAGAATCACCCCACGCAAATTAAAAACCTGAAAATCAAATGACTACATCAGTGAATGATCTATATCCCTTCCCAATATTGGAACGGGAGTACATCTTTGAGTTCCGGCTAAAGTGTTTTTAATTGACTTTTCCTGCTTTTCCAAGGGTGAAGATATGAAGAAAAGTCTGACGTATGCGTAAGTGATTGAATAAATGCAACCAATGCTTCTTTTTCATAATCAGAAAGATACCTCTGATCTATGAATGCTAACCATACCGCTTCTTCAATGGTCTGAATTCTGAAAGAGTACAGGCCTGACCTCTGGATCAACCTAAAAAGAGGATTTGATAAGAGGACATTCACATCTAATAGCAGCACATCAGTTATGCTTCTTACTTAACTCTGCAATGATCTTTATATTTCTCTTAACTTCTTTAGCCGGCTGATATCAGGGTTAAGGTGAGGCGCCATAACCTTTATCCAAGGCTTGTATCTTAATTTTTAGTGTTTAATTTTAACAAGATTTTAACTACAGACTTCAAATTTTCATTTCAATTTCGCGTAAACAAACCAAGCGTTTTTAACATTTACCAATAAAGCTACTTTTACAGGATTAAATTAATCGTTGAAAGAACAATGGAGACAATTAAAAGTGCCACTGATATAAGGGAACTGAATGAAAAGATTGAGCAGGAAAGTGCCTTTGTAGACCTTTTGCTGCGGGAGATCAACAAATCTATAATCGGGCAAAAGAAAATGCTGGAGCGCTTGCTGTTAGCTTTGCTTGGCAACGGCCATATTCTGCTGGAAGGTGTTCCTGGATTAGCTAAAACACTGGCTATTAACTCGCTGGCAAAAGCCATTGATGCTGACTTCAGCCGGGTACAATTTACACCTGACCTACTTCCTTCTGATGTAATTGGTACCCAGATCTATAATATGCAGCAAAATGAATTTGCCATTAAGAAGGGGCCCATCTTCGCCAACTTTGTACTGGCAGATGAAATAAACCGGGCACCAGCCAAAGTACAAAGTGCTTTGCTGGAGGCTATGCAGGAACGCCAGATCACCATTGGCAATGAAACGTTTAAGCTACCGGAGCCGTTCCTTGTATTAGCCACTCAAAACCCGGTTGAACAGGAAGGAACTTACCCACTGGCGGAGGCTCAAAGCGACCGCTTTATGTTGAAAACCGTGATCACCTATCCTAAACAGGAAGATGAAAGGTTGATCATGCGCCAGAATCTCCAGGGTAATTACCAACCTATTCAACCTGTAATTAGTACGGCCACCATCCTGAAAGCCCGCAACACCATCCGTGAGGTGTACATGGACGAAAAAATCGAAAAGTATATCCTCGATATCATTTTTGCCACACGTAAGCCGGAAGATTTCCGTATGCCATCTTTAAAGCCTTTGATCAATTTTGGTGCTTCACCCCGGGGTAGTATAAACCTTGCCCAAGGTGCCCGCGTATATGCATTCCTTAAGCGCAGAGGTTATGTAATTCCTGAAGATGTGAGAGCTGTGGCCGAAGATGTTTTACGCCACCGCATTGGAATTACTTATGAAGCAGAAGCAGAGAACGTAAGTAGTGAAGATATCATCAACCAGATTTTGGATCACGTTGAAGTACCTTAAAGAAAGCCATCCGTCAATACCCGGTGCCTTAAATTCCAAATCCTAGACATGAATACCCAGGAACTACTTAAGAAAGTTCGCAGGATAGAGATTAAAACGCGAAGGCTGTCCAATCATCTGTTTTCAGGTGAATACCACAGTAGCTTTAAAGGGCGTGGTATGGCTTTTAGTGAGGTGCGTAAATATGAATTTGGGGACGACATCAGAGCTATTGACTGGAATGTAACAGCTCGCCTTAACGAACCCTACATCAAGGTTTTTGAGGAAGAGCGGGAGCTTACTCTCATGCTTTTAGTAGATGTAAGTGGCTCCGGTTCATTCGGGTCACGGGTGCAGCTAAAGCGTGAAATGATCACCGAAATTTGCGCTACCCTGGCTTTTTCAGCCATTCAGAACAATGATAAAGTGGGGGTGATCTTTTTCAGCGATAAAGTGGAAAAGTTCATTCCGCCTAAAAAAGGAAAAACCCACACCCTGCGAATCATCCGTGAGCTTATTGAATTACAGCCCACCAGCCCCGGTACCGATATTGGTGAAGCTTTACGCTACTTTTCAGGAATTCAGAAAAAACACGCTATTGCCTTTGTACTATCTGATTTTATGGACGAGGGTTATAAAGATGCACTTAAAATTATGACCCAGCGTCATGATGTTACAGGTATCCGCATTTACGATCCGCGTGAGGAGGAATTACCTAAGCTGGGTCTTCTGCCCATGCAGGACCCCGAAACCGGAAAAACCCGCTGGGTGAATACTTCTTCGCGCTCGCTGCGCAAAGAAGTGAAAATGCGTTTTGATCAGAACTTTACATATTTCCGGGAGTCTTTTTTACGCAGCGGGGCCGGCCAGATATCCATACGCATCGATGAATCATACCCTGCCAAACTGCTAGGTTATTTTAAACAGAAAAGTGCATGATGAAACAGCTCTGTATCACCATCCTCTTTTTAATGGCCGGAATAAGCCTTCGGGCACAATCCATTTCGTTTAGTGCCGGGACAGATACCAATGCTATATTGATCGGAGAGCAAATCAAGCTAACCTTGGAAGCTGATCTTGAAAAAGCCATTGCATATACCTGGCCCGCCTTTCCGGATAGCGTTGACGGTTTGGAACTGGTAGATATTTCCCCCATTGACACACTGGAAAGAGGCAGCCGCTGGATACTTCAACAGCAATTAAGCCTCACCTCATTTGACTCTGGCTATTTTGCCATACCACCTATGAGCTTTCAGGCACTGGGACAAGTATATAACAGTGACGCCATAGGGGTAGCGGTTCGCTATCCTGACCTTTCACAGCAAGAAGGTTATTATGACATCAAAAAACCTCTTGAGGTACCTTTTAACTGGTTGCGTATAGCCATTATAGTATGGATTATCACTGTTCTTTTGCTTATAGGTATATGGCTCTGGCTACGATTCCGTAAAAAAGCTTCAGGAGTTAAACCGGTAGCTCCTGAAATGCAGATACCTCCTCATAAGTACGCCCTCATGCAACTGTCTGAACTTGAAAATGAAGGCTTATGGCAAAGAGGCGAACTCAAAGCTTACTACTCTCGCCTGGTGGATATTTTACGTGTATACCTGGAACGCCAGATGAGCATACATGCTATGGAAAATACCGCTGAAGAGATTATTGAAGACCTGCAAAGTGAAAACCTGCCTCGTGAACTTTTTGATGAAATGAAACGCACGTTACGCCTTAGCGCCATGGTAAAGTTTGCTAAAGAAAAGCCCGGGGCTGCTGAAAATGAAACCGCCCTGAATACCGTGCGTCAGTTTGTTAAGCATACGCAGCCCGGTGTAGAATCTCCAAAAGAGAAGAGCCATGTGGAGTGATCAGTTCCTCAATCCTAAGTTTTTCTGGCTGTTACTGCTTTTGCCGGTGCTGGCTTTTTGGATGTGGTACACCCGTAACCGTAAGACTCCGGAATTAAAATTCCCCGGGGCCTCGCACATCGCCTCATCCGGGAAAAACAATTTTGTGTTTCTGCGCTACCTGCCAGACCTGTTCCGCCTAACAGCTATAGCTCTGGTAATTATAGGTTTAGCACGCCCACGCAGCACTGAAGAAAATTCCAAAACAAAATCTTCTGAAGGTATTGATATAGTGATGGCCATAGATGTTTCAGCCAGTATGCTGGCACGCGATCTTCGCCCTAACCGGCTGGATGCCACTAAAGAGGTAGCTTCTGATTTTATACAGGACAGACCCAATGATCGTATTGGATTGGTGGTATACGCGGGCGAAAGCTATACGCAAACCCCACTTACCAGTGATCATAAAGTTTTATTGAACAGTTTACGCAGCGTAAAGTATGGTCTCATTCAGGATGGAACAGCCATTGGTATGGGGCTGGCCACTGCGGTAAATCGTCTTAAGGAAAGTAAAGCCAAGGGCAAGGTAATCATTCTCCTTACCGATGGTGAAAACAACTCCGGGCAAATAGATCCGCTTACCGCTACTCAGCTGGCTGAAAGTTTTAACATTCGCACCTACACCATAGGTGTGGGCACAAAGGGCACTGCCCCTACTCCGGCTGCTTATGATTTTAGCGGGAATATCATTTACAAAAACCTGCCGGTAAATATTGATGAAGAGCTTTTGAAAAAGATTGCTGATCAAACAGGCGGACGTTATTTCCGTGCTACCGATAATAGCAAGCTCAAGGAAATCTATACTGAAATTGATAAACTGGAAAAAACCAAGCTTCAGGAACTAAAATACTACTCGTACGATGAAAAATTTGAGCAGTACATTTTGGTGGCCTTTGGTTTATTGGCCCTGGAACTGCTGTTGCGTTACACCCTATTAAAAAGTTTTATCTGATGTATGAATTAGATAATCCATATTACCTCTATTTACTGGCCGCCATTCCGGTTATCATTCTGCTTTTTATGGCCATGATAGCCTGGAAACGCAGAGTACGCAGGAACTTTGGTGATACACACCTGCTGCGAAAACTGGCCCCGGAACGCAGTTCTAACAAGCCCCTGCTTAAAATGATCCTGGCCGTAATTGCAGTGGCTGCGCTTTCTATTGCCCTGGTAAACCCTAAGGTTGGTTCCAGGCTGGAAACCGTAAAGCGTGAAGGTGTGGATATTGTTTTTGCACTGGATGTAAGCAAAAGTATGCTGGCGGAAGACATTCAGCCTAACCGCCTGGAAAAAGCCAAGCAACTGATTTCACGCACGCTTGACGAACTGGTGAGTGATCGTATCGGGATCATTATATACGCAGGCCAGGCTTATCCACAGTTACCCATTACTACTGATTATGGCGCTGCCCGCTTATTTCTTAAATCTGTAGACACCGATATCATCCCTACCCAGGGAACCGCCATTGCTGAAGCTATTGAACTGGCCACCGAATATTTTGATGATGAGGATCAAAAAAACCGGGTGCTGGTTATCCTGAGTGATGGCGAAGATCACGAGGAAGGTTACCAGCAGGCTACTGAGAAGGCTAAGGAAAACGGAATAACCATACTCACTGTAGGGGTGGGTACAGCCAAGGGTGCCCCCATTCCTGATATGCGAAATGGATATCGTATTGGTTACAAAAGAGATGATCAGAATGAAGTGGTAGTTTCGCAATTGCAAACTGATATTCTGAAAGAGATTGCCAGCCAGTCTAACGGACAGTATGTAAACGGAAGTAATACCCGCCAGGTGGTAAAATTTTTGATGGACACTGTGGCGGATATGGAGAAAAAGGAGTTTGAAAGCCAGGTGTTTTCAGACTATGAAGACCAGTTTCAATGGTTTCTGGGGCTCGCTCTCCTTTTCCTGGTATTGGATGTTTTTGTTTTGGAACGTAAAACCCAATGGTTTAAAAGACTCAACCTTTTTGACAATGAAGAGGATTCTAAGTAGCATCATACTCATAATAGCAGGCACACTGGCCTATGGTCAGAGTTATCGCGATGAGGTAAATCGTGGTAATGATGCCTACGCCAGCGGAGAGTTTACCGAGGCAGAGGTGGCCTATCGTAAATCACTGGATGAAAATGAAAAACCTGTAGAGGGCACTTATAACCTGGCCAACTCCTTATACCGTCAAAAACGCTGGGAAGAAGCAGAAGCACAATACCGTAAATCGGCTGAAATGAGCTCCGATCCCAAAATAAGGGCTCAGGCTTATCATAACCTGGGAAACACTTTTATAGAACAAAAAAAGCTGGACAAGGCTATTGATGCTTATAAAAACTCCATGAAATTGAATCCGCAGGATAGTGAAACCCGTCACAATCTGGCCAGGGCATTGAAAATGCAGCAACAACAACAGCAAAACCAGGATCAACAGCAAGATCAACAGAATAAGGACCAGGAGAAGCAGGATAAAAAGGAGCAGGAAAACGAAAACCAGAAAGACCAAAAAAACCAGGAGCAGGAAAATAAAGATCAGCAGGGAGAGAATAAAGACCAAAATCAGAAAGGTGACCCCAAAGAGCAGGATAAAAATGAATCCAAGCCTGATGATCCTAAGGACGAACAACAAAAAGGAAAGGCTCCGCAACCAGACAAGATATCACGGGAAGACGCACAACGCTTGCTGGAAGCCCTGAGTCGTGATGAGCAGGATATTCAGAAAAAACTGAATGAGGAAAAAATTAAAACGAAACCCATTAAAACGGATAAAGACTGGTAACATGCAACGAATACTACTGGTCATAACACTGATACTAAGCCTGGCCCAGAGTAAGGCCCAAATCAGCTTTAAAGCAAATGCCAACCGCACCACGGTAGGCAGGAACGAGCAGTTTACGGTAGAGTTTAAAGTAAACTCCAAAGGCAATAATTTTCAGGCACCCGGCTTTGACGGTTTCCGTGTATTGGGGGGGCCCAATACCTCTTACTCCAGCTATATGGATAATTACGGGATGCGCTTTAACGTGAGTTACAGTTACGTATTACAGCCCCGTAATGAAGGAACTTATGAAATAGGCCCCGCCAGTATTGAGGTGGATGGAGAAACCTACCGGACAAAACCGCTCACCATAACCGTACAAAAAGGTAGTCCACGCGCAGAAGACCCTAATGATCCGTATAGCGTGGCCGCCTCCAACGCTTTTCTGCGTATCCTCTCTTCTAAAACCAGTGTATATCAGGGTGAACCCTTGGTGGCCTCCTATAAACTATACTTCAAAACCGATATCGGCAGGCCCGAATTACTTGATGAGCCGGATTTCACCGGTTTCTATAAAGACAATGTGGAGATCAAACGCATCAATACAAATCGGGATACCTACCAGGGTGAAACTTATACCACCGGGGTTATACGGCAGGTGGTACTTATTCCCCAGCGCAGTGGCACTATGCGCCCCGGGCTGGTAGAAGTACGTATTCCCACACAGGTACCCAGTAACAGGCGCGACTTTTTTGGGCGCAGGGTTACCCAAACCATTAATCAAACGGCTTCGGAAAATTTTCCTTCTATTAAAGTGAAGCCCCTGCCAGAGGCTGGCAAACCTTCCAATTTTGGGGGAGCCGTAGGGCAGTACACCATGGATGTAAGCCTTAGCCGGAAAGAACTTTCTGCCAATGAGTCTGTAACCCTTAAGATCACCGTGAAAGGGGATGGAAACCTGAAACTGGTTGATATTCCTGCGCCTGAGATACCCAATGCCTTCGAAGCCTATGACCCTAAGTTTGCTGAAAAGATAAATATCGGGGCCTTTGGCATGAAGGGAAGTAAGACCTTTGAATACTTGCTGATCCCCCGTTATGGAGGCACCTACAAAATACCTCCGGTAAAATTCTCCTATTTTGATCCGCGTACCGAACGTTACGAAACCCTTAGCTCTGAAGAATTTGAGGTGAAAGTCACTGGGGCACCAGCCCAGCCAGGCCAAAGCAATACTGGTGGCATTGCTGCCTCTCCGCAGGAAGATGTCAACTTTATAGGGAAAGATATTCTATACATTAAAACTGATCCCGGCACCTTTAGCCGTGTGGGTGATTCTTTTTTAGGTTCCACCTTATTTTATGGTATGGCAGGGGGCTTGGGTATTGGTATGGCCGGAATGCTTCTGTTTTTCTTTGCGGTGAGCAACCGTCAAACCGATGTAGCCAAAATGCGTCAGACAAAAGCCGGAAAAGTGGCCCGAAAACACCTGAAGGAAGCCCACCAAAAATTACAGGCCCATGAGCAGGATGCTTTTTACAATGCCTTATCCACTGCCTTATGGGGTTATTTTTCAGATCGTTTCAACATCGCGCAAAGTAAAATGAGCAAGGACATTATTCGTGAAGAATTGCTGACCCGTAATATTGAAGAATCGTTAGCCGCCCGCACCATTGATATGATGAACCGTGCGGAACTGGCGCGTTTTACCTCCGCAGGCGTTTCAGACCCGCATACGGATTATGAGGAAACTGCTCAGCTGATCACTCAAATAGAAAGCAAGCTATGAGAAAGTTAGTTACACTCGCTGCCTTTTTGCTTGGAATGGTGCTCCACGCACAAGTGCCGGTAGCTGATTTTGAAAAGGCTAATGCAGCTTACAAAGCCGAACAATACAATGAAGCCCTGGAAATCTATCAGGGTATTCATAAACAAGGTTATGAAAGTGCCGCACTCTATTACAATCTGGGCAACGCGTATTTTAAACTCGGCCAAACCGCTCCGGCTATCCTCAATTATGAAAGAGCCGCTAACCTGGCGCCTTATGATGATGACATCCGGCAAAATCTGGAAATCGCCAACCAGGGTGTTATAGATCGATTTGAAGCCATGCCCAAACCTCTGGTACGCAGTGCCTACCTGGGCATATTACAGTTGTTTTCACCAGATGGCTGGGCCTGGATCGCCCTAATTTTCTTTTGTTTGATGGCTATAGGGTTAGCCTTATACCTTTTTACTGTAGCCCGCAGACCCGGTTTTATAATCGGTGTTTTGAGCATGTTATTGGGTATCTTTTCTTTAACCCTGGCTTTTGCCCATTCTTCTTATGAAAGAAGTCATAAACCAGCCATTGTTATGGTGCCCAGCAGTTATGTGAAAACGGCTCCCAGCCCTACAGCCGAAGATGCTTTTATACTGCACGAAGGCACCAGGGCACTGGTTACCGATTACCTGGAAGGCTGGAAAAAGATAAAGCTACCTGATGGAAAAGTAGGGTGGATAGAAGCTGCTGATATAACCGAGGTCTGAGAACTGACATTTTACGGAAAGCCATGCTTTTAACTTTGGTTAAAAATATAGCATGACCTTAACCACCTGCATTCTTTTATGGATTATTCGACTGGTAGCGGCCATTATACTTTTACAAACCCTCTACTTTAAATTTACGGCTCAACCCGAAAGCGTGTATATATTCACTACCGTGGGTATGGAGCCCTGGGGACGTATAGGTAGTGGCATTGCAGAACTTATTGCCAGTGTTTTATTACTCATTACGAGAACAGCCCAGGCCGGTGCATTTCTGGCCCTTACTGTGATGGCTGGTGCCATTTTCTTTCACCTCACAAAGCTGGGTATTGAAGTGCAAAATGATGGAGGACTTCTTTTTACAATGGCCCTGATCGTGGCGTTTTGCAGTGTGTCAATCTTATACCTTCAACGCAACACCCTCTAGATCTCCGGAACGGAGATACCCCGCAGGTTACGGTACAGTTCCAAAGCATAGTTATCCGTCATTCCAGAAACATAATCCAGTATACACATGATCTTCTCATAGGCACTGTCTTCTTCCTGAAAACGGTATTGTACCGGCATCAGGTTCAGTAATTTTTTATGCCTTTTTTCTCTTTCCTCAGCCAGGGCAGCTTCTACCAGGTCTTTAATAAGACCACTCATGATCTTGAACCCGGCCAACTCAATTTTCACCACACTGGTGTGATTATAGATCCGGGCCACAGAAACTTCTTCAATATGCTTTAAGGGTTCCTGTACTGATTTACAATGATCTACCAGGGCTCCTGAAAAAGTTCCTTTTAAAATAGCTTCCTGTTGATCAATGAATACCTGTGCGCATTCAGTTACTAAGAAGTTAATGGCCTTGGCCCGCAGGTAGGCTACCGCCTCATTGGAATCATTTTTTAAATTATCTAAATTGGATAATACCCGTTCCATATTCTCTTGCGGGTTTTTTTCCAGGAGGTTCTTAAAAGATCCGGTTACCTCTTCAAAGCTAAGGATACCCAGGCGGTGTGCATCCTCATAATCAATAATGCTGTAGCAAATATCATCTGCGGCCTCCACCAGGTACACAAAGGGGTGACGGAAATAGGCCAGTGGTTCATCACTCTCCCTCTTCAGATGAAGAGTGTCGGCAATATCCAGAAAGGTTTCTCTATCGGACTGAAAAAAGCCATATTTGGAACGGTGCTTAGGTCCCTTTTTAATACGCCCGGTAGATTCACAGGGGTATTTCAGAATGCTGGCCAGTGTGGGATAGGTAAGCCGATAGCCACCTTTTAACCGGCCGTTAAACTGCCGGGTAAGAATTCGAAGGGCATTGGCATTACCTTCAAAATGGGTAAGGTCTTCCCACTCAGCCTGGGTGAATAGACTACAAAAAGCTTTATCATCGGCTCTGTCACGGAAATGCTGTGAAATAGCCTCCTCCCCACTGTGCCCAAAAGCAGGATTACCCAGATCATGCGCCAGGCAAGCCGTAGAAATAACATTTTTCAGTTGGTTGCGGTAAAAGTCATGCGCTGCTTCATTCGCTTTAATATCGGGATACTCAGCAAGGGCATCGCCCACCATTTGCCCGAGCGAGCGGCCCACGCTTACCACTTCTAAAGAGTGGGTAAGCCGGTTGTGCACAAAAACGTGTTCCGGCAGCGGAAATACCTGGGTTTTGTTCTGCAACCTCCGAAAGGCAGATGAAAATATAATGCGATCGTAATCCCGTTCATATTCGGAGCGTACGTTTTCAGTAGCCTTATCCATCCCAAAGCGATTGGGTGTAAAGCCGTTGAGCCAGGTCATTTCCATGCGGCTAAGTTGCGCAATGCGCGGGAAAGAAAAAAGTGAACCAGACAGAGCTCCTCTCTAAAAAAAACTATCTGACCAACTCGTGCTTCTGCCCTCAGGTAAGATTCACTAAACACTTCTGCGATTTTAGCCACACTTACTTTGAAAAAATATACAAATACAAAGTGCTGATTGTAAGCAAAATAATGAACAGGTAGATTGGCTAAGTATTTTCCTGTTATTTCTAACCTCAATTCTATTCTTATGAAAAAGAAAGTTTTCCCCATTTCATTTGTCTTTACAGCCATCATTTTGGTTGCTTCTCATGGTGGGCACGCCCAAAACACCTTTCCCACTTCGGGCAATGTGGGAATTGGCACCTCCAGTCCTTCCTACGATCTGGAGATCGATCATGTGGCCGCTCACCCCTCTACCAATACCAGCCCGGCCCTTAAGATCAGTGAGACTTTTTACACCAACATGGTGAACATGTCTCCCGCCAATGCCAACTATAAATTGTTTGAGATCAGTCAGCAGGCCATTTATGACACCTACCCGTTTTCCTCTACCTCCACCCCGGTTACCCTCAACAGCACCATCTTTATGGTAGAAAGTAATTTTCCGGGTGGTCGTATCGGTATAAATACAGCTACACCGCAATATCCGCTTGATGTAGCCGGCTATACTCATTGCGGTGCAGGGCTACTGGTAGATGGTAATACCACTATGAATGGAAACCATACTGTATTTGGAAATATAGGGATAGGCACCGGTCCATCTGCCCAACGCCTTAATATTGATGGTGATATCAGTTTCTCTCCCAATTCGGGATGGTATCGCCACATCATGACCAAATCCAATGATCATGGTTTGGCCATTTACGCCAACAGCAACTGGGCCAACGGTGGTGGAATCCTTCTAAATGGCGGTAACAATACCGGTAATAACCCCGGGGGTGTAGACTTCATTGCCTCACCTGTGAATAACGGAGCTGAGAGTGCCTTTGCTTTTTGGTTAAGCGATAATCAAAGCAACTGGGTGGAAAGACTTATGGTCATGCAAAAAGACGGCCAGGTAATCATTGGTCAGATTCCCGGTGTTTCACCAGGCGACTATAAACTCTATGTGCAAACCGGTATCCTTACAGAAAAGGTAAAAGTAGCCATAGCCGGAACCGGTGATTGGTCCGATTTTGTGTTTGATGAGGATTACCACTTAAGACCCTTGGCTGAAATAGAAAGTTTTGTGGAAGAACATCATCACCTCCCAGAAATACCATCAGCTCAGCAGGTAGTGGATGAAGGCATTAACCTTGCCGAAATGGACGCACGGCTCCTACAAAAAATAGAAGAACTCACGCTTTACATTATTCAGCAGCAAAAGGAGATTGACGCTCTGAAAATCAAACTGGAGGAATAACCCTTCTGCTTTTACTACTAATGAAAAATGTAAATGATGAGAACAAAACACATAGTACTCGCCCTGTTCCTGCTCTCGGGTATTCTCACGCGGGCCCAGGATAGTCCGGGGGACGAAGAAATAGGCTGCCCTACATATTTTGATCCAGCCGACACGACCCACCTGCTTCATATGGGGAACAATGCACTGCTGGACAGTGTACTGCAATTCACCATCCCAGGCTGGGGTCAGGATAGCGGGCATGGTAAAACATCCATCGGTTTTGCATCCGGAAACGCCATATTTAACATTCCTGTAAAAATATGGGTATACCACGATGATAACGGTAGCAATGCAGCCCTTACCCACCAGCAGGCCGAAATTCTCTTTGAGAGTGTAAACCAGCGCTTTGCCAATAGCAACACAGGTATCCGGTTCTACATGAAATGTAGCATTGAACACGTTAACTCAACATATCTGAACACTATAAACAATGATTCCGAGTTCAATGACCTCATGACATGGCATCATGAGCCACAGGCCCTGAACTGGCACCTGATATCGGATGCTGTAGAGTTTGGCGGTAAGGCCGTTTTCCCCTGGAAGCCCAATAACTTCCGCTTCACAACCGCTTTTCGGTGGGGTTTTACCCAGGCTTCCATAGGAGTTACAGTCCATGAAATTGGTCATGCTCTGGGCCTGTTGCATACACATGAGAACAACCGGGGTAGTGGTACCTGGAACGGCTCAGCCGGAAACTGTTACCAGGAATCCGTAAGCCGCTCCAAAACCCAGGGATTTGGTTGTTTCGGCACTTTGGGTAAAAGGAAATGTGAGGTTAACGGAGATGCCTTGTGCGACACAGAAGCTGCGCCTAACCGTGATGGCGGCACCTCCGCTCCCAATGATCCGGGTTGGGAATTGATCGATCTGGACAATACCACTAACTGTAATTATGCCGGCACCGGCACCGATAATTGGGGTGATACCTGGACCCCTCCTACACGTAATTATATGTCATACCTGGAGTTTGGTGTATGCCGGAATGAATTCACCTGGGGACAGACCGGGGTGATGCACTCCAATATCATTTTGTACATGGCCACCGGGGGTTTTCCCCTTCCTGGTATAGGTGGCACACCCTGGTATAACCGTAATGCCTTGGTGTTATGGGGTAATGTACATGCCGGTGAGGTAGATCACATTGTATCCGGAGAAACTATTAATGCTCCTCTTGCCGGCAACCATTACCACATGGAGCCCAGTTCAGACGTTACTTTACAAGCGCAGCGATCTATCTTTTTATCTCCGGGAGTTCTTGCCCAATCCGGCTCTGTATTCCTGGCCTTTATAGCTCCAGTTACGGATTGCAGCAGTGTAGATCAGATGATGGCTCCTGACGGAAGTACTTTTCCCTGGCATGCTCAAATCTTGCAGGCCACCGATGTACTGGCCGCAGCTGTTAACTATAGTAACGGTGACCGCGGAAAAGCTTTAGAAGTCAACGTATCAGGAATTTCCACGGTACAGATATACCCCAATCCCAACCAGGGTTCATTTACCCTTGAGCTGCCGGTTACCGGAGATTATGAAATCCGGATTACGGGTATGACGGGAAACCTGGTATATACCACCCGTATGCTTCATGAAGATTCCAGGATGATCCAGCTAGGGCACCACCTTCCTTCCGGGGTATACCACGTATATATACAAGGAGACAACCTCTCACAAGTTGAAAAGATTACCGTTTTAAGGTAGTACCGCCCTTTTCAATTTCAACATCCCTCTGATAAATCAGGGGGATGTTTTTTTGATGTTTCTAAAAGCTTATGCATTAAAAAAGCCCCCCTTTCGGGAGGCTTCCGGCCCGGGTTTCCAATGGGCTAAACAAGAAACCGGAGAGCCTGGTCTTACCTATTCACTTTGTTTTACCGCAAAACCAGCCAGTGATGCAGCATCATAGCCCAGTTCCGTTGAACTTCCGTTGGTAGCCAGTGCATCCACACGCAGGTACTCTCCATACGCAGCTTCCTGCGGGCAGGCTTCCAACAAATCACTCACTGCCACATTTTTGCGGAACACACTATTGGCATCACGGATATATGCCTGGGAGGTATCGGTATGCACCATTCCAGCGGTGCTTTCTATATATACAGGATTACCCGCCCCATTCACCTGGGTGCCCTTGCGTACCCGGTAGTTCAGGGTGGCCAGGTTATTGGCGTGGTAGGCTAAGAATGATAGCTGTACCTGATCAGTAGCACGGTTGTTGTATTCTCCAAAACCACACTCATTAGCCGTATTACCATCTACCACAGCCGGTTTAATATCGGCCTGGCAGCGGTTGTTGTCAATACGTGCCCGCAGGGTAAAACCCGAAGCCCGGTTACCCGGCACCAGTATCAGATGATGATCCGGAGCGTCTTCGGTTTGGTACGGACTTAGGTCTTCCGTAGGCATCTGGAAATTCTCGCGGGGCAGATCAACCACCGCCAGATTGCCACCAACAAAACGCACCAGCTCAAATTTAAATTCGTACAAGCCAGCATCTTCTCTGCGCTGTATCTCTTCCACACCGCTAAACAAAGTGTTTAGCAAAGCACTGTTCCATTCTTCCAGCGCCCAGGTACGCACCCGGTTGTCGGGGTTAGGTACATCCATATCCGAAGCAAATTGCGGAGGTATTTTAAAAGCTGTGTCACCATGAGCTGGGTCGGGACCCAGTGAATAGGCTTTTTTGTGAAAGTTTACACCTACCTCTTCATAGTATTTGATGCTCACGGGGGTATCAATCACCCGCCAGGGTTCCAACGACATACCGTTTAAACTGCCATCAGCCAGTTTGCGGTACGACCAACGGTAATGTGTAGCACCTTCGGCTCCTGGAAAACCAGAACCAAACTTTATCCGGAAACCCAGGGTTCCTCCAAAGGGACGGATCTTATCACCGTTGGAATTGAGATTGGTAAGGCCGCAATTGCGGATGGGCTGCCCTTGCAATACGGCATTGCTCCAAAAAGATTGTTCAATATGTGATACATAGCCACGGTCTCCTATCTTAATGATCTCCACACTGCTATTACCGGCCGGTACTTCCAGGCCACCACATACGTCTACCCGTGGATCGCTTACGCGAAGAATAACTTCACAACCACATTCATAATTCCAATAGGTATTACAGGGTTTAGGGGGCTGATACACGGTAGTCCATTCGCCACCAATGCAGTACTCTACCCAAAAATAAAGATCAGGGTGATCACCCAGGCAATTGTAAAAAACAGTTCCGTCAAAACGACCCTGGCCATCAGTATCCAGCACCAGCAATTCCTGGCAAGAGTAGAAATAAGGCCAGAAAAGCGGTTCCAGGCAGATGTAAGGATGCAGAATGCGGAAATTTTCCAGCAAAGCCTGCCGTATTTGTTTAGGAGAATCCAATCGAAAAGCTTCCTTCACCTCTTTACTCAGTGGCTTTAACACCGTTTGGCCTTTATGAAATTCCGGGGCCGGATCAGGCTGGGGGCGTGAAAAGGGAAAAGGCCCGGGTAAAGGATCAGGAACAGGTGTGGATAATGGAACAGGTCTGGGTGGAAAATCCAGAATATAATCGCGGATATCAATAATGGTAAGATCCGGGATCTCAGGCAATATAAAGCGGAGGCGGTCTACCTCACATATATGCACCCGGGCATGGCAAACCGACATATCAATGCTTTCACCATCTACCTGTATAGGTTTTACCACCCGGCCCCGGACACGGCACACACAAAACTGCCAATGACCCCAGTTAAATTCGGGGATGGGTTTTAATTCCAGCTTATCTTCCTGCCAGTTTATGGTGGGCTCATACGCCAGGCGGGCTTTCAGATTGCTGATGTTTACCTCTTTTTGGTGTTTTTCCTGTTCGGGAATTACCGGGGCTATCAGCAAGCGGCCACTGCGTATAGCTTTAGCATGAGATTTAAGGGTAAGCTGGTCGTTCTTTACGATAGCTTTCTCTTGCAAGTGCCCCTTACGGTCAAACAAATAAGCGGCCAGTTGCATTTTTTCTGTAGGCTTACCATCATAAGATAGTTTAGCCGAAACTCGTGAGTTTTTACTGCTTTTCATGATATTGATATTTAGGATTTCAGTATTTGATAATTCCCTTTTTCCAGGTTAAAAGCCATATATCTCAGGACCATCCGGGTACGGTGCACACCATATAGCCGGATAATGACCAGGCTGAGCATAGCGCAACCTGTACAGGTAAGCACCACGCTTTCCCACCCCGGTTGGGGCAAGGGACTCCATCTGCTCAGGAGAAACGTGAGATATAAAAAGAAAATGATCAGTCCGATGACTTTTCTCTGGGAGTAATGGTAAAAGGCATAGCACCTGCGAATCTTTTCGGATAAGCTTTCATTTTCTTCCAGCGTAAGCATGATGAAATCAGGGATTATCCTTTCCGGCCGGGTGCCAAAAAAGCGAACTTCGTCCGCAAGTGCACGGATCTGTGCCGGGTTGGTAAGCCTGATTTCTTCTTTCATGGGGTTGGTGTTTACATTCTTCAGCCGGATTGCCCGTTTGAATACGGCCTTTGATGCTTTATGCACCTTCCCTGAAAAAGTAACCCTCATTTTGTTTCTACCTGGAGCGCACTTTTCCTAAAACCCCGTCAGCACTACCGTTTTAGCCGGATTTTTTTTCTGGTGGTAATGAAAATATGTATTCCTACCGTCCTGATTACGAACGTTAAAAGGATATACACTTAAAAAGCTGTTTCAGAATTTGGGTTACCTTTTCACCTCCAAAACATAAAGGCTTGTATGGGCGAACAAGAACTGGTAGAACACATCCGTCATGGAGATGAGGCTACACTGGGTAAACTTTATTCCCGCTACCGGGAGGAGTTTGTGGTTTGGGTGCGAAAAACCTATGGTGTAGATGCCGAAGGGGCCACCGAAACTTATCAGCAAAGCGTAATCGTATTATACGAGAATGCGGTAAGTGGTAAGCTACAGAAACTTTCAGGCAGCCTTAAAACCTACCTCTTTGCCATTGGTAAAAATAAAGTACGGGAACTTATGCGACAACGTAGTAAAGTATTCAGTATGGCAGGTGAAATGCCTGACCAGGCCGATGAACCCGAACTGGAGCAAAAAATGGAAAAAGAAAAACGCCTGCAAGCCGTAACCCATAGTTTTAATCAATTGGGTGAAGGTTGCAAAAAACTGCTTCAGCTGTTTTATTACCAGAACCTGCGCATGGAGGAGATTATGCTCAAACTAGGTTATAAAAACAGCGACACCGCTAAAAACCAGAAGTATAAATGTATGCAGAAATTGCGTAAAATACATTTGAGTAAACCCCAATAAGCTTATGGAAGACCGACACACCACCGATGAACAACTGATTGAGGATTACCTGGCCGGAGAGCTTCATGACGAGCAGCTAAAGCAGGTAGAGCAACGCCTGGAGCAGGATGCCGGTTTCCGCCAGCTGGTCCGGCAGGAAGAGGAACTTGTGGAAGGTATCCGCACAGCTTCACGCAAGGAGTTACACCTCAAACTTCAAGCACTGGAAGAGCGCTTACCGGAAGTTCACCATCCGTCTAAAGTAGTGGCACTGCGCAGGCCAGCGGTATATTGGATAGCAGCCGCCAGCATTGGTCTTATACTGGCCCTTTTTGTGTTGTGGCCCTCTCATAAAGCTGATCCATACGCCTTGTATACCGCCTACTACGAACCCTATCCCAACTTTTCACCAGTAGCCGTACGCGGAGAAGGCCAGCCAGAGCTCAGCCTAAAAGAGCAAGGTATGCTGGCTTATGATGAACGGAATTATACCGTAGCCATTGAAAAACTATCTGCCGCCTATGCTGAAAGTCAGGCCCCGGAAACCGGTTTTTACCTGGCCCAATCTTACCTGGGAATGAGCCAGACCCAAAAGGCACTTCCTTTATTTGAGCAGTTATCTGCACGGCAAAGCGATCTTCAGGAAATGATTAACTGGTATCGGTCTCTAAGCTGGTTATACGAAGGTGAAGTTGAAAAAGCCCGGCAAGGGCTGCAAAAAATAAGTAGTGAAAAGTCTTTTAAATTTAAGGAAGCTGAAGAGCTTCTGAAACAACTTGAGTAAGTTTAATTTTTAAATAGCAAGCTAATGTCAAACAACGATCCAAACCGCGAAGACCAGAACCCGAATTCTGAAGAAAACACGGGTACTGATGATCAGAATACAAAAGAACCTACTGGTGACCGCAGTGGTATCAAATGGGATGAAGTGCGCCCGATGATGTACAGTACAGGAGGCCAGGCCATGATCCTGATCATGACGGCCGGAGTTATTGCGGCCTGCGCAAAGTACCTGTTCTTTTGCCAGTGTACGATGATTAGCTAAGGCGGTAAATCATTACGCCCGTTAAGAGAAAAACCAGTATACCTCCGGCCCAAAACCATTTTGTATACCCTTCATTCTTGATGGGAAGGGTATCTCCTATAGAAATAAAAGCACCCCAATAGGCCGGGTGAGCATTGAATTTATCCGATTGCCGGATAAAAGATCTGCGGGCTTCCGTTAAGGCTTGTGAGGCGGGTTTTCCATTGTATAAGGCCTCGTAAAAACCCTGCATAATTTCCGGCACCTTGGCATCACGCACTTTCCAAAGGCTGGTAATTACAGCAGGTATTCCCGCATAAGAAAATGCGCGACCCATGCTGTATACTCCTTCTCCTTTATATAAACGACCGGTACCACTTTCACAGGCACTGAGCACCACTAAACGGGCTTCAAACTGCATGGCATACAACTCATGTAACTGCAAAAGTTCTTCTCCATCTTCAGCCGGAAACAGTAAGCCTGAGTTATACGGTTGAACCGTATCGTTAAAATTGTGAAGAGCCAGATGCAATATTCCTCCTTCAGATTGCAGACCGGCAAACTTACTTTTAGAGCTGGTCTCGCCCCAGTAAGCACGAGCTGTTGGAAAACGATCCTGCAAATAAAGTACTTCGTCTACCGAGCTTTGCAGAGCATTCGCTGCCTGATCTTCGGTATGGCCAAAAGCCAGCAGAGGTGCTGATAAGTCCAGCGGCTTATTACTGTTCTGCATCAGAAAGCTGGCAGAGTAGGCATAACTTACCTGATTTTGCCACAATAAATAAGGAAGTTCTTTATAGTTTACTGCTGCCGGATACTGTGCGGTGGTCAACAAGGTTTCAAATGGCAGCAGCGCTAATGTTCCATCCGGAATAATGATCAGTTTCTGATCCGGTTCAGTCAGGTCCAAGCCACCCAAAAGCTGCGTGTACAGCCCGTGTCCTAATTGGGTTAAATTTTCATAATCCGATTGCCGGTGGGTGTATTCAAAACCTTTTTTCAGGAGTTGGATATACATCCCGATGTCGTGGTTCAAATGTCCGGCCCCGGCTATCTTCCGCACCTCAGATGTATGGGCGGTAAGACTTAAACGGTATAGATGGGTGTCTCCGTAAAAATATTCTACCAACACTGCTTTTTCCCAGGCCAAAAATTTCTGTAACTCCTCCAATGCCGGCAACTGATCCTGGTATTTAAGCCGGAAATAACGCGGGTGATTCTGTTGCATATACCTCAACAGCGAATCCTGCCGTTCTGAAAGTTGAAATAACTCGGCCTGGTATAACGCTTGTTCTTCTTCAGGAGTACCATCCATGCGAGACTGACAACGGGCTATACTGCTGCGCAGCTTTCTTTCCTCTTCTGCCACGGCTTCAGGTAAGCCCAGGCGGTTGTAGGCTTCCACTCCGGCTACGGACTCCATTAACACGCCTGCTTTACTCTTCTCCAAAAATTTTAAGAGGTATTCCATAGCCTTGGGTTGGTCAGACATACTGTCCAGTGCATAAGCGGTGGATATGGCTTCCTCATAGGCTTGTTTATACTCCCCGTTAAAATGCAGCTTAGACCCTTCACGCTGAAAGGATTGGCGATTGACTGTAAGGACCTTATCCATAAGATCATATCCCTGCAAGGCCTTCTGTAAATGCACCGTGCTACCTTCTTTTTGACCTATATGCCGGTATACACTACTTTGACCGATCAACACCTCCAGCAGATACGGGTGAGCCAGTACTTTTTCAGGGGCAGGCAAACTATCTCCCGCAGAATAAAGGGCGGTTTGATAATGGAAGAGAGCCGAATCACTATTGCCTTTTTTTTCCCACCAGCGAGCCATTTGAACATATGCCCTGGCCACATCTTTGCAATAGGTTTGGCAGCCCTTTCGGTAAATAGCTAAAGCTTTCTCCACCATTTCCCGACTTTCTTTTTTTTGGATGGCACCTAAACCTATATGCATATAACAGTCTGCGGCTTCAGGACTTTCTTCTCCATAATAGACCCGGGCAATTTTAAGAGCCCGATCAAAGCATTGATCTGCTTCCTTATAGCGATACGTTTCCCGATATGCAATCCCCAGGTTATTCAATCGTAATAAAAGGGCCGGGCTATCCCTTCCTGCAAAAGACTCTATAAAGGCAATTGCTTCCTGGTAATAGGTAATGGCTTCTGCATAATTCCGCAACAGGTCATAGTTATTGGCCACAGAGGTAAGGCAGTAACTTATAAAGGATTTGGACATTTGCTCTGAACGGGCTATCTCCAGGGCTTTAAACGCGTACGTTAAAGCCAGGCGGTAATCTTTTTTTTCGCCCAGAGTGGAAGAAAGGTTGTAATAGCATTTTGCAAAGTGCTCTGCCGGGGCACCTGCCATTTTCAGGCCAGCCAACTGCTGGCGGTAGTGATGCTCTGCCCGGATCAGGTCGTTCTTTTTATAGCGGTACAGAAAGCCCAGGTATCCATGACTCGTGGCTGTGGCTATATGACCACTACCCAGAAGCTGATGGCGTATGTTCAATGCCTGTTGATGAAAGAGCAAAGAGCTGTCCGGCTGCCCCTCATAATCGTAAGCCATGCCTGAATTAAAAAGTACATTACCGCAGAGGTATTGATCAAATGAAGTTTTTCCGGGCTTTATAAACCTGCCCGCCTTTAGTGCCAAACGATATTGTTGCTTACCCAGATAATAGTGTTGCAACTCATCTGCCAGGAGCATCTTCAATGGTTGATCAGCCATAGCTGCGTATTGCCAGACCTTTTCCGGCTTATCAGCAGCCAGGGCAGCCATAGCCTTATGGTAAAAAGGATCTTCCCTGAGTGTACTCAGATCGTTTTTAAGTTCAATGGAGTTTTGGGCCAGTAACCTTTCTGCCTTTCCAAAGGAAAGGATCAGGACCAGGCTTATAAGAAAGGTAAAGCGAGTATAATTCACGGCATTCGCTTTGATTGATGTCCAAAGTTACACAGACTCTTTAAACATGATAATCATCATTCCCCCGACATGAAAACTGTAGTATCTTAGATTACCTAAAAGCTCCACTGTTATGATACCCCGAAAAAGTAAATGGGCTGACCTTGAGCGTTACCGCACGCTTTTCTTTATGATTGGCCTGGCCATTTCACTCTTTCTTATATATGTGGTTTTCAATATTAAATTTTACGATACGCTTCTCGAAGATACCAATGAAATGCCGGTTAAAGTGGTTCGTGAAGATGAAATACCTATTACCTACCGTCCCGAGCCTCCCGGGGTTCCGCCACCTCCGGTTATTGAGCAAATCAACGTGGTTGAGGACTTTGAGGAAGTAGAGGCAGAGCTGGACATGATGGCTACGGAAACCGATGAAAATGAGGCCGTATATACACCTGCTGAACCAGGCGCTCCGATTGCAGAGGAAGGTGTTAAATACATAGCTACAGAAGAAGAAGTTCCCGAAGAAGTGCTCAACTTTGAAGTGGTGGAGTCCGTTCCGGTGTTTCCGGGTTGCGAAAAAGCCACCAATAACACAGAGCGCAAGGCTTGTTTCCAGGAAAAAATACTGGCGTTTGTGCGAAACGAGTTCAAATACCCTCCCAAAGCCCTGGACTTACGCTTACAGGGAAAAGTTTTTATACAGTTTATTGTTGAGAAAGACGGTAACATTTCCAATATCACCGTGATCAGAGGAGCGGACCCTATTCTGGATCGCGAGGCGGTACGGGTCATTACAAATCTGCCTCACATAGCCCCTGCCACGCAAAGAGGACAACCTGTGCGTATGCGCTTTGTAATGCCTATTACCGCTAAATTTCAGGAGCGATAAAGATAAAAAGGCGCCTGCTTTAAAAGCAGACGCCTTTCATTCCCTATTTGAACAAAGCTAAATTTAACGTACCAATTCTGTTACCAGAATGGTGCTGTTACCCAGGGTAAGAACTACCTGATACAACTGACGGCTCAGGGCAGATACATTCACCTGTAGTTCATTTTTACCACGGCCCAGATTTACATCTTCACGGTATACCACTTTTCCATCCAGGCTCATCAGTGTGAGTAAACCGGTGTTTGATCCGCTGTGGTTATCAATCTCCAGATTTACGGTATTACCGGTTACCGGATTTGGATAAAGGTTTAAGCTGGAGGATGACTGGACCAAAGTGTTAACTCCGGCTGCATTCTCTATCTCGTCCGAACCATCCGTTCCATCAATTTTGATATTATCAATGGCTATATCACTGGTATAACTGGTACCGGTGGTTCCTTCAAACCGTATACGTATAGTTTGACCATCATAAGCGGAAAGATCAACCAAAGCCGTATTCCAGCTATTACCCTGATCACTACTCAGGGTCCATTCCTGAATCCATGAAGAGCCACCGTTGGTACTCACAAAAACTTTTAGGGTGCCCATAGCAGAGCCGTACATATGGTAGCCAAATTCCAGTTCACTATCCGTAAGGTCGGTTAAAACCACATCCGGACTTTCCAGATCTGCTACTTTGGAAGGGTAGTTACTCCCACTGGCTTCGGTGTAGGCGTAATAATCACCACTTTGTCCATCTGAAGGGCCGGTAGAAGATGAAGGTGTACCTCCGGCATCACGGGTCCAGTCAATGTCATCACCGCTGGCATTGGTCCATACGCCCAAACCGCTTTCAAAACCTTCAATGTAGGGGAAGGTATTAATCACACTGGTATTATCATCACTTTCACGTATGCTTACATTATCAATAGCCATATCACTGGTATAACTTGTGCCAGTAGTACCGCGAAAACGGATCAGTATCGCATCGCCCTGGTAGGCTGCCAGGCTCAGTTCAGCCGTATTCCACACGTTACCCTGGTTACCGGACTCTGACCATATGGAGGTCCAGGAAGAACCATCATTGGTACTAACAGATACATCCATACTTCCCATAGCTGAGCCATACATATGGTAACCAAACTCCAGCACAGGATTATTAAGAGGGTTCAGGTCTATTCCGGGGCTTATAAAATCAGCCACTTTAGAGGGGTAACTGCTACCGCTGGCTTCTGTATACATATACCAGGTACTGCTTTGGCCGGATGAAGGACCGGTGCTGGAGGAAGAAGTTCCACTGGCATCACGGGTCCAGTTAATATCATCCCCTGTAGCGTTGGTCCAGCCACCGGTACCACTTTCAAAACCTTCAGAGTACGGAAAGGTGGCGATAATAGCGCCATCCAGCAGGTAATCGCGATCTGAATTAAGACTCGCCACAATGGCGTTCTGCTGCTCGGGACTCCAATAGGTACGGCATGACTTACGGGAATAGGACATGATATTGTTGGGGTTTGGCACATAGGTATCTCCATTGGCATCGGTGGCCGACCCGGTATATACACAGGAGGTATTTACCAAACCGGAGATGTTGGGATCAGCGGGAGTATCGCAAAAAAGATCTCCGGCAGTGGTACAGTTAGAACCGTTTACCCGTTCATTACCACCCTGGTGGGTATGAAAAACAGAAAAATAGTGCCCCAACTCATGAGCGGTGGTAGATCCGTTTTGCGAACAGGAAGTCTGCAATATAATACGGTTATCATTAAAACCACCGTTGGGAAACTTGGCGTAGCCACAAATGCTGCTGCTTCCGCTTTGAATGGATTTGAAAACAAAAATATTGATCACATTAGCTACCTCATACGCAGGTAACTGGTAATCATTAGCCTTGTTAAAGCTGGCATTCCATGATGAGTTGTCAATGTAAAGCTCTGAAGCCGCTTCATAAAAGCCCATGTCCATATCGGCATAAGCTCCGTTGATCTCATTCATTACATTTTGCTTTTGAGTACTGGTAAGCGCTGGGCTGGTACCATCATCATTGCGGGCAATAATAAACTGCACAGGAAGTGTGGAGGCCGCCATGGATTTACCTTTCACTGGATTTTCACGCAGGTCTTTAATACGTGATTGCATTTTTTCATAAAAGCCGTCCGGCACTTCCGTTCCACAAGGCTCGGGTTCATTTTGCGCCCATAAAGAATTCACTGATGCAAGGGCAAGGCATAGTACAGCCCCGGCACGTAAAGAGTAGAGTTTACGTTTCATAAAAAGTAGAGTTAAAATGTTAATACACTTTCAATTTATGTTTTTTCCAGACATTATTCCCGTTTTTCCGGGACTTGATTAAACTGCTCTCCTGCTCATTTTCAAAGACTTTAGAATTAAAAACACTCATAAAAAATTGATTACAACTGCTTTATTTCCGTAATATTTTTTTTGAATAAACCAATAGCTGAAAACTCCTCTGGCACCGGTTCTTCTTAAATTTATGGGAGGATCGGGTAACCACAGCATTGAAAAAAAAAGCTCAAGTGTTTGGAAGGTAAGCAGTTCTTGACGTACTATTGCAGTGTATTAGTTAAGTAGTACACCTATTTGTGAAAACCGGAATGATCCATATACAAGACATAGCGTTTCAATACCGCAGGAAGGAGCCTTTTTTCCAAAGGCTTAACCTGAAACTCACTCCGGGCAACATTTACGGTTTATTGGGGAAAAACGGAGCTGGAAAATCGACTTTACTGAAAATGCTGGCCGGATTATTATTTCCTGCTCACGGTAAAATTAAAGTAGACCAGTTCCAGCCCAAAAACCGTCAACCCCATTTTCTCCGGAACGTGTTCTTTCTGGCGGAAGAGTTTGAATTACCCCGCATCCGTATTAAAACCTACGTTCAACGCTACAGTCCTTTTTATCCAGAATTTAATATAGTGCAGTTTGATCAGTATTTAAAGGAATTCCGGCTTAGGGGAGATCAGAAATTAAACACTTTGTCATATGGGCAAAAGAAAAAATTCCTGCTCTCTTTTGGCCTTGCTTCCAACTGCCGTTTTCTAATACTGGATGAGCCTACCAATGGTCTGGATATTCCTTCCAAAAGTCAGTTTAGAAAAGTGGTGGCGCAAGCCATTAGTGAAGAGCGCACTTTTATTATCTCTACTCATCAGGCTCGTGATATGGAAAACCTGATTGACCCCATCATTATACTGGATGAAGGTGAGATCATCTTTTTTCAGGATTTTGAGCAGATCACCAACCGCTTAGCTGTTTCCCGGCAATTGGAACAAAGTCTGGCGGAAGATGTGATCTATGCAGAGCCTTCTTTTGGCGGATATACCGTAGTTAAAGAGAATACCGGTGAGCAGGAAACACATATTAATTTGGAGATGGTATTTAATGCCGTAGTAGCCAACAAAGAAAAGATCCATCAAATTTTTAACCGCTAAATCATGGATCTGAACCATTATTTTGAACCATCCCGTTTTTGGGCTCTCCTGAAACTGGAAGCCGCACGCAGTCGCAAGGGTATAGGCATGACTTTCATCCTGGTTTTTGATATGCTCTTCTTTATCGCTATGCTTTTGCATTTGTATATAGAATCTGAAGAAAAAATATTTGACCATTATGACAACTATACTTCCAGCCTGCTGATCACCGGTTTTATACTCAGTAGCCTGGCCTTTCGCGATCTGGGTCATCGTTTAAAACGCTACAACTACCTTTCCCTTCCGGCTTCAGCCTTTGAAAAATTTGTGTGCCAGTGGCTACTCACCTCTTTTGGCTGGATCATACTTTTTACAATTGCTTACACTCTTTACACCTGGCTGGCCAATCCGCTGGGTCATTTTCTGTTTAGTGGTGTAGAGTTCAATAGCTTTAACCCTTTTCATCCAAAGGTATTTACCTCCATAAAATATTACCTGGTATTACAGGGTATCTTTTTAGCAGGTTCAGCGCATTTTCGTGGATATGCATTTGTAAAAACCCTGGGGATACTCAGCTTATTTGCAGCAGCAGGGCTCTTACTGGCTTATGTAGTATTAAAGGATTTATTCTTAAGCCCTCATGAATGTCATGATACACATTGTGAGCTATTTGATCATTTTGGGGCTCACTATATATGGCCCCTGGCCCAATGGCTTTTCTGGTGGGCATTGGCTCCGCTTACCTGGCTTATCACTTTTTTAGGAATTCAGGAAAAAGAGGTGTAGCATGGAATTTAAGGACAATCAGGCTATATACCTGCAAATAGCAGATCTGTTTTGCGAAAAGATATTAATGGGCCAGTGGCAGCCTGAAGACCGTATTCCATCAGTCCGTGAAATGGCTGTATACACTGAAGTAAACCCCAATACTGTGATGAGGACCTTTACGTATCTGCAGGAAAAAGGTATCATTTTCAATAAAAGGGGTATTGGTTATTTTGTATCTGAAGATGGCTTTGATAAAACCAAAGCCCTTCGCAAAAATGATTTTATTGGCCAGGAACTGCCGCGCCTGTTCCGGGAAATGGAATTGCTGAATATTTCTTTGGATGACCTATCGGCTTACTATCACCAGTTCACACTAGATCAAGCAAATGAAAACCAGTAAAAAAATACTTCTGGTAAGCGGAATAGCACTGCTTACCTCCTTTACAATAAGCCTGGTATTACTGAGAGAGCAGGCTTATCGTGGCCTGGCTCAAAACGAGGCCCGTGATGGCTATCAAACGCTTTTCAAAAAGGATATACAGAAATTAAAAGTGGGTGAAAACTGGAATGTGCAGATTGTTCAGGGTGCCGGTTATCGCGTACAACTTTCCGAAAATCACATAGCGCTAAAAGACTTTTTAAAATGGAACGGGAGTACTTTGTTTTTAAAGCCTATCCCCCCCGCTTTACAAAATCATGATTCTCCACTCCGAATTATGGGTGACTCTTTTCAGCAAATAGAGGTAGCCAAAGGCGCCCGTGTTTACATGAAAAATTTTAAATCCGACTCTCTTGCCGTGGTGCTGCAAGACAGTAGTTCCTTTACTGGCGAAAACACATACTTTACTCATTCACATATAAAAACGAACGGAAATGCAAACCTCATTTTTCTAGAAGATAAAGAGGAATAAGTCATCCAGAAGGATTTCCTTCCTCACAAACTCATATCCATAAATTATTCATCAGGCATAGCCCTCGCGCTTATGTAACAGGATATCTATGCCCAAATTTTAAGTGTTTATGCACACCTCCCTATTTCAAAAAAAGTCCATACACCCCAGTATATTATTATCTACACTCTGGGTTTTTGTCTTAATGAATATGATCTACGCAGACATTATTGGAACGCTCAGGCCCGGTTATATTGAAATGCTGGATCAGATATCTAAGGAGCTGAATCAACTCAGTGTTTTAATGTTTTCTGTGCTGATGGAAATTCCCATTGTTATGATCCTGTTGTCCCTCGTGCTTAATCAAAAGGTGAACCGTATTGCCAACCTGGTGGCCGTACCACTTTCCATCATTTGGGTCATTTATGGCGGGTTAACTGACCCTCCCCTTTCTTACCTGTTTTTTGGTAGTGTAGAGGTGGCTGCCCTCCTCTTCATTGGATGGACTGCTTTTAAATGGAACCTGAAACAAAACGGATGAAAGTCTTTACTCAAAAAAAGTACGGTGGTCCCGAGGTCCTGAACCCGGATGAGATGGAAAAGCCAGTGCCTAAAGAAAATGAGGTGTTGGTCAAAGTGAAAGCTCTATCCATCAATCCCGCTGAATGGCATCTTTTACAAGGAAGAATATGGCTGGTACGCCTGGGGTTTGGATTAACCAAACCCCGGAATCCTGTTCCGGGAGCTGATGTAGCCGGAATAGTGGAGGCTGTGGGTAATGGGGTTACCTCTTTTAAGCGGGGAGATCAAGTTTTCGGGCGGGTATGGAATGGAGGATTGGCCGAGTATATATGTGTACAAGAGGATAAGATTGCTCTTATGCCGGATGGTACTTCTTTTGAAGAAGCTGCCGCCATACCTCTGGCAGCCAATACGGCCCAGGTAGCCTTATACCGGACACTTAAAGTTCAGGAAGGACAAAGTTTGCTTATAAACGGAGCATCCGGAGGCATTGGCTCTTTTGCCGTCCAACTGGCTAAGTATTACGGAGCGGAGGTTACTGCTGTGTGTAGTTCCCGTAACAAAGAGTTGGTGCAAAGTTTAGGTGCAGATCATGTTATTGATTATACCCATGAGGATTTCACTTTGCATACACATCAGTTTGACCTGTTTGCCGACCTGGTTGGTAACCGTCCATTGCAGCAGATACGACACCTGCTCAAACCAAAAGGCAGAGGTGTATTTGTAGGCTTTACCGATGCCCGTAAAATGATGGGCTTTATGTTGGGTGGCTCTCTTCTTTCTGCAGTAGGCAGCCGCAAATTTTTCTCAATTGATGTAAAAACTAATGGCAAGGACCTGGAGTACCTCGGCCAATTGGTGAAAGATGGTTTTCTAAAACCCGTCATTGACCGCGTTTTTCCATTTGAGGAAACTCCCCGGGCTTTTGCACACCTGGGTACCCGGCATGCCCGGGGTAAAATTGTAATTCGGCTTTAAATTTAAAAATGACCATTAAAATTTCACATTATGAACACAACCAACAGTTTTAGCTGCCTCTATTTTCTCGGTTTCATAGGGGCCGCCACGTATTACATTTCCTATGCCGCCAGTTTTTGGATGGGAGTATGGGGTTTTCTTAAGGCCATAGTATGGCCGGCTTTTCTGGTGTATGAGGCTTTTAAGAATTTGGGTGTTTCCTGATAGACTTGATGATGAACATCCTGATCTTAAAAACCAATATTGCGGGACCATCTGGTATTCAGGCGGTTCAGGCAGTGCTCAACCGGCACCCAGTTATATCCCGCTGGACCATTGATACAGAAGACATTGATAATGTGCTGCGCATAGAAGCTTCTGATACCCTCACAGAGGCGGATGTTATTGAGCTGGTAGGGCCAGTGGGTTTTAAATGTGAAGAATTACAGGATTGAAAAAAGTCTGAAATCAGGCTTTTACTTTTAACGCTGGTTCTGTTAGGTTGAATAAAACTCTATCCAATCAATATTCATTGCCTGTAATAGGACTTTTGTGTTGAACATTTTGAAGGGCTGATCTCTTTATTTAATACCAAATAAAAATATATGCCAGCTATAGACAGAGATCAGATCCGGGAGAATTTCAGATTGTTTCAAAACTGGGTAGAAAGCCTGGAAAAAAACATTGAATTCAACGAGCGTATGGTTTCACTGCTCTCCGGAGCGGCTTTACTGGCCAGTGCCAAATCCAGCAGAAGTATTACCACCGGGTTAATTGGAGCTTATATGCTATTCAGGGGCACAACAGGCCACTGCTCTATTGTAAAGAGGCTGCGAAAAGTAGAAGAAAAAGCGGCCCGGCACCTGGAAAGACCAACGGCTCCGGTTAAATAGTTTGAAACACTATTGACCTCTTCTTTCATGGCTTCCAAGCTTATGATATAAACCCTGTATCAGGGAACTCATGCTGGGGAAATCTTATAAATACAAAAGCCCCGACTTTCGTCAGGGCTTCTTTCGTGGAGAATATCGGAGTCGAACCGATGACCTCTTGCATGCCATGCAAGCGCTCTAGCCAGCTGAGCTAATCCCCCATTAATTTTAGGACGGCAAATATACAAATTCTATAAAACCAAAGACTACTATTTTAAATCTTAACTTTTTGTAGAGCCTCTTCTATGGTTGACGCATAGGTTTCATAAAACTCTTCTACATAAGGGCGCGTATTCTTTTGTCCGGAGCGTACGGACTCCAGAGCTCTGTTTAAAATAGTTTCTGCTTCTTTCCTCTTCTGTTGTGCCCATAGTGCCTTGCCTTTCCACAGCAGCAGATCAGCATTATCCGGCAACAACTTTAAGCCTTCGTCATAACATGCCCGGGCAGCTTTAAAATCACCCCTTTTGTAGAAGGCGATACCTTGATATAAATAGGCTTGTGGCATTACATACTCAGGTCCTGATATTTCTTTTTCATACCGGATATGCTTATCAAAATAATACAGTGCCGTGTCCAGTTCCTGCTTTTGCAGGTAACAAATGCCCCGCAGGTAATCTACACTTAAAGACTGTGGATAATCCACCAGGTCAGGGGTCAGGGAATCCTGGGCATCAAAGTCTGCAATGGCCCGGTCATAATCACGGTAAAAGAAGAGATAAATGTAACCGCGCCAACCTGTCCACACCACAGGATTATGAGCAACTGCTTTTTGGTAGTGTTTATGAAAGCCGGCTGCCAATCCACGCTTCAGATAGGGCACTCCTGCTTCACGCCACACGTCTCCATTGGCAGAATCGTATTGCACCGCTTCCTGAAGTATAAAACGTTGTGGCGGGCTTCCCTGATAGTAGCGATGGATAGCGTCCATCAGGCTCTTGGCCAATTCTTTTTTTTCTTCCTGACTAAAGGTTTTGGAATATAATTCCGGATGGGTTTGCGAGCATCCCAGCAAAAAGAAAACGCTAAGGCAATAACTCAATAATCTCACCGTCTTTCATTTTAAAAGTTATATAGGCATACACATCTCCCACCGTGTTTCTTATCGGCTCTACTTTCCATCCATCCAGCTGTAAAAGCAAACCGAGCAAGTAGTTTACCACGCCCCGGTCAAACTCTTTTGTCGTAAAATCAAGATCTCCTTCTTCAGTAATGTACCGGCCGGTTTCTCCCTGGCAGTTTATTACAAACCTATAGGTGAGATAGCCACTTTCATTTTTAAGCTTCTCCGGCTCTACACGGGTATGGAAAAACTTTCGCAAACGGTCTTTTTCCGGAAAATGACTATCCGGATCGGAATTGTAGTAGTCGAAAATATCCTTTTCAGATCCGCAAAGCTCAAAGCCTGAGTCATCTGTTATAGATTCTTCAGGATCTATATACGCTATGCGCCTGATGGCATGCGCTCTCATTTTTTTGAATTCTCCAATGGGTATTTGCTCAATCAATTCCAATCGGCCCTGGCCTTCTTCAGTTACTATTTCCTGCTCAAATAAGCCAAGGCCGGAGGCCATGGTTATTTTCTTGATCCGAAGTGCTTTAATGGTGTCCTTTTCCGGATGGCTGAAAGTGCTCAAGGTGCTGTCCCTAAGGAGAAGGTAGTCGCGCTCAACGCCTGAGCTATCCTCCTGCGCTATTCTGAAATTCTGTGTTTCCTCCAGCCAGCCACTCCCCCTTATCCCGGAAACTTTAAAGTGGTACTCGCCCGAACGCTCAGTTAAATAATCAGCCACGTCAATAAGCTGCTCAATACTATCACCGTTAGCCATATAAGCTTTCTCCTGGCTTATATTAATACTTTCTTCACCTGTTGCCAGGTACCGCTCATGTACTTTTTCAAAGGCGGCATTATAGGTGGTCATCACAATTGTACGCGGGTCTAAAAAGTGGTACTGAATGTATTGGATATCGGTGGTTTTTGTGAAACCATCATCAGACTTATAATGGTAATAGTACTTATTGGCTATACCTTCCTTTAAATGTGTTTTAGAAGGAAAGTAATTGAGCAAGCCGTTTTGAACTGGTTTTTGACAGGAATACAGAAGTAAAGAGAATACGAATGCGATACTTATTTTTTTCATTTGGTGGCAGGGTTTGACCGGACAATGACATCTGCTTTTCAAAAATCAGACCTCAGATTTTTTTTCTCCGTGTTGCGAAGGTTTGTGATGCATGGTTTGCAGTTGTGCGGTAGTTTGGCGGCTACCGTCATGGCTCCATCCCGGAGGTCCGAAAACATAGCCCGTCCATTGGCCGGGGTATCGCCACACATCTTTTATAATATCTCTCCATTCATGAGTAGCAATGATCAATGGGTTGTATGTGTCAATATTTTTAGTGAGCCCGTAAGTGGGGCGCTCTTCTTCCGGCTGAAAGGTACCAAACATACGATCCCAGATAATGAGAATACCTGCGTGGTTTTTATCCAGGTACTTAAGGTCTGATGCATGGTGCACACGATGGTGTGAGGGCGTATTGAAAACTGCCTCAAACCATCCTGGCAGTTTTTGTATTACCTCAGTATGTATCCAAAACTGATACAGAAGGCTGACACTATGCATGAAGAGAATCATTAACGGATGAAAACCCAATAGTGGCATCCATAAGTAAAATACAAATCCGGTAAAATTACCCGTCCAGGTTTGGCGTAATGCTGTGGCCAGATTGTACTTGGTGGAGGAGTGGTGAATTACGTGGCTGGCCCAGAAGAACCTTACTTTATGGCTGCTCCTGTGAAACCAGTAATAGCTGATATCGTCTGCAAAAAAGCACAATATCCAGGCCCACCAAACAAAGCCTAATTCCCATAGCCTGAATTGGTATAACAGGGTATATACACCAAAGACCATTGCCTTGGAGAACAACCCGATTATAACATTTCCCAGGCCCATGGCAATGCTGCTGGCGGCATCTTTAGTATGGTAAAAATCGGCCTTAAGCCGCGTGGTAATAATTACCTCAAGAGCTATAAAACCCACAAAAAAAGGAATGGCGTAATGTATGAGATTGGGCAACTGCATTTCTTCAAAAATAGCAAGAATCTCCTCAGGTACACTTTTGCTTTTTCCCTTACTTTGCAGTAAAATCAATTGCATGCTGGACATGTTCCGCGAAATCCTGGCTGATACTATTTCTATTTTCACCATTATGAACCCTCTCTCTGCCGGGGTTGTAATGCTTACCCTGGTAGATGATGACACTACCCGCAAGGAGTTTAACTCAATTGCCGTTAAGAACACCCGTGCCGTTTTTGTGGCTATGGTGATATTATACCTGAGTGGCACCTATATTTTTAATTTTTTTGGGATACAGCCGGACGGCTTACGGGTATTCGGAGGTATAATCCTGCTTCTGATGGGTTTTAATATGGTGCAGGGGCATGATAAAAAAGTGAACCACCGCCCGCAGGAACAGGCGGCTGCACAAATGCGGAATGACATTAGTATGGTGCCTTTAGCCATTCCTATTATTGTGGGACCCGGCCTGGCCACTACCCTTATAAACCTCAGTATTGGTTCTGAAGGTTGGGAAGATTATATTTCTGTAGTGGTAGCCATCTTTCTTTGTGCTATGGCCAATTTTATCATTTTGAGAAGAATGCCATTTATTAAAAAGCGACTGGGTGTAAACGGCTTGAAAGTATTTAACCGGCTCATGGGCTTGATAGTAGGTTCTTTGGCCGTACAAATGATCCTTAAGGGCTTGATAGGACTCAATCAATATTTTAATTAGAATGGAATTCTCTGTACTGTTGCTTTTTACTGTGGGGGCTTTTTTAGCCGGAGGTGCGCTGGGATGGTTCTTTCAATTAAACCGTACCAATAAAGCGGCACAGGAGGCGTCTGCCCTTTTGACCAGCCTTGAAAATGAAAAGCTGTATGCCTCCCGGAAAAATCAGGATCTTGAAAAAGAACTGGCACAGTCTAAAGCGGACATGGCCGCACAAAGAGAACGGGAACTAAAGCTAACCGATGACCTTTCACGCAGTCGCACAGAGCATGAAAACCTCAGTGGGAAACTGGCTGAACAGAAAAAGGAAATGGAGCAGCTGAATGAAAAGCTCTCTGCTGAATTCAAAAACCTGGCAAACCAGATATTTGAGGAAAAATCCAAAAAGTTTACTGATCAGAATAAAGAAAACCTCGGTGAATTGCTGAACCCTTTGCGGGAGCGTATCGCTGAATTCCAGAAGAAGGTGGAAGATACCAATACCCAAAGCGTTCAGCGTAATGCAGCTTTGAATGAGCAATTAAAAAACCTGAAGGAACTGAACCAACAGATCACTCAGGAGGCAAAAAGCCTCACCCTGGCCCTGCGTGGAGATTCCAAGACGCAGGGTGGCTGGGGTGAAATGCAGCTGGAGAGCATACTGGAGAAGGCGGGCCTGCAGAAAGATATTCATTACTTTAAGGAGAAGAACCTTAAAACAGATGAAGGCAGCAATCAGCGACTGGATTATATCATTAGCCTGCCGGATGGCAAACACCTTATACTGGATTCCAAAGTTTCATTAACGGCCTACAGCCGCTATTACGATACAGAAGATGAAACCGAGCAAAAGCAATACTTAAAGCAACACCTGGATAGCATCAACGGGCATATTAAAAGCCTGGGCGATAGAAATTACCAAAGCCTTTACGATATTAATCCTCCGGATTATGTAATGATGTTTGTGGCCAATGAACCAGCACTGACCATTGCCCTTAAAGAAGATCCGCAATTGTATGAAAAAGCCCTGGACCGAAACATTGTGCTGGTATCCACTACCACTTTACTCGCTACCTTACGCACTATCTCTTACATCTGGAAACAGGATCTGCAAAACAAAAATGCGGAGGAAATTGCACGGCAGGCGGGCTCGTTGTATGACAAATTTGTGGCTTTCAGCGAAGACCTTATGAAGCTGGGAAATCAACTGGGCACCGTACAAAAGACCTACCAGGAATCTATGAAGAAATTAACGGATGGGCGTGACAACCTGGTCCGGAAATCAGAACGTATCAGGGAACTCGGAGCTAAAACATCCAAACAAACGGATCAGCGACTGCTGGACAGGGCGGACGATTAATGGATCAACAGCAGGGTGCTTTGCATACCCTGCTTCGTATTCAGCTTCAACAGGTACATACCTTCCCTGAGGCTCGCTACCCTAAGCCTGCCACTCTCTGAATTTGTTTGCTTCAACAGCTGGCCACTCATATTGTATATCTCAACAATATCACCGGCCTCCCATGGGTGAACGGTAACCTCCTCCCCGGCCGGGTTGGGATACACTTTTAATTCTTCAACCTCATGCGCGGCCACTTTAGTATTCTGACACAGCAGTGCACTCATAAGTTTCCAAAGATCATCATCAAAGCCGGATAATGCCGCTAAGGACTGATCAGCAGCGTTCCCGACACGCACTACAACCAGATTTTCACTGGGCACTATGTAAATACGTTGGTCATTCTTGCCAGCTGCCATATACAAATCAGCCGGGGCTGAGGGTATGATAGGCCCATTAAAAGTAAGATCAATCCCGGGTTGGCGGTAGGTACTTTGCCCATTTAGCCACCACAGATAACCGTAAGCTTCATTGAAGTTTTGCGAAGGGTGCACCATATCGTAAAAATAGGCTGAGTCTGCCAAAACAGGATTTCCATTCCAGACCCCTTCACTAAGGGTCAATAAACCAAAGCGCGCCATACTGCGGGCATTGCTGAAGAAAACATAATTCAGCCACAGACCTGTAATTCCCGTGGCGGAGTTTAATTGCTGAAATGTAAACTGGTTAAAAGTGAGGTTAGTAGCCCCTGTTACCACATCCTGCAACAACCGGTAAGGTGCATTGTGGTAATACCAATAGGTACCCGCATTATTTTTGTACAACAGGCAGGTGTCTTCTATACAATTCAGATCAGAAACGGTATAATCCAGACCAGTGGTCATACGCAGCTGCTCTTTAATGGTAATTAAATTTTCTTTGGCTGCCGTTGCGGATGTCCAGCCGGCACCCAGGTAATCTGAAGTTTTATCATTGATGTTTAGTAAGGTTTGCTGCTGTGCCATTCCCACTAAAAAAGCGGTAAGGCTCTTACCGGCCGAAGCCCAGTACCATAAGGAATCCTGGGTGAAACCACTGTAATATTCTTCAAAGGCAATTTTACCATTATGCAGTATGATGAACCCTTTGGCATGGGTATCTTCCACAAATTCGGAAAGCGTATCCAGCTGAGAAGTACACCAACCCAGAGAGGCCGGGTTAACTGTATCCCATTGCGGACCTGAAACGGGTGGATAATAGTATTGACCTTTTAAGAGGGTGGAAAAACCGATAAAAAAAAGAAGGAAAGATCGCATAGTCTAAATATATTGAAAAGACCAGCTATACGAAAAGAGGTTTAAAGTAGTTTTTGATAAATATGATAATTCTCTTTATCAAAACACATAAAGGTTACCTCCATACCCGTTTGATGAGAAGACAGAAAATTACGCACACTGGCCACTGCTACTTCAGCGGCATCTTGTTTGGGAAAACGATATACCCCGGTTGAAATATTAGGAAAAGCTATACTGTGAATTTCCTTTTCCCTGGCCAACTGTAAACTATTGAGGTAGCAATTGGCCAGTAAGAAATCTTCATTTTGTGTACCTCCTTTCCAAACAGGGCCCACGGTGTGAATTACCCAGGAAGCTTTAAGATTGCCACCGGAGGTGATCATTGCTTTGCCCGGAGACAACTCTCCATTTTGGCGAACCCAGGTTTTACATTGCTCAAGAAGCAAGGAGCCCCCTGCCCGGTGGATAGCCCCGTCAACACCGCCACCACCCATAAGGGATGAATTGGCGGCATTGACAATGGCGTTTCCTTTAAAGAAGGTAATATCTCCTTGTTCTAAATGGATCATTTACAAGTTCTAAATCCCCCGGCCTCCTATCAAACGGAAGATAATAGCGATGAGGGCAAAAACCAGTAAGATATGTATAAGGCCGCCCAGGCTAAAAAAGAAGAAGCCCAAAAGCCATCCTATTACCAGGATAATTGCGATTAAATACAATAGATTACTCATATTGAACTTTTTTAAGGGTTAGTGAAAACTAAGAAATGACATGACCCGGAAACCTGGATACTAGTCACCCAGGTTTACTCCAAAAGAAGCAAATAGCGTGAAAGCACGATTCTTCATATCCTGCTGTTCACCATCTACTTTTACAGTCTTAGACATCCCAATATCATAACGGGCATCAAATCCTAAAAAGAAACTGTTTATCTGAAAGTCCATTCCGGCACCAACTACGGCACCAAAATCAAAATCATTTACATCAGCCTGGTCATTAAACACAATGGCACCGTCAAAAATGGCAGCCTGATAATTGTTGCTTAATTCAAAAGCTCCGTACGGTCCTGCGTATACAAAAGGAAAGATAGTTTCACTTATGGGTACCTGTGCTTTTATCAATACGGGAATTTGAAGGTAATCCACATCCAGGGTTTGCCCGTCAGGGTCATTACCGGAAGTTGTGGTAGCTCCGCGCTGTGCATAAAGTACTTCAGGCTGAAAGCTTACAATTTCTCCCGCATTGGCTTTAAAGAATACTCCGGCTGTAAACTTGCTTACACTGGAAGTTCCATCAGGTGCATCATTTCCGGCCAAGGTAGAACTGGTAAAACCTACTTTAGGACCAAAACTTAATTCCTGTGCATTTGCCTGATTTGCAAAAGCGGACAGGGTAAGCGCTGCTACCGATAGAGCAACGGTTTTTTTGGCGGTGTTTAATAGCGACATTGTTTTCATAATTAAGTGGGTGTTATTTGTATTTGGTGTTATTTATTTTCTTCCATTAAGATCACAAAAGGTGACAATGTTTGGCTGTGTGAGAAGGCAATCCGCAGGATCCCAATAAATGGAATAGCCAGAATTAAGCCTGCAACACCTAAAATCTGCCCGCCAATAATCATGGCGATCAAAGCTATTAAGGGGTTAATATTTACCCGGGACCCCATGATATTAGGGGTTATAAAGTTTCCTTCTACAAACTGGATTACGGCATACACGGCAATTACACCTACGGCATACCAGGCTGAATCTTTAGTAACCAGAGCAACTAAAAAGGGAAATAATCCGCCAATGAAATTCCCTACGTAGGGAATAACCGTTAAGATAGCCGAAAAGATACCGAAGAACATGGCGTATTTAATACCCAAAAGCAATAAGCCTACTGAGTTAAGTACAGCCAAAATACCGATCACAATAAAGAGTCCTAAAACATAACCCTGTACTACACTTTTAATTTCATCTATACGCTCTTTGGCCATATTGCGGGCTCCATCAAATACACGGATCACAAAAGCCCGGAATTTATCTTTATAAAGTAGTAAGAGAAAAATATAAATAGGTATCTGTGCTACAATGGTAAGTACTGAAGAAGTAGTTTGTAATAAGCCGGTAAAGAAAGTTCCCGCATTATCGCCCAGGTTTTTGATCCAGCGATCCTGTTGCGGAGCTGAAATTCCCATTCTGCTTTCCAGGGTATCTCCTATATTTTGAAGTAGAGCGATTACTTTACGTTCAATGGAAGGAAGGTCTTCAATGAGTTGAGCCAGCTGAAATCCACTATAAGTCAGGATACCGCCAATCACCAGGATAAAGCATAACATGGCTATTAAAATGGCCAGAACCCTTGGCATACCGATTCCTTCCTGCTTCCGAACTAATGGATTAAGGATTATAGCAAAGAGAAAGGAAATAGCCAGTGGAACGATAACTACTTTAGCAACAATGAGCAGGGCAACCAAGAAAGCCAGAATTATGCTGAGCTGGCTGAAAGTTTTAACCTTTTCTCTAAAGTTCTCGGTCATTTTACAATGTTTGGTTGCCCTGCTCTAAAAAGTAGATAGGTGTTATTTGTTAGCGAATTCCCACAATGTGAAGTTTGTGCCAAAAACGAATAAAATGATTAAGTGGTTGATTTTCAATATTTATATTTCAGATACCAATACCGCTTATAATCCTGATTTTTTCATTTTGGAAGGGTTACCTTACTAAAGCGGTAAGCATTTTGAAAGTTTTTCCGACATCGAAATGCAATTAATATCATTTCCCGGATATCAAGTAAAGGCTAAGCTTCTCTGTTTTCTTTTTCAGGATTCCCATTTCCATACATCAAGGCCACGATCAGGAATACCATTCGTAATTTATGGGAGCGTATTTAACAGGCATTGTGTCATATGGAAGAAACTCCGTCAAATGGTATACAATTTGATGTGCCAACATCGTTAAACGATTGGTGCCCTATGTAGGTAAATTTTGTGTTAAACGTTCTTTTAATATCTAAAGGCACCAAAGTAAAAAGCCCCGCTAACACAGCGGGGCTTTTCTTTTATATAATGGCTATAGATCAGCTTATCTTCTCACGTTCGCGTTGCTCCACAATTTCATTGGCTCGTTCAATAGCTTTTTTCAACTTGTAATCACTCCAGGTGTTTTTGTAGTATTTATTTACAAAATCATCCAGCTTACGAATCACAAAAACATTATAAGCACCTCTCATTTTTCCAAGGCTGGAAGGATTAAGGGTTCGAAGGCTTAAGCTAAAGCTTCCATCCACATAATCCATATGATGCCATACACCGCTGGGCATAAACAATGTGTCTCCATGGTGAAGATCACAACGATACCCGTGAGCATACTTTAAAGCCGGATACTTTTCGTAATCCACATCTGAAAGGTCTGCCGCACTATGCGTGGTAAAAGGAAGTTTATACAGGTATTTGGTTTGGCTCTGATCAAAAAGTGTTACTCTTTTGGTTCCCCTGAACTGTGTGATAAAAACGTTAGAAAGATCAATATCATAATGCAGGCGCACATTGCTTCCGGCACAGCCAAAGAACATATACGGGAAGTCTTTTAACCAGCCCTCCATAATTGGTGGAAAATCGAAATCATTTACCAGATCGGGAACGAGCTTAAATAAATTAAAGAGAAATATCCTAAGGTCTGATTCTACATTCTGATCCAGCATATCAAGGTACTCACTAAAAGGAACCTCTTTTACCGGAGGCATTTCAATTTTAGTGGGTTCATTATCCTGCCATTTACCATGTAGTTTAACCTGGTGCTCTCCTGCCCTCTCCTTCAAGAAATCATAAGTCCATTTGCTGAGGGCAGGCCAGTTTTTCGCATAATTCTTCAGTAAAACCGGCTTAGCCGTTTTTACATATAGATTATGAAAATCTTCTGGCGTAATGTCTTCAACAACATCGACAGGATGCAGTTCCATTCGAAGCTACTTTAGTTTTGAATTTACAAAATTACGAAAAAACCTACATGTATCTGCTCAGTATTGCAGGCACACATTTTTAGGTTCTGTGAAAAAATGAAGAGCCTCGTATCCACCTTCGCGGCCTACACCGCTGGCCTTCATTCCACCGAACAAAGTGCGTAAGTCTCTCACCAGCCAACAGTTGATCCAAATTATACCGGACTGCACTTTTGCAGCAACCCGGTGGGCTTTGTTTAAATTTTGAGTCCATACAGTGGCCGATAAACCATAATTAGTAGAGTTGGCCATGTGAATAACTTCCTCTTCGCCTTCAAAAGGCAGGAGTGTGACCACCGGGCCGAATATTTCTTCCTGATTGGTTCTACAGCTATAGGACAAACCCTCAATTACCGTTGGTTCAATGTAATACCCTCCACTATATTCACCTTTCTGAGGAGCGGATTTACCTCCTGCCAGAACAGTTCCTCCTTCTGTTTGAGCCAGTTGAATATAACTCAAAACTTTTTCCATATGCCCTTTGGACACTACGGCTCCCATTTTGCTCCCTTCTTCCAAAGGTGGACCCACTTTAAGTTGTTTGACCCTGGCTACAAAAGCCTCTTTAAAGTCCTCATAAATAGATTTTTCTATAAAGATCCTGCTGCCACAGAGACATATTTGTCCCTGATTGGCAAAAGAGGACAGTACCGAGGTACGGACCGCTTTCTCCAGATCGCAATCGGCAAAAATGATATTGGGGTTTTTACCCCCCAGCTCCAGCGACAGTTTTTTGAACATTGGGGCTGCTGTGCGGGCAATATGCTCTCCGGTTTTGGTGCCCCCGGTAAAGGAAATGGCTTTTATATGCTGATGCTCTACAATAGCTTGTCCGGCACCAGGGCCGGTACCGTGAACTATATTGAGTACTCCGGCCGGCATCCCTGCTTCTATGCACAATTCTGAAAGCAGATAAGCCGTCATAGGTGTAACTTCAGACGGCTTGGCAATCACACAATTCCCAGCCGCTAAAGCAGGTGCTATTTTCCAGGTAAAAAGATACAATGGCAAATTCCAGGGCGATATACACCCTACTATACCAATAGGCTGACGGAGCGTATAGTTAAAGCCTGCTTGCCCCATATTATAGAAGGGATCTTCATCATGAAGAATAGCGGTTGCAAAAAAGGAGAAATTATCCCGTGCCCTGGGTATATCCACCGTTTGGGCCAGCTTCAGAGGTTTTCCATTATCCAGGCTTTCAGCCTTTGCCAGACGATCCAGATTTTCATCTATCAGGGTAGAAACCCGGCTCATGATCTCCGAACGTTCTTTGGCTGATCTGGCACTCCATTGGGGAAAAGCTTTTTGAGCAGCCTCAACTGCCTCTTGTATATCATCCGCTGATGAATCCGGAATTAATGAATACACCTTTCCTCTGGAAGGGTCATAGTTATCCAGGTACTTACCACCAACTGGTTCCAGGAGTTTACCCCCGATATAATTCTGTATCTTCTTCATTTCTTAAGTTGTTGGAAAAGCGTTTCCATGGTTTTTTGAGTTCTGCGTAAGCGGGTTTCTTCTTTCTTGGCAGATAAGACATACTCTATATGTTCACGCTTATGTGTATAGGCAAGATTTTGAAAATAGGCCTCTATTTCGGGGTGCTTCTGAAAAGCTTCCATCAGAATATCCGGTATATCCAAAGTACGGGGTTCGGTATCTAAGGTTAACTCTACTTCCACGTCATCACCAGGATTCTTATTCAGGACCTTACGAATGTCCTTCCGTATAGCTATAATGTGGGTTTTGCTTTTCATCCGTAACAATGTGCCCCGGTAAGTTACTATACCGTCAAATATGGCTTTTACCCTTGGACGTGAAGAATCAAAAGCTTTTTTTACATCAAAGGGCACCTCTATCCAAGCCCCACCATGTGTAGCATCATGTTGAATGGAAGCAATAAAGACATATTTGCGTGCTCCATTCATTCTTACAGATTAGGCGTCCTGCCACCGTCAACCGGAATATTTATTCCATTGATATATGCTGCGGAAGGGCTGGCCAAAAAGGCAATTGCATTAGCCACTTCTTCAGGTTGTGCAAATCGTCTTAACGGTATTTCGCTTACCATAGCGCTACTTACTTCTTCTTTGGAGCGACCGGTTTTAGCCGCTTTAGTCTCTATTATGGACTTCAGGCGACCGGTTTCCGTAGCACCTGGCAAAACATTGTTCACGGTAATACCAAATTCACCCAGCTCATTGGCCAGGGTTTTACTCCAGTTACCTACGGCACCACGTACCGTATTACTTACTCCCAGGTTTGGCAACGGTACTTTAACAGAGGTACTGATCACGTTGATGATGCGCCCGTAGCCACTTTCTTTCATTCCGTTCCACAGTAGCTTTACCAGTACCTGGTTGCATACTAAGTGTTGTTTAAAAGCATTGACATAAGCCTCTACTTCGGCTTGATAAGCTTTACCTGCAGGGGGTCCACCTGTATTATTCACCAATATTGAAAAGGGATCATTCTTACCTGTGTATGCCATCACCACACTTTCCAGGTTAATAGGGTCATCAAAATCTGCCACCAAAAAATCATGCTTTTGACCGGAAGGATCGGGCAATGTTTTGTACACTGTTTCCAGTTTTTCCGGGTTCCGGGCCAAAAGGGTTACGGTGGCTCCCATTCGTGCAAGCTCCATTGCAACGGCTTTACCTATTCCATCGGAGCTACCGCATACCAGGGCTTTCTTGCCACTGAGGTTTAAATCCATATATCGTTAACTTTTATCTGATTCTATTTCACCATCACGCAGGCGGATCACCCTGTGGGCATGCAAAGCAATATCTTCTTCGTGCGTTACCAATATCACGGTATTGCCATTCTGATGGATCTCACCGAAAAGATTCATAATCTCTGCCGAAGTTTTAGTGTCCAGGTTACCGGTTGGTTCATCAGCCAGTATTATGGATGGCTTATTCACCAACGCCCTGGCCACGGCTACCCGTTGTCTTTGCCCACCAGATAACTGATTGGGCCGGTGATCCATACGATCGGCCAGTCCCACCTGCTCCAACACTTCCTCTGCCCTTTCCTTTCGGTCTTTACTATTCATTCCGGCATATACCAGCGGTAACATTACGTTTTCTAAAGCTGTGGAACGGGGCAAAAGGTTAAAGGTTTGAAAAACGAAACCGATCTCCTTATTCCGGATCTCAGCCAGCTCATTATCCGTAAGGCGGCTTACATCCTGGTTATTGAGCCAGTATTCACCCGAGGTAGGAGTATCCAGACAACCCAAAAGGTTCATTAATGTAGATTTCCCGCTTCCGGAAGGCCCCATCAGAGCAGCATAGGCATTGCGCTGAATATTGAGATCAATTCCTTTGAGCACCTTAACCACTTGGTTCCCCAACGGGAAATTGCGGACGATCTGTTTGAGTTGGATGATATCTTGCACGTCAGTTATTTTCAAAACGGCAAGTTAAGAAGTAGTATGAAATGTTACTGCCTAAAAATGGTTTAAATGGCCTTCAAAGCCAGCCCTTTAAAAGTTTTCCAGCTTTTGCCGGTACAATTTTAACTTTTGATAATCACGGTCGGAATGATCCAGGAAATAAGCTATTCCATTGCGGACCTTCAGAGCCCGGGGAAAATCAAACTTCCTGATGTGGTAGCTCTTTACGGGTTTAAAATCAACAGGAGAAAGAGCGGTAAGCCTGGTTTGTCCTGCTTTTTCATAGTATACATAAAAGGTTCCGGTAACTGCGTCACGCAGTATTTTATCTTTAAAATCATGGTTGTGATGGTGTTTTATAAAATACCGCTCTTTTACTTCTCCCTCATTATTCAACACCAATACTGAATCGTGAAGATGGTCAAATAAAAGCGCTTCTCTCGCATTGGTAAAAAGCGGGTGATATACCGGAATAGTAAGGATCTTTTTATACCAGGCCATTTTTGCAAAACCGTCTTTAAAACGAGCCAGACCGGTGAGGTTCATGTCCCCTAAGAAGTTAACCCCACTCAGCAGCATAGCTGCTTCATTTCCATATTCCTGGATCGACATAGCGTCTTCCCAATCCACAATGCGCCTGATTAATTTACTTTCTTCTCCTCCTCCGTACATAGGACTTTGAAAAATATCCATCATCTGGTTACCGGCCTTTAAAAACTGGTAATAGAGATTACTTGGATTGGAGGCTACGCAAGGATTTACTTTGGTTTTGTACCATTCATTATCAATAGCTCCGATCATGTGAATTTTATTTCCGGCAAAACTCAAACCATATACACTATCTTTACCCTGCATATAAATATGTCCCAGGCAATCCTGAATAAAGCCTTCAGCGGAATTTTCCAGATCAAGGAGAGCCAGAGAGTCTTCTACTTCATTAATAAGTGCAAGTTTATAATTGTTACGGCCTTCCCGTATTAATAAGAGGGTAAACTCATCCACAAAAGTAAAATCCTCTACCGCCACATTCCGGTGCACATAAAACTCTTCAAAACGGCTGGCATCCACCTCAGCCGGCTGCAACTGTTGGGAACGGGGTTTCATTTGTATGGTTAGCTCTAAACGGCCATCTTCATCAAAATCGTTTTGGTTTAACTCCCGATAGTACACAGAATACCCAATAAAACTTGCTTCAAGAAAAACCGGAAAACCGGTAAAGCTAATTTCAAAGCGGCCTTGTGCATCAGCTGCTGCACCTATCGCAGATGTACGGTCTACAATACCGGCACCGGGCATAGGCTGACCGGCTTCATCCAGCACTTTCCCGCTAAGTGTATAGGTTTTAATTTGTTGAGCTGAAAGAGAGTTGATCCAGAGAAGGGGTATGAGTAAAAATATTCTTCTAAGCATGCTCCTGAATTTTCACCTGTTTAGACAAAAAAATGGAAAAAGGTTGCATGACGTAAGGCCTATTCTCCAAATTCGCTCAACTCAAGCCAGCGCATTTCTTTTTCTTCAATGGTAGCACTGATCTCATTCATTTCCCGTGAAAGTGCTTCCAGACGTTCGGCATCAGATACCGCTTCCTCAAACTCACTGGCAATATCCGCCTTTCTTTTTTCCAACTGGCCGAGTTCTTTTTCAAGCTCTTCCATTTCCAGGCGCTCAGCATACGTGAGTTTGGTTTTTTGCTTTTCTGGTTTTTTAGAGGTGACCCCTCCCGGCTTAACCATGCTTTTGGAACGTAACTTTTGCAACTCTTCCTCTTGTGCCCTTACTACTGTGTATTCTGTATAATTACCTGGAAAATCACGAATCTTACCTTCGCCTTCAAACACAAAAAGGTGGTCAGTAAGCTTATCCATAAAGTAACGATCATGCGTCACCACAATCAGGCAACCTTCAAACTCCATCAGAAAATCTTCCAGTACGTTCAGAGTAAGAATATCCAGGTCATTGGTAGGTTCATCCAGGATCAGGAAATTGGGGTTGTCCATCAAAACAGTAAGCAGGTATAGTCGTCTGCGCTCTCCCCCACTGAGCTTGGAGACAAAAGTATACTGGTGATCTCCTTCAAATAGAAAGCGCTCCAGCATTTGAGACGCGGTGATGTTTCTGCCTTTTTTACCAATGGGGATATATTCGGCTATATCCTTTATCACATCTATTACCCGTTTATCTTCTTCCAGTTGGATACCCTTTTGGGTGTAAAAGCCAAACTTTATAGTATCTCCGGTAATAATCTTTCCACCGTTGGGTTCTTCTTCCCCCGTAAGGAGTTTAAGAAAGGTAGACTTCCCAACTCCATTAGGTCCTATAATACCTGCACGTTCCCTGCGCTTGAAGGTATAGTCAAAACCATCTACAATCTTCAGGTCTCCGTACGACTTACGTACACGATGAAGTTCCAGTATTTTGCTGCCCATGCGCGTCATCTTAATATCCAGCTCCAGCTTTTCATCCTTAACCTGGTTTGATGCCTTGTCTTTAAGATCGTGAAAAGAATCGATCCGCGCTTTGGATTTGGTACCCCGGGCTTTGGGCTGTCTGCGAATCCATTCCAGTTCCTTCCGCATGAGGTTACGGGCTTTATCGGTATTGGTGGCTGAAATATCCTGTCGCTCCGCCTTACGCTCTAAAAAGTTACTGAAGTTACCGGGATGCTGATAAAACGTTTGATCTTCAAGCTCAAAGATGTTGTTGCACACATTTTCCAGAAAATACCGGTCATGCGTGACCATAAACAGGGTGATGGAAGGTTGTGACAGATATTCTTCCAGCCATTCTATCATTTCCACATCCAAGTGGTTGGTTGGCTCATCCAGTATCAGAATATCTGGCGCTGATATAAGTGTTTTAGCCAGGGCAACCCGCTTACGCTGACCTCCGGAAAGTTTATTTACCAGGCGGTTTTGCTCTTGTAAACCTAATTTTCCGAGAATCTGTTTTACCTGTACTTCAAAGTCCCAGGCCTGAAAACGATCCATATCATCAAAAGCCTTTTGATAGGCTTCCGTATTATCGGGATTCTCCAGCGCCTTTTCGTAGCGTGTTATGGCTTGGGTAACTTCGTTATCTACAGATAACACACTCTCCAGAATGGTTCTTCCGTCTTTCAGATTTGGATCTTGCGAGAGGAAACCTACCTTCAGATTTTTACGGTAGGTTACACGGCCCGCATCCGGCTGATCATCTCCGCTTAAAATGGTAAGGATGGACGTTTTTCCGGTTCCGTTTTTAGCAACCAGTGCTACTTTTTGTCCCTCGTCTATACCAAAGGAAATATCTTTAAAAAGGGTACGTGCACCATAACTCTTGCTGATGTTTTCAACGGAAAGATAATTCACAGGGAAATTTTTGTGGAAAATACAAATAGTGATCAAGACCCAAGACCCTGAAAATCACACTTAGTTTAAACCCATATCGCTCAAAAAGAAGACCAGCCGGTTAAAGTTCTCCTGTATAAGCCTTGGGGTTTGTAAACTTTCCATGTACTTCACATAGCCCTGGTAAAGTTCATTCCAGTTGGGGTTTGCATTTAGGGTAGCTACAGTTATCCCTCTAAAACAATGCAGCACCGGATTTCCGGAAAACAGGTATTTATCTCTGAAATCCATGTTCATCAGCCGGTCTAGTTGGTGAATATCCGTAAGGCTTTCCAGGTAGTCAAAACCTCCATTCTCAAAAAAATCTGATATAAAGCGGATTACTTCTTTAAGTTGTTGCCCGTTATTAGCGGTAAGTGTAAACTGAGGCTGACTTAAAAAGCGCTTAAGATTGGTAATAGCTGTATTGCCATCTTCTGAAAAACCTTTTACTCCGTTTACATAGGGGAGTAAAGTTCTTTCTACAATATTGATACGGCTGCCGAAGGAAACTTCAAAAAAAATCCGTTCGGGATAAATAGTGGGGTATATGATAATGTTACAGTATCCTTTACGGGAAGTTTTCCGAAACTGGTTTAGCAAAGGCATAAACTCATACCCATAACTCCCCAGCAATGGTTGCAATGTTTCAAAAAATCTGATTTTCTTAAAATCGGATGTAAGCCCCATGGCCTTAATGCTTTGTAATGGCAACACCAGATGTAGCATAAAGTTTCTTTAGCCTGACTTAAATGTTAGTAAATTGCGGCTTCGCTATGACCAGAGATTCTCAAGTTCGAATTACCAGTAAACTTCCCCAGTCCGGAGATACTATTTTTTCTACCATGACGGCCCTTGCCAATAGGCATGGTGCACTGAACCTATCGCAGGGATTCCCTGATTTTGAAGTTGATCCTGTATTGATTGATCTGGTGCATAAGTATATGAGACAGGGAGCCAATCAATATGCTCCATCTGCCGGGGTACCTGCCCTGCGGGAGGTGATCAGTCACAGTCGTAAAGCCAGGCATGGCACTCTGTACCATCCGGAAACGGATATTACAATAACGGCTGGTGCCACACAGGCTATTGCGGCTATTATTACGGCCAGCGTACGCGAAGGTGATGAGGTAATTCTTTTTACACCGGCTTATGACTGTTACGCTCCTTATGTGGAGCTGAATGGTGGTATTCCTGTGTATGTAAAGCTTGGTTTTCCGGATTACCGGGTAGACTGGCAACAGGTGAAAAAAGTACTGAACCACCGTACGCGCATGATCATTGTGAACACCCCACACAATCCCTCTGCCACCGTATTTACGCAAAGCGATCTTGATCACCTGGAAGAAGTAACCTCAGGCTCTAATATACTCATACTGTCTGACGAAGTATATGAGCACATTGTTTTTGATGGATTACCCCATGTATCGGTGAGCGAGCGGCCAGAACTTTTAAAGCGCAGTTTTGTGGTAGGCTCCTTTGGGAAAACCTTGCATATCACCGGCTGGAAAACAGGTTACTGTCTGGCTCCTGAAGCCCTGATGGCTGAAGTACGGAAGGTACATCAGTTTATGGTGTTTAGCGTAAATACTCCGGTGCAACTGGCACTGGCGGAATATCTCTGGCAGGAAAAGGCTACAGATGTGAGCGCCATGTACCAGGAAAAAAGAAATATTTTTTTAGACTCCTTACAAGGTTCACGTTTTAAGGCGCTCCCTTCTCAGGGATCATACTTTCAGCTTTTAGATTACTCTGAGGTAAGTGACATGGATGATATAGAGTATGCCCGTCAGCTGACTATTGAGCAAGGTATCGCTTCTATTCCTTTAAGTGTATTTTACAATACTCCCACAGATCACAAAGTGTTGCGTTTTTGCTTTGCCAAAAAACAAGAAACCCTGCAACAGGCAGGGTCTCTTTTAGTTAAACTTTAGGGTTTATCTAATCTTTATAAAAGGTTCCCAGTTTAAGGGTCCAATCGTAATTTTTATATTCAATATCATAGTCTGAACCAGGCTCAAGATATCCGTTTTTCTCCAGGATATTTCGTACACCATCACTACCACCAAAATCACCGCTAAACCAATTCATTAGGGCGGGAACATAAATCTCTTGTTCTTCCTTATCAATTTTAACCTGGCTCTTAAGGTATTGGCGGGCACTGGCGTTTAATTGATCATACAAAGTTTCATCATCATAAATGCGAATGGGCGGACAATCTGCTGCACCACAGTTGAGTGCAAAGTGTATACGCCAATCAATTTTATCCACCTGATACTGCTTATACCAATCGTCTCTGAAGGGATTTTTAAAATACCCTTTCGAAAGTTTTGAAGTTCCCCTGCGCATCACACCGTGTTCCAGGTTATCAAAACTTACTTTTTGGCCAGCCACAGTAACCAGGTCGTCACTAAAAAAATCTCCTCTATCCTCATAAAGCTTGGGGCTTTTAGTAAGCACATATTGAATAAGCCCATTGTAAGTGTTCATCCAGAAGGCCAGTTTCTTCTCATCGGTATCAATTTGTGAATTGAATTTGGCTGGGTTTATTTCCGCTATTTGCTGTACATAAGTGTCCGCATTTTTACCATCGCGCATGGCACGTAAGAGGTTTTGAGACATTTCAATATAATCCTGTGCCGAGGCCTGAAACGATATTATCATTATACCTGCCAGGTATATTATCTTTTTCATACTGTTTTTGTTATTTGGTTTCCTTTATATACGAAATAACTCGTCTAAAGTATTAACCTCGTAAATCAGAAATTGTGCGACAGCTGACAAATGACTTAGTTCAGCTTGACCTGCAGGTTGAGGTTTAAACCTACGGAGTAAGGGATTACGTAGAAGGGATAATCATCCGTGTAGATGGTGTTGGTGAAATACATAATAGTAGGCTCAAAACCGATGTTGATGCGAGGCGATACGTAATAGTTTGCACCTACCTTAAAGCACAGCGAGCCAATGTAATTTTTGTATTCCCTTTCAGAAAGGTCAATAACTTCAAGCGTTTTATAATTAAGAGTTTGCCCCCGGGCCGTTACAAAGTATAAGAAACTTGCTCCCAGCTCTACATTAAGGCGTACATGGTCACTGGCCCAGGGCTGGTATGAAAAGCTCAGCGGGAAATTCAGATAATGATATATGTTCCGGTCTGAAAAACTGATAAGCTCCGTTTCATCCTTAAATGTATAGCCAATGATCCGACCAGCCTCGTTGATATTGGCTTCCCGGAAATTAGAAAAATTATACGCTACATCCGTTTTATAGCTGATGTACTCTACACCCGTGTTTACATAGGTTATTTCGCCTATGCGTCTACTTACTTCAAAACCAATATTCAGGCTAAAGCCTCCGCTTTCTGCGGCTTGTACAGCGTCAACGAAATCACGATGCAACTGATCAAATTTATCTTCATCTGCACGAAACTTCCGAAAAGTGAAGTTGGGGTATACATTAAGCGAATAACTCCACGGGTTTTGTGGCTGCAAGGGACTCACATAAGGTCCGTGACTGCCAGATATATTTACAGCTTCAATAGGAGACCTTAAGTTCATATCCGGGTTCAGAAAAGCAGTGCTTCCCTCAGTTTGACCTGTGTTGTAGCGCAGTTGTGGTTGAGTAACTTCCTGGATCAACCCGCCTTTTGGCATTTCTATGCTACTGATCAGTAACGGCTCTTTCCTATCCAGCTTTATCTCTTCAGCAATCTTCTTTTTCAAATTTGAGATATCCGGAACTTCAGCAGATTGTCCGGCATTATTACCAGTCATTACCATCGCTCCCTTGCCTGAATTAGCTTCAGAAGTTTTACCCGCAATGACCCCTGCGTTAGTTTGGTCAGATGCTTCTGGTGGATAGCTGGTTTTTGCACGGGGTACAATTTTATTTTCAGCATCCGTTGATAGTAAAGAGACGGTGCCTTTGGAGTTTGGTCTTTGGCTTTTCCCACTTGTTTCAGAACCAAAAACCTGTTGTGTGACATTTGATTTTGTGGGTGGAAACAAACCTGAACCCGTTTGATCTTTTTTGCCTTTTTCAGATTCACTTGCCAGATGATTGGCTGAAATTACTTTTTGTGTTGCAATGGAATTATCTTCTTTCTGCGCTTCATTAAAATACACATCCCGGGTACGTGGCTCATACAGGTCGCCCCCCCATATCTGGTACATATTTACTCCCACAAAAACACCCAGTAGCATAAGGCTGAAAGCTCCCATCCAAACCATCCTGCGCAGACGTTGAAGATAGAGCGCCTTCTCAAGCTTTTGTTCAAATACAGACCAGTCATCCTGAAAATGGTTCTCCAGATGATCCAGCCGTTTTTTGAGAAAATTTTCTATGTTCCCTTTTCGTTGCATTTTATAAATAAGCTTCCGTCAAAATTTTGGCAAGCAGCCGTTTGGCTTTTGCCAACTGGCTTTTACTGGTTCCTTCCGAAATTCCCAGCTTATCGCCAATCTCTCTATGTGTGTACCCATCTAAAACATACAAGCTCAAAACCGTACGATAGCCCAGGGGTAACTCGTTCAGTTTTTCAAAGACTTGCTTTGCAGTGATAGGTTGTTTCTCAATTAATTCAAAATCTTTCACGTCCGTATCCCGAACCTGAACATCATCCATACTCACCTTAATACCCTTACGCACCTCTTTCTTTATAGCACTAATGCTATTATTGATCATAATGCGGGTAATCCATGTTTCAAGAGAGGATTGTTCTCTGAATTTTTCAATGTTCAAAAAGACCTTGATAAACCCATCGTGCATGAAATCACGTGCCTGTTCCACATCCCTGGCATAACGCCTGCATACGTTAAGCATTTTTCCGGCAAATAATTCATACACTCTCCGCTGGGCAATTTTTTGCCCGGCTTTGCAAGCGGCTACGAGTTCGTGTTCAGAATTATTCAAAAGAAACTCCTTAGGCTGTAGAAATGCCCCTATATCTTCAATATTGATGATATGTTCGGGTTTGGAGTTCAAGCTGCAGAAGGTGTTTATTAAATTAATAGACTGAGGTACAACATAAAGGTTGCCTGAAGTTTAAATTTACAAAAAAGAAAAGTGATTCCTTTTCTGATATTACGTGAAGGGAAGGTTAAGGGGGCCATGCCAGTGGTAACAAACCTTTGGAACAAAGCATAAAAAAGGAGGCTTCAGCCTCCTTTTCTATATTTGATATTAACAGATTTTTTATTCTTCTTCTGGTAAATTAGCGGTAATCTTAGCTAGTTCTTCTTCCAGATGTTTTACAGAAGTATTGATTTGCTCAATAGCAGAAGACCAGTTTTCCTTATCCAGTTTTTCAACCGCGGCAATTTGCTTTTCTACGTCAGCCTTATCGTTTTTCAGGGAACTAATGGCTGTTTTCACATTACCCTCTACGGCCGAGTTGTCATTTCCTGAAACGTCTTCCAGCTTATCGATATCATCCTGGATCTTATCAACCCGGTCTTTCAGATCATTGAGACGTTTTTCCTTGGAGTCTTCTGAATATTGCTCTTTAATTTTGGCCAAAGCAAGCATCTCCTCATGCGCATCTTTAAGTGATGCATCAGCCTTATCTTCCTGGGTACGCACCTGTTTTAATGTAACTCCTGACTTACACGAGGTGAAAGTGGTAAGTGAAGCACCTATTAGTGCTACTATAATTAATCTCTTCATATTAAATGGATTCTTTTTAGGTGTATCCTCTTAATACAATATGGCTGCTTCTTTTGTTTATTCTACAACTATCCATCCCTGATCTTCTACCATGGGTTGGGCCTTCTTATACTTCATCTCCTTTTTCTCCCCTGTGGTAAGGTTTTGAATGGTTACCACATCGTTCCTGCCGTAAGCCTTGGACTTATCTTTAACCACAGGCTGAGCCTTAGGTGTTGCCTGCGGCTGTTTTCCATTACTATGACCTCCTCCTCCGCTGGCCGCAAGCTCAGGATGACTGGTTTGAAGATTATCATAATTACTGCGCCTTGGGGCCTGGGCTTTTTGCACCTGTCCGCTCTCCTGATTAGGCAACTGCCCTTTGAAAAGGAAAGAAACCACCTCCCGGTTACTCTTGTCGCGCATAACCTGGAACAGTTCAAACGCTTCAAACTTATAGATCAGTAAAGGATCTTTCTGCTCATATACAGCACCTTGCACACTTTGACGCAGGTCATCCATATCCCGTAAGTGTTCTTTCCAGCTGTCATCAATGATGGCCAGTACTATGTTCTTTTCAAAATCACGGATCAGCTGGCGACAATTAGAATCATGGGCCTTTTTAAGATTGGTTACTACCTGGATACCTTTGTTGCCATCCGTAAAGGGAACTACAATATTTTCAAACTTATCCGACTGATTTTCAAAAACGTTTTTGATGACTGGTTTAGCCATTTCAGCAATACGCAGGTTCTTTTCTCCATACGCCTTCAGTACAACATCGTATAATTGGTTGACCAGTTCCTGTTGGCCGGCCTTCATAAACGCTTCTTCTGTAAAGGGCGACTCCATGGTAAATACCCGGGCCAGTTCCAATTGAAATGCTCCAAAGTCTTTATTTGCCAAATGCTCGTTAGCAATGCTTTCACAGGTATCATAGAACATATTAGCTATATCTACCTGCAAACGTTCTCCATAAAGGGCGTGACGCCTGCGTTTGTATATTACCTCACGCTGAGAGTTCATCACGTCATCATATTCCAGAAGTCGCTTACGGATACCAAAGTTATTTTCCTCTACTTTTTTCTGTGCCCGTTCAATGGATTTAGAAACCATAGAGTGCTGTATAACTTCACCTTCTTTAAGACCCATACGGTCCATAAGCTTGGCTATACGCTCTGAACCAAAAAGGCGCATCAGGTTATCTTCCAGTGACACAAAGAACTGTGAACTACCCGGATCTCCCTGACGACCGGCCCGACCACGTAACTGGCGGTCTACCCTTCGTGAATCATGACGCTCGGTACCTATAATAGATAAACCACCGGCTTCTTTACTTTCATTGGTCAGCTTAATATCCGTACCCCTACCGGCCATGTTGGTGGCAATAGTTACGGTTCCGGGCTGGCCGGCCTCGGCTACTATCTCTGCCTCTTTTTGGTGGAGTTTTGCGTTCAGTACGTTGTGCCTGATCTTTCTGAGTTTCAATGCACGGCTCAACAGCTCCGATATCTCTACTGAAGTAGTACCTACCAGCACCGGACGACCTTGTTCTACAAGCTGGGTCACTTCTTCAATTACGGCATTGTATTTTTCACGTTTGGTTTTATACACCAAATCCTGACGATCGTCTCTGGCGATAGGACGGTTGGTAGGGATTACGGTTACTTCCAGTTCATAGATATCCCAGAACTCGCCAGCTTCCGTTTCAGCCGTACCCGTCATACCGGAAAGCTTATTGTACATCCGGAAATAATTTTGCAAAGTAACCGTAGCATATGTTTGGGTGGCCGCCTCGATCTTTACATTTTCCTTCGCTTCTATAGCCTGATGCAGACCATCCGAGTATCTGCGGCCTTCCATAATACGACCGGTTTGCTCATCTACGATCTTCACTTTATTTTCCATTACCACATACTCTACGTCTTTCTCAAAAAGAGCATACGCTTTAAGTAATTGGTTCATGGTATGAATGCGTTCAGACTTAATGCTGAAATCACGCATCATTTCTTCACGTTCCTCGGCTTTCTCTTTGCCTTCAAGCCCAGAGTTATCCAACTCCGCAATGAGAGCACCCATATCGGGCATTACAAAAAAGTCACGGTTTTGTGTTCCTTCGGAAAGCAGATCAATTCCTTTTTCGGTAAGGTCTATCTGATTTTGTTTTTCATCAATCGTGAAGTAGAGATCATCGTCAATAATGTGCATCTCTTTCATTTGATCCTGCATGAATTTATTTTCCGTTTTCTGCAGGAGTGTCTTCATGCCATCTTCACTCAGGAATTTTATAATGGTTTTGGTTTTGGGTAAACCGCGGTGTGCACGGAGCAATTTTTCGCCTCCGGTTTTAGTGTCTCCACTTTTAATCAGCTCTTTGGCTTCCTTAAGCTCTTTGGTTACCAATGAACGCTGTGCATCCACCAATTTCATTACATGAGGCTTAAGCTCATTAAACTCATGACGGTCTCCTTTAGGGGTAGGCCCTGAGATAATAAGGGGGGTCCGGGCATCGTCAATCAATACCGAATCTACCTCATCCACAATAGCATAGTTGTGCTTTCGCTGTACCAGATCTTCAGGGCTGCGAGCCATATTGTCACGCAGGTAGTCAAAGCCAAATTCATTGTTGGTACCGTACGTGATATCGGCCAGGTACGCTTGCCTTCTTTCTTCCGAATTTGGTTTATGGCGGTCAATACAATCAATTGAAAGTCCGTGGAACTGAAAGAGTGGCCCCATCCATTCGGCATCCCTGCGAGCCAGGTAGTCGTTTACGGTTACCAGGTGCACCCCTTTTCCGGGTAGTGCATTGAGGTATACAGGCAAGGTAGCAACCAGGGTTTTACCCTCACCCGTTGCCATCTCCGCAATATTTCCTTTATGAAGAACCACCCCACCAATAAGCTGAACATCATAATGTACCATGTTCCAAATAATCTCACTTCCTGCGGCCTTCCAACGGTTTTTCCAGATGGCTTTATCACCTTCCACGCTTACAGCATCCAGTTTGGGTGCCAGGGATCGGTCAAAATCAGTAGCCTGTACTTCCAGAGTTTCATTTTCTGAAAATCTGCGGGCGGTTTCCTTAACTACCGCGAAGGCTTCAGGTAAAATTTCATTGAGGAGGTCTTCTGTTTTAGCAATGGAATCTTCTTCCAGCTTGTCCATTTCCTCATACAGAGCTTCCTTTGCGTCAATGTCTTCTTCTGTTTCCAGCTGAGACTTAATCTCCGCAATGCGTTGTGTGTTCTCTGCTATATGGTCTGTAATGCGCTGGCGGAATTCCTGTGTCTTAGCACGAAGCCCATCGTGATCCAGGGCCGCAACAGAATCGTAAACAGCTTTCACTTTCTCCACAAAAGGTTTGATCTCCTTAAGGTCGCGATCGCTTTTATTGCCAAAGAATTTTTGTAAAAAATCGGTAATCATATTATATACGGGTGTATTCTTCTATTTTCAAAAGGATAGCAAAGTTAGCTAATCTTTATGGGCTGATAGGTGCCACAAAACTATGCCTTATTACAAAAAAATGACAAAAGGGCGGTTACCTTAATAGTCTTATGTTATGGTCTTCTGCTTTACATTTGGTGCATTAAACGCAACTACATGAAAAGACTAATCATCCTTATGGCGACTGCTTTTTTAGGCAATGCGTCTGCCCAGCTGGTGCCAACCGCCAGCTCCAAAGCCACCTTTAGTATAAGTAATTTTGGAGTAAATACGGTGGAAGGCTCCTTTAGCGGTATGAGAGGTACCGTGAAATTTACCAAAGACATCCCGGCCAAAGGAACAATTGATATTTGCTTACCCACTGCTTCCGTTGATACGGATAATGAAAAACGTGATGATCACTTGCGCAGTGCTGATTATTTTGATGCGGAGCATTACCCTGAAATTTGCTTTAAATCTTCCGGAATTGTACAAACTTCCAATGGGTTTTTAGCCAAAGGCAACCTGCAAATGCATGGGGTTATTCAAAATGTAGCCATTCCTTTTACCTATTCCGGTCAAACTATAACCGGCACTTTAGTTTTAAAACGCCTGGATTACAAAATTGGTGAAGACACCAATACGTTTATGATGGGAAATGAGGTGGAGGTTACGATTGTATGTGTTTTAGAAGAATAGGATGGCTAAACTCATAAAATTTATGAGCATCAAGATCAAGTGGTCTTTAAACTAATTTTCTCTATATCGAGAATTTTAGCGAAATGATCTACCTGGTGTTTTCTCCCTTTCCGGCATTTGTAATGCATCATTTATGCAAAGCATGAAAATGTAGCTGTTTCCAACTTACCAAAAGCAAAAAACCCCTTGTCAAAGCACAGGGGTTTTCATTTATCTTTTAAAAAGATTCCGTTAATATTCATCCTCATTCCAGAGAAAGTCCTCTTCCGAGGGGTAATCCGGCCAAATTTCCTGAATGGTTTCATAGGCCTCATCTTCATCATCTTCAATGGCCTGGAGATTTTCCACCACCTCCAAAGGTGCACCGGTACGAATGGCATAATCAATAAGCTCATCCTTGGTTGCGGGCCAGGGAGCATCACTCAGGTAACTTGCCAACTCTAATGTCCAATACATATCTGCCTCTTAATTAAATTTTTGCAAAAGTAATTTTTTACAAGTCTTATGCAATCAGTGTACAAAAAAAATTACAAATTGCTTAAGGTCTTGTTTTCCAAAGTGTTTCCTTACCCTCGTGTAGGCGTGTATAATAACGGGCCAGCACAAAAAGATAATCGCTTAAACGGTTGAGGTATTCTATTATACGGGGATCTACCTCAGCACCTTCATTTAGCTCAATTACCCTGCGTTCTGCCCTGCGGCATACACATCGCCCTACATGACAATAGGACGCAGCCAAATCTCCTCCGGGCAATATGAAATTCTTTAAGGGTTCTAATTGTTCATCCATAGTATCAATTGCTTTCTCCAAAGCCTCAATATCAGAAGCTTGTAATTGCGGAACTTTCATGCGTGAAGTTTCAGGATCACTGGCTAACTCCGACCCAACGGTAAAAAGCCGGTTTTGAATATCCTCCAGCACTGCATCCTGATCTGAGGTTTTAGCCGAGTCACGGATCAAACCAATAAAACTGTTTAGCTCATCCACCGTTCCATACGCCTCAATACGTACATGATATTTTTTAACCCGGGTGCCGCCTATAAGAGACGTTTCCCCGGTATCACCTTTACGGGTGTATACTTTCATTTGATTCAGATTTACAGGTAAAAAGCCATATTCAGATACTATTTTAATGCAAGCTTAAAACTTTTAGTCCTAAAAAGTTCAAAACTGATTTGGTCTTTTCAATCTTCATCGTAATATTGCAATGATTAAATAGTATGAGTACACCCCTCCACATGCCCATATCACTCCATGCAGACTTCTTAGAAGAGGGCTTCAGTTCATCCCGGAATCTATACGGCATAAAACCATATGGTAAACAGCTTATCATACAAAAGCCGAAAGCCACCAAAAATCAGCAGGAGAAGCTTCGGCTTTCCGAAAGTTTAGCGATCTGCTGCGGACCCAATTCAACTTGCTGTTGATGGTTTTTAATAAAAAAACTTTCACCGCAGAACTGCTCGGCACATTTGCCCTGGTTTTTTTTGGGACCGGTGCAGTAATGGTTGATCATATAAGCGGAGGGGCTTTAGGCACATTAGGTATAGCCGCTGTATTCGGAGCGGTGGTCTCTGCAATAATCTACGGTCTGGGAGAAGTTTCCGGGGCGCATATTAACCCGGCCGTGAGTATAGCCTTTGCTTTAAGCGGACGCTTTAGTTGGGGTAAAGTACCGGCCTACCTGCTGGCGCAATTGCTGGGTGCTGTATTGGCCAGCTATACCTTGGCCTTCCTCCTGCCGGAAACCACATCTATGGGCGAAACCCGGCCTTTAGGCGAGCCTTGGCCGGCTTTAATTCTGGAAGGTATATTTACTTTCTTCCTGATGCTGGTCATCATTTTCGTAAGCTCGGGGTCTAAAGAAAAAGGGGTGATGGCCGGGCTGGCTATTGGGCTGGTGGTTTTTATGGAAGCCGCTATGGGCGGACCTCTTACCGGAGCTTCAATGAACCCCGCCCGTTCTTTTGGACCAGATGTGGTGCTGGGGGATTTCTCTTATTTTCACATCTACCTCTCCGGGCCATTTGTTGGTGCTGCACTAGCTATCGGAGTTTGGAAAATACTTACACATAAATGAAAAATACCTTGATATTACACCCCGGTAAATCCAAATGCTATGACCAGTATGCACAAAACACCGGTCAGATTCTGAGAGATACACCGTCTCATCCGTAATTATTCAAAAGCTTTGTGAACAAGCACCTACAGACCGGTGGTTATATGCGCTATTCTTTAGTAACTATACCTTATCTTTTGCGTTGAATTTTTGAAGTATGATCGAGTTAGCCAGTATCCTTGTATTAAGCGTGTTAGCGCAATGGCTGGCCTGGAAAATTAAAATCCCGGCTATCCTGCCCCTTATTATAATCGGTTTAGCGGTTGGACCCCTTTCCACCTATTTAACACCTTATGGAGATAAATTACTGGACGGTGACACCATTTTTTCCGGGGATTTTCTTTTTTCGTTTGTGTCTATCTCAGTGGGCGTTATCCTTTTTGAAGGTGGGCTTACTCTTAAACTATCCGAGATTCGCTACCGTGTAGGCACAGTGCGTAACCTTTTGATCTTTGGTCCGATTATCACCTTGATTGGTGGTGGCTTGGCTGCGCATTACCTGCTGGGCTTAAATTACAGTTTAGCTTTTCTTTTCGGAGCCTTGATCATTGTGTCTGGTCCCACCGTAGTAATGCCCATACTCCGAAACGTTCGGCCTAATGAGCGGGTGAATACTGTTTTAAAATGGGAAGGTATTCTCATTGATCCCCTGGGTGCTTTAATAGCCGTATTGGTCTATGAGTTCATACAATCAGGAGGCGGGCACGGACAGGAGTTCACACTTGAAATACTCAAAGAATTTTTCCTTACCGTAGCCTCTGGGGTATTTGTAGGTGCTTTAGCTGCCTTTTTTCTGCGTTATGTATTACTGAAAAACCGGGTTCCGGAATTTTTACGCAATGTATTCACCCTTGGCCTGGTGATCTTTGCATTTACTTTTTCAGAGCTCATTCAACCTGAAGCGGGTTTAATGGCAGCTACTTTTATGGGTATTATTCTGGCTAATATCAAGGTGAATGATTTCAAAAAAATATTATCCTTTAAAGAGGATATCTCACTGATACTCATCTCTGTTCTGTTTATTTTGCTCTCCAGCCGCATCAATATGGAGCAGATTCAAAAACTGGGTTGGGAAAGTATTTTTCTCTTTCTTATCGTCATCCTGCTTATTCGTCCATTGGGTGTATTTCTCAGTACCATCAACAAGAAATTCAGCTGGCGCGAAAAAGTGTTTATGTCTTGGGTAGGCCCTAAAGGAATTGTAGCTGCAGCTGTAGCTTCACTCTTTTCACTACAACTAATTAGCAGCGCCCCGAACGATGCTATTTCTGAACAGGCCGAACTTATTCTACCTCTTACCTTTTTGGTAATTGTTGGTACGGTAGTCTTGCAGGGAGCCACAGCCAAACCGCTGGCCAAAATACTGAAGGTGGAACGGGAAGAGCCCAAGGGCTTTCTTATTGCCGGTGCAAATGAGGTAGCCCGCTTTATAGCGGACATCATCCGTGAATGCGATATTCCGGTTATAATGGTTGACATTTCTGCAGCCAACATCAAAGAGGCACGCAGGCAGGGTTTTGAAGTATTTGAAGGCAATATTGTTGGTGATCGTATTTTTGAAGAGCTGGACCTGACCACCATCGGCAGATTAATGGCTCTAACTCCCAATACAGAGATCAACTCTTTGGCCTGCAAGTGGTTTGAAAATGAATTTGGTGACGATCATGTGTTTCGCCTGGCCAGTAAAAATGAACTGGAACTCAAAGATCTTAAACTGGATAAAGACATACTTTTTGAAGGAAAGGTAGACTACCTTACCCTGGCACAATATATCAGACAGCAGGGTAAACCTACTATTGATGACGTGTCCAGTGAAGAAACGTACGAGGATATCACCAAAAAACAAAAAGGACGACTGATCCCTCTTTTCCGGCTGGATGATGAAGAAGACCCCTTCCCGATCTTAAGAGATATTCCTGCCTTTCAAAAAGGCGATAAGCTGGTTTTTCTTCCTTACAATGACCCACAGCACTCCAATCGCTATGTGGGAGAGGATGAGAATTTTTCGCAAGCGTAGTTAATCCGGACTATCCGATTCACCCTGATCTTCGTAAAGAGTATCAACAGGCTGGGCATTAAGGTACAGGGATTCACGCAGCCAACGGGCAAAAGTGTCTTTGTAACCATGCGTCACATATACATTTTCAGCTCCGGTTTCTTTAACTGCATGGTTCAGGCCGGGCCAGTCTGCATGATCTGAAAGAATAAAACCACGGTCCATAGCCCTGCGTCTCCGGGCTCCTCTAAGGCGCATCCAACCCGAACAAAAGCCAGTGCTATAAGGAGAAAACTTACGCATCCAGGCTGAACCGATAGCCGATGGCGGGCATACCACCATCCCCCCCTTATAGTCGGATTTTTTCTGTTCGGGTGTTACCCGCACTGTTTCTGGCAACTCTATACCCTGGCTACGTAAAACCTCGTTAGTATTTTCCACTGCTCCATGTGTGAATATTTTTCCAATGGAAGCATCTATGCCCCGCAGTACCCGCTGAGCCTTTCCAAGGGAATACCCAGCTATTACGCTTACCTTCCCTTCTGCCTGATTTTGCCGCCACCAGGCATTTATGCTTTCAAATATATCCTCCTGCTTATCCCAGGTATAAACCGGCAGTCCAAAAGTAGATTCAGTTATAAAGTGATGACACTTTACTGGTTCAAAAGGCGTTGACAAGCCATCGTCTTCCGTTTTATAATCGCCACTAACCACCCATATTTCGCCTTTATACTCTACCCGTATCTGAGCTGAACCAGGAATATGCCCGGCCGGGTGAAAAGAAAAAGAAACACCGTTCATCTTGACACTGTAACGGTACTCAAGTGTTTGCACCTGTATATCGGCACCCAGCCGGTATTTCATAACCGGAGCCGTATCCCTGTGGCAAAGGTATGATCCGTGCCCGGCACGGGCATGATCGGCATGAGCATGGGTGATCAGGGCTTTATCTACCGCTTTCCAGGGGTCTATATATACACCTGCCCTGGGGCAGTAAATTCCATTTTGATTAAAGATCAGTAAAGACATTATCTATCAGACCCCGAAAGGCCTTAAATTGTTTCACAGCGAAAAAGGATCTTTTATGATTATTTTCGGGCTCATGTTATATCATAACTTTATGAGGCTTTTAAATTCCTGCCGGGGGTTTTTGTTGGTGATTTTTTTTATTTACGGCTGCAGCGAAAGCACTTCCCACAAAAACAAAAAAGCCGGTGTTTCCGGGAGCCAGCGCATTCAAAACCTTACTATTCAAACCTCCTTCCCTGATAATATTATTGAAGTTCCCCTGGATTCTGCCTTTGTGAAAGGCATAGCCATTCCCTCCCATCAGGATCATATCAACATCACTTTTGACCTCTTGAATCCCGGTGGAAAACCGGTGGAGTATTTTTACAAGATCCTTTATCAGAATGAATCTTATAAACATGCCGAATACCTGACCAGTGTTGCACAGCAAAAAACTATAAATCTCAGGGCCAACCAGAATTTTTACGGCAGTTGGCCTGATCCGGGGATAGGCTTTAAGCCGGTAGGCGAGCTGAAAGCCGGTCAATCCATCTCCATTCGGGATTCTATAAGGGTATTGGGAAACCCGCTAAATCTGGAAAAATATTTTGGCAAAGACCTTACTCCGGTCTCCTTTACGCAGGAAGCTTATGCCGGTGCCATAGATTTTATCAGAAACTCACCTGAATGGTTTGCTCAAGTAAAGCTGAAAGCCAAAAAACTGGATATTCCGGTAGATGAGCAGTTAAAAAAAGATGCTACATGGGCTTTACAACAAAAACAGGACAAAGGCCTTGTAAACAACCGCTGGAAACTGAACCCCCGCATGGGTGATTACAGCCTTTTAATAGTACTTACCACCCGGGAATCTTTAAACAACATTCCGGAGTATGCCATTGATATTTCTAAGTCCGGTACGGATAACCAACGGGTTAACCCTTACTACTATTACCTGCACAGTAAGCATGGTTTATTTAACCTCTGGACTTCACTAAACAAGGTGGCCTTCACAGCCAAGGCCACTTTTTCAGGAGAGCAGGGTTTGTACCGCAAAGAAGAAAAAAAGAATAATTGCCGGGGGACCAACCTTTCAGAAAGCTGTAATAGCTCAGACCAGCTCTATGTGAATGCTCAGTTTGAGCCTTATGCCCACGCAGCCGTCTCCGGATTTAAACTTAATAATATCCCTTTGGCTTATGACGTAGCCCATGCTAATTACACGCGGGAAATGTATGATACCAACTCCCTTAAATATAAGAGTGCTGAAAGAGTACAAATTCCCGTTGACTTTGAGGAGTGTGCGTGTATTAACACCTGTTATGATTCTATTAAAAACTCCATTATCATTGCCAACCAAGGTAGCCGGGGAGGAAATTTTCGCAAGCAAAATGCTGGAATTATTGGCCGGGTAGGCCTTACATATGGAAAATACACCGCCAGGATAAAGTACCCAGAAATCATGAGTGAAGATCATATCTGGAATGGTTTAACCTGTGCTTTCTGGTTGCTAAGTCACTCTCAGGAAAACTGGAATATGCGCAGTACATGCGACAGCCTGGGTTATATACCAAAGGACCAAGGGCCAGAGCGCCTGCCCCGGGTAAGCTATAGTGAGATTGACATTGAGATCTTAAAAACCGCCAGTTATTGGCCCCGTACTTCCTACGGCCCTGCTTCCCCATACCCTCCTTTGCCAGGAAATCCGGAAGACGAAATTATGGTTGCGGCCACCAATTGGGACCTGGCTTGTGCTGATCCGTATAATTATATTATAGGTGCTCAAAGCCGGCTCTCAAACCTGGGTGATTTTACACATCATCGCTGGGATTCAGATTACAAGGCCCTTACTTCCAAAAACCGGGCTTTGCATGATGATATTATGGGCCGCATCTATTATTTCCAGATAGACTGGCAACCGAATCGAATCATTTACCGCATGGGGCCTTCTAAAGATGAACTTCGTGTTTTTTGTGTGATGGACTCTTCCATTACCACCATTCCTGATAATCAAATGGTTCCGGTGATATCACAGGAGTTCCATAATTCAGATTGGTGGGACCCTGCTATTTTTGAGCAAAATAATATTCCCTTCCCTCTCAATGACCTGGTGGGTAGGGTATATGAGGTTACAGTGGAATAAAAACTGAGGGGCATCTTTCATAATAGTTGTATTTTCCCTTTACCAAACCTCCTTTATGAAACTCTCACCCAAAAACTTTAATGGTTTTTTACTGGCCTGTTTAGCAGGTATAATCTATTCCGTCATTATTTATGGCCTTTTCTACAAACCAACATACAAAACAGGCCATAAGAGGGAATTCAGCTGGACCAGCCCGGATACCACCTATAATTTCAAACTACGCAGCCCGGCCGTATTTCAAGGTTACTTTACACACCCGGACAGCTCCGGAACTTCCTCACCCTCAAGCGTGAAGTTAGAGGAAGAAAATGGCTGGTTCTTTTTAAACACCCGCCCTAATCTTTTAACCTG